>CAMCKZ010000049.1 GCA_945875545.1 Polyangium aurulentum | reverse complement strand
TTATTCGGCGGGAAGACCATCGGGCGCGGCTTCGTCGCCGGGCTCCCAGCGGGTTTGCTGCGCGCCGGTCATGTCGATGATGCGCGCGAACTGAAGAACCTTCATGACCTGGTAGCAAGGGTCGATTTCAAACCATCGAACTGCGAAGTTCGGCGCCATTCCGAAGGTGTGGTGGTTGTTCTGAAAGAGCTCGCCCCAGGTCACGAGGTCAAAGACCAGCGTGTTTTTGGAGTCGTCTTTGTTGAAGAAATTTCGGTAGCCGTACTTGTGCCCGCCCCAGTTCACGATGGCGCCTTGGACCGGGCCCACCAAGAAGTGAATCGGCAGCAAAAGGTACTGCCAAGGTGATGTTGCAAACTGCACGTAATACAGCGTATAGGCTGCCATGAAAGCTACCGCGACGAACATGTTGTTCAGCGTTTCGTCGAGCAGTTTCCACGACGGGTAGCCGTTCTCAAACCGAGACTCGGGCTCGACCTTTCGGCCCAGCAGGCCGAGGTAGATGTCTTTCGTGTGCCACATCATGGAAAACGGCGTCGCGAAAAACCTGGGAGAATGCGGGTCTTTGGGCGTGTCGCTGTAAGCGTGGTGCATGCGATGCAGAATCGCGTAGGCGCGCGGCTGCAGGTAACTCGCGCCTTGGGCGAACCACGTGAGGAAGTGAAAAAAGCGCTCCCAACCCTTCGACATGCGGAACATGCGATGGGCGGAATAACGGTGCAAAAAAAAGGTCTGGCAAAAGATCGACAGAACCCAATGGGCGATGAAAAAAGATGCGATGGCCACGACTGCCTCCGAAGTATTCTCGAGGCGTAACCCACGTTGCCCCGGCGTGTTCACACGCTTTTGTCAGGTGAAGGGCGCGTTCGTCAGCTTCGTGTCATGGGTCCGAATAGGCTTGCGTCGTGCCGCATGCCGCATGCTGCAGCCCCGAGCGTCGCTCCGCTACTTGCGCAAAAGCACGAACCAGTTGTCGGCCTCTTTGCCGCCGCGCACCGCGCGCCCAATCGTCATGTGCTCGCTGATGCCGCGCATGACGTCGACCATCTTGCCGTACACAAACTGACCGAAGCCGCCGTCGTTCGACCGGATGGCAGGCCAACCCTCGACCTTTTCCGTCGGCGCGTGGTAGTAATCAATAGCGATTTCGCCGGGTTCAGTGTGATCGTGCGCCACAAAGTACCCGGGGCCCGTGAACCAGGCCATGGCTTGATGGTTGTATCCTGCAAGTACATCGGTGGAGCCCGAGACGCGGCAGAAGCGTTTTTGAAAAGCCGTGAAAGCGGCAAGATTATTCTTGCCCTCGTGAATGACCTCGGTCAACGGGGCCGTTTCTGCGGGAACAAACGCCGCAAGCGTGACGGGCCGGAAGCCCTTCGCCGCCTCGTAAACCGCTGCCATTTGCTTGGGCGTTATGCGTTTCATGGCCGCCAGGCGACCCTCGTGGCCGAGGCCGTCGAGCACTTGCGCAAAGCGCTCAAGGTTCACTGTGGGTTCGAGAAGAGATACGCCGTAATCCATGCAGCGGCCGCGTAGCACGTGCGGAGGCCGGGTAGGGGTTAACCCGAAACATCTGAGCTGAACACTTGCACGCCCGCGGGCTCTGTGGTTAGAGCCCGGTCCAGTCCCCTTTGGAGATATTTTCGATGCTCTCGATTCGTTCCGTTCTCGCGCTTTCCTCTTTTTCGATGCTCTCGGTCTTTTCCCTTGGTTGCGCCGATCCGAAGGTGCCCGTTCAAGAGACGAAAGAGGCCCCACGCGTTGAAGCTCCGCGCCCTGTGGTGCTGGCTCCCGTGGCCGTTGAGGCGCCTAGGCCCGTGATGACCGAGTCCCTCGCCGTCGCCGACGACATCGTTTCTGCCTGCAAAATTGCACGCACCCCGGCACCAAAGTTTGACACGAACATCAGCGACCTTCGCGACGGCGACAAGTCGATGTTGAACGCCATCGCCAAATGCCTGACCGAAGGCGCGCTCAAGGGCCGCAACGTGACCCTCACGGGCCGAGCCGACAACCGCGGCGAAACCGAGCACAACATGGCTCTCGGCGAGCGCCGTTCCAGCACCGCCGGGCGTTACCTCTCGAGCCTCGGCGTCAAGGGTTCTCGCTTGCAAGGCAGCTCACGCGGTGAGCTCGATGCCTCGGGTTCCGAAGAGTCCGGCTGGCAAGACGACCGCCGCGTCGACATCGAACTCGCCAAGTAATCCCCGACCATGGCCGGTCCGCTCGTAGCCCTTGCGCAGCTTAATTCGCAGGGAATTGTAAGCGAAAACCTCGCCACCATCTCACGCCTCGTCGCTGAAGCGGCGGGGCGCGGTGCTTCCATCGTCGTGCTTCCGGAGAACTTCGCGCTCATGGGCGCAAGCGACGCGGAAAAAATGGCGGCCGCCGAGGTGCTCGAGGGCGATGCGCGCGGGCCCATCATCGATGCTCTTCGTGGCCTTGCGTTGGCCCATCGCGTGAACGTCGTAGGCGGGGGCATGGCGGAAAAAAGCGCCGATCCCGCGCGCCCTTACAACAGCTGCGTGTGCGTCAACACCGACGGCCAAATCGTTGCAGTCTACAAGAAGATACATCTCTTCGACGTCGACCTCGCCGACGGCACCACGTTCACCGAGAGCGCGTCCACGCTTGCGGGCAAAGACGTGATTGTCTGTGAATTGGCTGGGGTTCAGGTCGGCCTATCCATTTGCTACGACCTCCGTTTTCCCGAGCTCTATCGAAAACTTCGCGATCAGGGTGCTGAACTCGTGGTCGTGCCCGCCGCGTTTACGCTCACCACCGGCCGCGACCACTGGCATGCCCTGCTGCGCGCCCGGGCCATCGAGCAGCAGGTTTGGGTTGCGGCGCCCGGTCAATGGGGCAGCCACGCCAAGGGCCGCCAGACCTACGGCAAGAGCCTTCTCGTCGACCCGTGGGGCGATTGCGTGGCGCAAGCACCCGAGGGCGTAGGACTCGTTCTCGGGGAAATACGCAGGGGCCGCGTCGACGACGTGCGCTGCGCGATGCCCGTTCACCGGCACCACGTTATCGTCTGACGGCTACTTCCACGGCGCGGCAGGCGGGTCCAGGTAACGCCGTGCGACGTTCGCCCAGGTGCCCCGTGGTTCGAGGTCCAAGTAACGCTCCCACGATGGGCGCGCGGCCTCGTGGTCGCCCTGTTTTTCGAGGGCCAGCGCGTGGTTAAACCAGGCATCGGCAAAGCGCGGATCGAGCCCGGTGGCCCGGGCGAAATAATCGACAGCGTCGCTGGCCTGACCACGTTCGAGTAGCAAATAACCAAGGTTGTAGTGCGCCTCCGGTTGATCGCTTTCGAGGGCGAGGGCCCGGCGGTAAAGGGTTTCGGCACCCTCGTTGTCGCCCCGGCGGTAGCGAACATTTCCAAGATTCGTGTACGCGATGGCGAGGCGCGGATCGAGCTGCAGCGCCCGCGTGTAAAGGTCTTCGGCCTCGTCCAAGCGAAGGGCATTTTCGTCGAGGCGAAGGGCCTGTTGGTACAGCTCAAGGGCCAAGGCGCGCGCGCCAAAACTTCGCGTGGGCTGAAAGAGCTTCACCACGTCGTCGCCGAGCGCTTGTATGGAAAAATCCAGCACAAGCTGCCCCGTTAGCGGCTCAAACGGCACCGACTCTTCGTCGTGCACAACGATGGACGTGCCGTCGGAGCGCACGCGAAGTTGTTGCAGCGGGCGCACAACTTTTGGCAACGTCGCGTGAAGACGCTCGGTGATTTCTGCCACCGCCGCGAGCGCATGGCCCGCGGCGAGGAGGTCGCGCGCGGCCCGCAACGCGATGAGATCCGTGAAGCGGTAAAGGCGCTGACCTCCCTCAAGGGCAGACGGCGACACGATGCCGCGCCGGTCGAGGGCGCGTAGTCTTCGTACGGCAAATCCCAGGAGTTTCGCGACCTCTGCCTCGGTGAAGGTTCGCGCCACGGGATCGAGCGGCTGAACGGATGCACCAGTTTGAGCCGTTGATTCCACCTGCGGAGGCGTTGAAACGGAAGGCGCGGGCGTGTCGCGGCGAACCTCGCGCCGAAAAAAGTCGACGTGAATAACGCTGGCAGAAGTCGCGGCCGGCACTCCGGCTTTATGGTGGTCGTCGTCTTGAATCATCGGTGCAAAGGCGCGCCAAGGACGCGGCCGCGAGCATGCACCACCCACGCATCGACGTCGACCACGATGCGCAAGAGCAGGTGTTCCACGCGCTGAGAAACCTCGCATCGCACCGTATCGAGGGCCGCGGGCGCGCGAATCGCGGCCTCCCGTGCGGCGAGGCGCACGATGCGCAAACGCAGGTGCGGGTCGCGCATCAGAACGCGCAACTGCGTGGCCGAGAGGTGGGGCGGCAACGGGAGATTGATGGAGCTTGTGCCGCTCCAATGGCCATCAATGAGCGCGCCTTCGCTCACCGTGTCGGCGGTCGCCAAGAGCGCATCGAGCCCGTGCTGCGTAACGCAGTGAAGCTGGCGAGCCAGACTCACGACGAGGCGCGGCTTTATGGTTTTCGCAAGGCCGGGGCCGGAAGAGGGATGCACCCCCGCAGACTAACGAACTCAAAATTCTTCAGCAAGTTAGGCGTCGTGAGCAAGAAATCGAACGATGTTAAAACAATTGTAAAATCAATAAGATAGGTGAATTAAAATAGAGCATCTAACGGCCGATTCCTGGGAGAGATGCCGGCGCTGCAAAGGTCGGGGCAGGGATGTGCAGCAGCGTCGCCAGGCTCGTTGAAACGGCCTCGGTGGAGAGTTCGCCTCGGCTCTCCATGTGAGCTATCCCCGGGCCCGCGGCGAGCACGGGAACGGTTCGATCGTAGGGCCAGGGCGAACCGTGACTCGTGCCGAAACCGCGAGGAACTTTTTCGTCGATGATGGTTCCGAAGGCGGTCATGGCGATGATTTCGCCGCCCCTCGTGGTGGCGCTCGCGGCGGCCAATCGCTCGAGAGAATCGGCCTTGGCCGAGAGCCCCGCCGCCGCGCCGGCGACCGTGTCTGCAAAGGAAATACCTTGTGTTTTCCTGAGATCCGCGACGATCGCGCGTTCGGCCTCGTCGCGTTTTTCGTGGGTCAGCGCCGCGGGCGACAGGTAGAAAAAAGGTTGAACGAAGGCCTCGACCCAGGTGCCCGGACCGAGCACGCGTGCTGCGGCGGCCCGCGCGATGGGCAGGAGTGTTTCGTCGTCGTGGCGCGGCGGTCCGTCGTGTTTCGCGTCTTGGCGCTCGGGTATGGGCGCGATGCCGTGGTCGGCGGTGATGAGCATCGCGACGCGGGCTTGCTTGCGCAGACAGCGAAGAAGCGAGCCGAGGGCGCGGTCGGCCCGGCGCAAATGTTCAAGGGATTCCCAGGAGTTCGGCCCAAAAGTGTGACCGACGTAATCGGTGCCCGAGATCGACACCGCGAGCAAGTCCGGCACGTCGTCTTGCCCGAGGCCGAGCTTGTCGACCGCGCGGAGAGCGAGGGCCACGAGCAGTTCCGTACTCGCGGGATCCATCAAAAAAAGCTCGTAAGGGCTTTTTGTGGCGCGCACGTCGTGGGGAAAAGTTGTGCCGTACCCTTCGTAATCTCCCTCGCCCACGCCCGGATCGGGGCCCGCCAAGAGCTCTGCTTGCGAGGGATTTTCCGCGCTCCAGACGCCGAAGCGCGACTCCACGGGGTTCTCTTCGCGCCACTTCATGAACCAATCGGGAAGGGCCGGCCCATAGGCGCGCGAACTCGTGAACCCCTTGGCCTTTTCGTCGTACCAGGCGACGAACGTGGCCCGATGACCGCCCGGAAGAACAGCGCCGCGATCTTTCATCGACACGCTCACCACTTTTCCGACTCCGTGCGTGGCCTCCACGAGCACGTCGCCCACCGTGTCGGCCATGAGAACGCCGGGCCCCGCAAACGCGCCAGGACTGAAAAAAACCTCGCTAACGCCGTCATCGGCAACACTCACGGACCTCTGGCGATTGCGGTCCCAGCGGCGGTTTGATCCAATGCCGCTCGCCACGGGCGAAGCCCCGGAGTACAGAGCCGCGTGCCCAGGAGCTGTATAGGTTCCGGCATACGGGTAACGTACCGTGTGATGGTACACGCCTTCGCGCGCCAGGGTCTTGAGGGCGCCGTCTTCGTCAAGGCCGGGCCACCACCGCTCGAGGACCTCCGAGCCGATTTGATCGAGCACCACGGACACGACCAATTGCGCGGGCTTGGAAGCGGACGCCGCGGGTGCATTCGATGCGCGGCAGCCCAGCAAAAATGCAGCGAATAGTGGAGACAGGGAGACGATGCGGGCAGCGCGAAAGAGTCGGCTCATGGGGCTGAAGATAGCGCGTCTCGCGTGCCTCTTTGTGCCGATGAGGCGTCAGTGTCGAAAACGGCGCGAGGCATGTTTGGGGGGTCGAGGCCCGCGCGAAAAAAAAGCGTTTAACGCCGACGCCGCGCGCCGAGCTTGGCGGCCAACGCGCACGCTGCAACGGCCGCGAGGGTCGATGAGGCCGCGCCCTTGTGCGAACGCGTGGGCTGTCCGACGGAGCATCCGTACTCGGGGCCCGCCACCGCGCCGCCGGCTTGTAGCTTGAGAATCTCCTGATTTTTTTCCGCCAGCAAAGCCTGGATCGCGGTCTTGAGACTGGCCTCATCGTTCGCCGCCATGCGGCGCGACATGAGCGCCTTGCCGAGGGGTGTGGTGACCGTGCCGCGGGCGGTGGGGCCATTGTGGCAGGCCGCGCAGGCCGGGGTCGCGGTGAGTTTGAGTTCCGTCTGGAGGACCGCGGGAAAGGTCGGAGTAGCGGCGGCGACAGCGCTCAGCGCTGCGATGGAGAGGGCCGCGGCGAGGGAGTGGAGAGGCCGTTTCATAGGTAAAGTTGCCCTTGAATGAGGAAGGTCGTCACCGGCGATTGGTCAGCGAATTTGCGCCAAATACCATCGAAGCGGAGCTCAACGTGAGGCACGGGAAAATAAACGCTTGACAGCCATGCCCCGGTGCCTTGGGCGCTCAGGGGCACCGGCGATTTGACTTCTTCGACGGTGCCCATCACGTGAAGGCCTGCGAAGGGCTCGTAGTCGGCTTGAACGAAAGCCACATGACCAAGGGTTGTGCCGGAGGTTTGAAGTCGGTTCACCAGCACGTTGCCCTCCGCCAATACCGCGAGCTTCGCGTGGGGCACAACGCGGTAAAAAGCGCCGTAGGCTTGACGAAAAAGAGAGCCGCCGGTGAGGAAAAAACCATCACTTGAGCTGCGTAGAGCGAAAGCTTGAAGGGCCAGAGCTTGGCTGCCGGAGATGCGCCGCTCGAGGTAAGCGACGATGCCGCGCTCACGAAAGGCGTCGGGGTGCATTTGAAAATTGCCGCCCACCGCCATGGCCTCGGCGCGGTAACTGCCGTTCGTCCAGTAGTACGACGCGCCGTGCTGCTGGTGCTGGTTGATGTCGGTGCGGGTCTCCGCTCGCACCCAACTCGCGTGCTCCACGTTGCGCAGCCCGAAGGGCAAGTTCATGCGCCCAAGCCGCGCGAGGGCGTCGCCGTCCTGCATTTCGTACGCCGCCCAGTAGGTTCGCGCCACCACCGCAATGCCGTCGGGCGCGGGTTTCGTGACCCAGGCCTCGCGCGCGCTCCTGCCCGACTCGCTCGGAAGAACGCCGATGGCTCCATCAAAGCGAAAGTTGCCGAACTGGGCCTGCGCCTCCACATCGGCGCGCATCTTCAGCACGCGCGAATCGAGTTTTTGATCGTTCTGGTAATTGGCGATGTACCCCTGACGAAGGAACGCGCCGACCTGGAGCGACTCGGGAAGCGGGACAAGTCCGAAGGCAAAATCCTTGAATTTTCCTGGTTCTTCGTCGTGGTTCGCCAGAAGCTCCGACGACAGCAGCGTCTGCGAAAGGCTCCGTCCGTAAGTCGTCAAGAGGTTTCCGCCGGACGGGTCTGTGTGACACGTAGCACATACTGTGTAATCGTGTCGTATCATCCAAGGATAGGCACGGGCTACGCTTGGTATGCCTAGCACCACGAGAAAAACAAAGAACGACAGGGCCCGCATGGTTCGTTCACGCATCGGTCTATAGAAACGGACGGTGCGCAAATCCGCAAGCATTCTCGCGGGTTTCCGCTTTCCGCACGTCCGTGTCACCGGAGGCGTGCCGTTAGCCGTGCGAGACCTTGATGGTGGAGTACACGCCAATGAAGGTGAGAATGATCGCGGCCACGAGCACGAGCGCTGCCCAGTCGTTCAGGCCGAGGGTTGTGCGAAAGCGCGGGTCTTGGTCTTTGGCGTTCGAATAGAGGGCTGCGGACAGGCCAAAGAAGACGTGAACCGCGGGATGGTAATTCATCGACAGGAAGAAAATGGACGTGATGATGCCAAGCCACGACACGCCGAGGGCCAGGCCGTACGCGCGAATTTCTTGGGAAAGAAGCGGTGAGCGGCTTCGAGCAATGGCAAAAGGTATTTTAGCGGAATACCAAATGAGGCCCAAAAATAGCACGAGTCCGAGAAATCCGAGTTCGGCTGCGGCGAGGAGATAAGAATTGTGCGCGGTGATGAACCAGTTTTCCGGAAACTGGTTGTGACCAAGCCCGAACAGAGGATGGGTCTTGAAAAAGAGAAACCCCTCGTGAAGGGTTTCGGTGCGCTCCATGGTCGATTCTTCGCCGCCACTTCTTCCGCCGAAGGCCAAAATCGGCAGGGCGCTGAACGCCGCAAGCAGCAGGCCGCGTGCTCCGTATGACCTGACAAAATACACGCCAAACACGATCACGTAGGTCAACATGCCGCCCCGCGAACCGCTCGCGAACATGCAGGCTACAAAGGGTGCCAGCGTGGTCACAATGAGTGTGATGGGCGTCTTCTTCGGGGCGCGCATCGCAAACACGAAGGTCATTGAAGCGGCGAGCACCATGCACAGCTCGTTCGGGTCGGCCAAGACGCCGATCCACCGCACGCGGCCGTCGGTCGAGAAGCTCCCGAGGGGCCCCACTTTTTCGCATAGCCAACGGCTCGACGCGGCACCCTTCGTCAAGCACTCGCGGTAATGTTCGCAGGCTTTTCCCGTGAGTTCACCGCGCGACTCTTCGTCGAGCACCACGCATTCCCAGGGGCCTTTTGCCTGCATCACGCACACGCACGCGATGACGACCATGATGGCGAGGAGGGTCAGCATGGCGGCCCGGTACCGCCCCAAAGTGCGAAAGGCATACGCCGTAAATACGAAGTAGAGGGCAGGAAATACCAGCGTCGGGCCCAGGAGCGAGAGGGTCGAGGCGCCGACCGTGGCCATGAGCGAGGTGAACGTCCAGAGGATGTAGAGGGTGTAGAGGCCGCCCTGTGCGATGTGAAATGACCGCAATTTTCCTTGGACCCAGTCGGTTCCAAGGCCCAATAGGGTGATGAGCGTCGCCAAATTCAGCGGGCTCACGCTCCTCAGGGCAGGCAGAAACTCGTGCGGCCGCAGCAGCACAAACACGAAGAGCAAGCACACGCCTAGAGCACCCACGGTGGACTAAAACACGCTCTTGCGCGTGACGAAAATGCGAAAGAGCCCCGCGGCAAACCCGAGGCCGTGGGCCGCGTGGAGGGTAGGGAAGCAGGCCGCACACGTGAGGGTCTCGCGCAGCGTAAGCCCCCGCGCAACCCGGCAGGCATCAAGCACGCAAGCGAGGCTATATGCAGCGAATCCGAACAAAAACAGCGGACGAAAAGCGGGAACGAGGGCGGTCATGGCGGCGGTAAAGGCGGCGGTGCACACAAGAAAAAATGGGGCCAGCGGGCGCAGGTTCGGCAGGCCGCGATGCTTCACGGTGGTGCGGGCGCGGCCGAGCCCATAGCGATGGTATTGCGTGTAGAGTGCAGCGAATGAATCGCGTGGGTAGTAGTGCACCACGATGGACCTCGACAGGTAGATGCGGCCCCCGGCGGCGAGAATTCTTTGGTTCAATTCGGCGTCTTCGTTGGTGGCCGCTTGTTCGTCCCAGCCCCCGAGGGAGGCAAGGTCAGACACGCGGAAAGTCCCGAGAAAAACCGTGTCAACGAAGCCCTCGGCGTTCGCGTCTCGGTACTTGGCACCGCCGACGGCCAGGGGGCTCTGAAGCGCCGCGGTGAGTGCCCGTTGAAAAGACGATCTCGCCTTGGCGCGCTGCGCACCGCCCACATTCATGGCGCCCGTTTTCTCGAGCGCCTCGACGCAGCGTCGCAGGTAATCGGGTGCGTAGTCGCAGTGCACGTCCATGCGAACGAGCACGTCACCGCGCGCCGCCTTCACAATCGCGTTGAGGGCCGGAGCCTGCAGCCTCTTGGGGTTGTCGATGACGCGGAGGCGAGGCTCCCGCGCTGCAAATTCAGCCAAAATAGCGCGGGTGCGGTCGGTGCTCCCGCCGTCGGCCACGAGAATCTCGAAGCGGTCAGCGGCATAATCTTGGGCGAACGCGCTGAGGAGGCACGCCTCAAGGTAGCTCTCCTCGTTGAGGCACGGCATGGCAACGGTGACGAAGGGCACCATGGGCGCGATCATACACGCGGGCGCACCCGGGCGATGAGATTCCCGCGGCGTTCGCCGGGGCGCGACGAAGCCGACGACGGGGTTCGGGGCTTCGCGGGTGCGGCGATAAAATGGGGCCGCAAACTTACCTGTGCAGGTTTACCCGTGGCCCATCTTTTGCGTTATCATCGGTCGTTATGGCTGCAAAAATCCTATGCGTCGCCGGTGCACGGCCAAACTTTATGAAGATAGCGCCGCTGCTCGCGGCCTTTCGCGAGGCGAAAAACTTCGAGGCGCGCCTCGTGCACACGGGCCAGCACTACGATGAAAAGCTCTCGAAGATTTTTTTCGAGGAGCTCGCGATCCCAAGGCCCCACGTGCAGCTTGAGGTGGGGAGCGGTTCCCACGCGCAGCAAACGGCCGAGATCATGCGGCGCTTTGAGGCAGTTCTTGAAGACGAACAGCCCCAGGCGGTGCTCGTTGTGGGCGACGTGAATTCCACCATCGCGTGCGCACTTGTCGCGGCAAAATACAGGCTTCGCGAGAGTTTTCAATCCTCGGTGGGGGAGCGCACGCGGCCCTTTGTGATCCACGTCGAGGCGGGCCTTCGCTCCCACGACAACGACATGCCCGAGGAGATCAACCGCAAGCTCGTCGATGCCATCAGCGACTTTCTCTTCATCTCTGATCCCATCGGCGTGGAGCTCCTGGCGAAGGAAAATATTTCCGACCCGGCGCGGGTTCACTTCGTTGGCAACGTCATGATCGACACACTGCTCGGCGCCAAAGAGAAGGCTGCACAATCCACGATTCGCGATGAATTTGGCATAAAAGACAGGGCTTACGGGGTCGTCACCCTGCACCGTCCGTCCAACGTCGACAACGCCGAGAACCTGCGCGGTATCCTCGAAACCCTCGACCAGGTGGCCAGCCAGGTGCAGCTCGTTTTCCCCGTTCACCCGCGCACGAAGAGCAAACTCGCGGCCATGGGCATGACCTTCGAGGAGTCGCGGTGGAAGCTCGTGGAGCCGTGCGGTTACATCGATTTTCTCGATCTCACGGCGAATGCGGCGGTGGTTCTCACCGATTCGGGCGGCATTCAAGAAGAGACCACGGTGCTCGGCGTGCCGTGCATCACCCTGAGGGAAAATACAGAGAGACCGTGCACCATCACCCACGGCACCAATACCCTGACGGGCACCGATCCTGCGGCGATTTTTGCCGCGGTGAAGCTTGCGCTCGAGGGCCGCGTGCCGAAGAGAATTCCTCCGTTGTGGGACGGAAAGAGTGCCGAGCGCATTCGCGATATTCTCGACGCCGTCTTTGCGTGAGCCCTGCGTCCGCGTAGACTTCCGGCCATGCGCGTTCTCCCGGTTCATCTCACCATCGACGTGGAGGCCGCGGAGGCTCGGCGGCGGGGGTCGCGCGTGGTGCCGCCGCTCGGCTATGACGCGCGCGTTTGGGGCCGTTTTTCCAACCAAAAGTGTGAATTTGGTCTGCGCCGATTGGCCCGCGATCTGGAGCGCCGACGCCTCGTCGCGACCTTTTACGTGGAGGCCCTCGGGGCCCGATATTTCGGACTCGATGGACTGCGGGCCATTGTCGAGTGCCTGCTCGCGCATGGGCAAGATGTTCAACTGCATCTGCACCCCACGCAGCGCGATCCGGAGGCGCTCATGCACGGAAGACAGCAGGCAGACGATAACATGTCAGCGTATTCACTGGATATGCAGGTCGAGTTGATACAGGATGGGCTAGAACTACTCGAACGGGCAGGGGTGCCGCGAAGCCACCTCGTTGCGTTTCGCGCGGGAAATTTCGGGGCTTCAGCGGTTACGTGGGAGGCTTGCCTCCGGGCGGGCCTGCGCCTTAGCTCGAACTACAACCCCGGTTACTTCGACGTAGCGTGCTCCATGCGCCACGCCGAGGCCCGGCCCGATCTCTTCGTTCCCGTGAGCGGTCTATGGGAGCTGCCGATTTCTTGCGTGCGCACCGCCCGCGGCAAACTGCGCCACGTGCAGCTCACGGCGCTGTCGTCGCTGGAGGTTCGCGCGGCCCTCGAGGCGATGCGCAATGCCCACTACTTGGCCGCGACGCTCGTGAGCCACTCGTTTGAACTGTACACGGTGCGAACGACCGATGGCCTAACCGGTTCGCCGAGTCTTGTGAATTTCCAGCGATGGAACGCTCTCCTCGACCTTCTGGAGCGTTCCACGGACAGGTTCCGAACGGAGTCGGCCCTCGGGCTCGTCGCCCGTCTTGGTGCCATGCAGGCCCCGTGCGAGGCCTCGCCGGAAGTGCCGCGCACGCCGCTTGTCTTTGAAAGCCTTCGCCATTTGGAACAACTGGCGAAGCGCTTCGAGCCCCACGTGCGCCTCCCTTTACCCCGAGCCTGGACACCCGACTAATGCTGCCCATTGTCTGTTTCGCCAAAGACTGGACGGAAGACCCCACGAGCAACAACCACGTGATGCGGCTTCTCGCGCGGAAAACGCCAGTACTTTGGCTCAATTCCATCGCGACGCGGGCGCCGAGCTTGGGCGACAAGGCCGACGTCGACAAGATCGTTCGCAAGCTGCGCTCGTTCACCGAGGGCGCCCGCGAGGTGGCCCCGGGGCTCCATGTCACGACTCCCATCGTGCTTCCGCTGCCCGCGTCGGCTTGGGCCCGCGAAGTGAATACGCGTATTCTACAAGCATTCGTTTGGGCCCATCGTCAGAGGCTCGGCATCGATCGCTTTCAGCTGTGGACGTTCTTGCCAGCCGCCGAGCGGTACATCGGAAGTCTTGGGGAATCCCTCGCCGTTTACTACTGCACCGACGAGTGGTCGCAGTTTCGCGGGGTCGACAGCGAGGCGACCGCGGCGATGGAGCAGCGCCTCCTGCGGAAGGTTGATCTCGCGTTCGCCACGTCTCCGACGCTCGTCGCGAGCAAGGCCAAGAGTGGCGCCGACGTCCGGCTTGCGAGTCACGGAGTCGATCGGGATCACTTTGCCCTGGCCCTCGGCGACGCTCTCGCCACGCCCCCTGAACTCGCGGGGATTTCGGGGCCTATCGTCGGTTTTTTTGGGCTCCTCGAAGACTGGATCGATCACGAATTGGCAGCGTATTGTGCGGATGCACGGCCAAACCTGACATTTGTCTTCATTGGCAAAGCGAAGGTCGATGTCTCCGCGTTGGCGGCCCGAAAGAACGTGGTGCTCATCGATCGTCGGCCGTACGAAGAGTTGCCTGCATACTGCAAACACTTTACCGTGGCGCTTTGCCACTTCAAAAAAAACGAGCTCACGGTGCACGTGAATCCGATCAAGCTTCGCGAGTACGCGAGCGCGGGTGTGCCCGTGGTGGCGACGGACATTCCCGGCTGCCACGGCTACCCCGAGTGGTGCACGGTGGCGAAGAATCGCGAGGAGTTTCTCAGGGCAATTGATCACTGGGTCGCGAACGACACGCGGGAAAAACGTGCCGCACGCAGCGAGGCCATGAAGGCTGAGACGTGGGATGCCCGGGTATCGGCGATTGCCGAGGCCATCGAAGAGAAGCTCGCGGCCAAAGCGCCCGGCGTGTAACGGGGCGCGGCTGGGGCCATCGCGGCGGCCGACGGCGAGAAATCAGCGAAGCAGAGCTCATCGTGTCTGTGCGACGACCGCGGGCTGGGCGATGCTGGTGACGTGATCGACCGCCTTCGAATGCCCTACAGACTTCCGCGCGACGAAGTCGACATGCCGTGGTTTCGCGGAGTCGTGCAGTCGCTAAAGCCCGTAGAGGCCTACTTTCGCGCCGAATTCCACGGCTTTCACAACATTCCCGCCGAGGGCCCGGCTCTTCTTGTGGGCAACCACGGGCCCTTCGCTGTCGACACGCCGCTACTCGTTCGCCACACGTGGAAGGCCCGTCGCCGCGTCGTTCGCATGCTCGCGGATCGCGTGCTGTTCACGGTGCCGGTCTTCCGCGACCTGATTGCGGGCTTTGGCACCCTCGAGGGCGAGCCCAACGCGGCCCTTCATCTCCTCGAACGCGGGCACATCGTTGGCGTCTATCCCGGGGGCGTTCGCGAGGCCTTCAAGGGCCCGGAGGGTCGCCATCGCGTGCGCGATTACTGGGGAAAATCCACGGGTTTTGTGCGGCTTGCGATTCGAAGCGGCGTGCCGATCGTGCCGGTCGCCTGCGCGGGAATCGACGACATCTACGTGCAGCTCCGAACGGCAGACGATCTGCGAGGCTCGCTGCCACTGCGGATGTTGCAGGAATACATGAACAATCCAAAGTATTCCCTGCCACTGTTTGCGGGTGCCGGCGTATTGCCTCTACCAGCCCGATTGGTGTACCAAGTGGGCGAACCTCTGCCCATGCCCGCGACGGGCGAAGATGCCGCGCGAGACGACGCGCTCGTCTCACGGGTTCGCGACGAAGTCGCCGCCAGGATCGAGCAACTGATCGACGAGGCTGACGCAAAACGAGCAAAAGCCCTGGGTGGCGTCATTGATGCGGCGGTGGCCGCGGTGAGAGACTTTGCCGATGCGCATTTGCGGCACGGCAAGAGGGGTTGACGTTAACGTCAACGTCAACGTCAACGTCAAGGTGAGGGCGGCGAGTCTGTCGTGGGGCGCGGTCCGTCCGCGGCACGAGCGAGACCGAAAGAACTGGGCCTGGCTAGGTACTGCAAAGGAGAAGCGAAAATGGGAACGGCGAAGCGAGCGGTTATCGGGGTCGTGGGTGGGAGTGGACTTTACGCGATGGACGGCATCGCGAATGCCGCATGGCGAAAGGTGGATTCGCCCTTCGGTGAGCCGTCGGACGAGCTCCTGTTTGGAACGATCGATGACGTGGAAGTCAGGTTTTTGCCTAGGCACGGGCGCGGCCATCGTTTGTCGCCAAGCACCATCAACTACCGCGCCAACATCGACGCTTTGAAGCGTGCAGGTTGCACCGATATTTTGTCGATGAGCGCGGTCGGTTCGCTGCGCGAAGATTTGGCACCGGGCACGTTTGTCGTGGTCGACCAGTTTGTGGACCGAACCTTCGCGCGGGAAAAAAGTTTCTTCGGCGATGGCTGCGTGGGCCACGTTTCGGTCGCGAAACCCGTCTGTGGACGTGTCGGCGATGCCCTCGCCAAAACCGCGGCAACACAGCAAATTTCCTACGTTCGCGGAGGCACGTACTTGGTGATGGAGGGGCCGCAATTCTCCTCCGAGGCCGAGAGCCATTTGTACCGAAGCTGGGGCATGAGCGTGATTGGCATGACGAACATGCCCGAGGCGAAACTCGCCCGCGAGGCCGAGATTTGTTACGCGAGCGTCGCCATGGTCACGGACTACGACTGTTGGCGCACGGGCCACGATCACGTCACCGTCGACGACGTGGTGCGCGTTCTGCACGCCAACGCCGGCAACGCGCGGGCCCTCATTCGCGCCGTCGTGCCAGCCCTCGCCGATCGCCCAGAATGCTGCGATCGGGGCTGCGACAGGGCCCTCGAGTATGCGATCATGACAAGCCCTGAGGCCCGCAGCCAAGAGGTCCTCGCGCGCCTGTCTGCGGTCGCCGGCCGCGTGCTTTCGAAAGGTTGAAATCATGAGCCCAGATCCACTTCGAGACCCGCGTGGTTTTCTTGCGTCCCTCGTCCGCTCCATGCCCGATCACCCGAAGCCGGGGATTCTTTTTCGCGACATCACGACCGTGCTCCGAGACCCGCGCGGTTTTCGTCTCACGATTGATCTCTTGGTGCAGCGTTACTTGGGTGCGGGCGTCACGCAGGTCGTGGGCATCGAGGCCCGCGGTTTTGTCTTTGGCGCGGCGCTCGCGCACCAGCTCGGCGCGGGCTTCGTTCCCGTGCGAAAACCGGGCAAATTGCCAGGGCCGCGCTTCGGCGTCGACTACGCGTTGGAGTACGGCACCGACCGGCTGGAGATGCACGAAGGTGCCCTGTCCAAGGCCGACCGTGTGGTCATCGCCGACGATCTCATCGCTACAGGCGGCACGGCCCTCGCAGCCATCGAGCTTGTTCGAGTCTCCGGGGCTGCCATCGTCGAGGTTTGCTTCCTCGTGGATCTGCCCGAACTCGGCGGCGCAAAACGCGTCGAGGCCACGGGCGTTAAAACCTTTTCCCTCATCGACTTTGAGGGGCACTGATGCGCCTCAACGGCGTTTGGCGGCGGTCCGCCGAGGAGCTGCCGTCGGGCGGGCTCCGCGTCTTGGACCAGCGGCGGCTGCCCTTCGAAGTGCTGGATATTTCCCTAGAAACTGAATCGGATTGCGCCCGCGCGATTCGCAGCATGGAGGTGCGTGGCGCGCCGTTGATCGGTATTGTCGCGGCGTACGGCCTCGTCTTCGCCCTTCAAGAAGACCCATCGGACGGCAACCTCGAAGGGGCGTTTCATCGCCTCATGGAGACGCGCCCGACGGCTGTGAATCTCGCCTGGGCACTGCGCGCGGTACGCACATCGGTGCAGACTGCACCTTTGTCGGAACGGGCTGGCGGCGCGCGGGCGACGGCGCGCATTCTTGCGGACGCCGATGCGGCCGCGTGCGAGGCCATTGGCCGCCATGGTCTGGCCCTTTTTCGGGAGCTTCACGCCCGGGCGAACGGCGCTAGAAGTGTGCTGGGAAACGCGGACGCTCCCAAAGCTAGTGCAGGGCGAGGTAGGAATACTCGTCGTATTTCGACGAGGCCAAGCGACGATTTGGGGCGGTTCCGCGTTTCCCAGCATCCACCTAGACCCCTGCAAATTCTCACGCATTGCAACGCCGGCTGGCTCGCTACGGTGGACTGGGGCACGGCGTTGGCACCGATCTACATGGCCCACGATGCGGGCATACCGGTACACGTGTGGGTCGATGAAACGCGCCCTCGCAATCAGGGCCTGCTCACGGCATTTGAGCTGCGCAGTCACGGCGTGCCGTGCACGTTTATCGCCGACAACGCGGGCGGGCACTTGATGCAGCGGGGCGAGGTCGATGTGTGCATCGTGGGGTGCGATCGCGTGACCCGGCGCGGAGACGCCTGCAACAAGATTGGAACCTACTTGAAGGCGCTTGCGGCGCAGGCTCACGGCGTTCCATTTTACGTGGCAATGCCCTGGTCAACCTACGATTCCAAGCTCGTCGACGGGGTGCGCGAGATTCCCATCGAAGACCGCTCCGGCGATGAAGTTCGCGCGGTCTCGGGCCTCGACGACCGCGGCCTTATGGCCACTGTGCATCTCGTGCCTCCGGGGCAGGCGGTTCAGAATCCGGCCTTCGACGTGACCCCCGCGGCCTTGGTTGCGGGCTTCATTACGGAGCGCGGAATCTTTGCCGCAGCGGATCTGGCGGCGGAGGGCGAGCGCCTAGAAGAGCCGGATGGGCGAAGTGGCTAAGGCAAGCGCAAGGCAGGAAATCGTCAGGGTTGCACGACTTCTCGAGCCCATGAAATTGTCGCGGGGCAAGAGCGGAAATGTCAGCGGGCGAACGTCTCGCGGGCTCTTGATAACGCCTACGGGCGTTGCGTACGAAGACTTGACCGCGCGTCGCGTGGTTGAAATCGACTTCGACGGGAACGTGCTCACGGGCACCTTGGCACCCTCGAGCGAGTGGCGAATTCACGCGGATATTTACCGCGCCAGGCCCGACGTTTCCGGCATTGTGCACGCCCATCCGCCCTACGCGACAGCCTTCGCTATTGCAGGTATTTCCCTGACCGCGGTGCATTACATGATTGCCGCCGCCGGGGGCCACGATGTCCGCGTCGCCCCCTACGCGACCTTCGGTACCAAGGAGCTTTCGGTGCACGTCGTGAGGGCACTGAAGGGCCGCGCCGCATGCCTCATGGCCCACCACGGAATCGTCGCCACGGGCGCGTCGGTCGAGGCCGCCCTGCGTGTGGCGAGCGAAGTGGAGGGTGTGGCGGAGATGCAATTTTTGGCGCGAACCATCGGCCATGCACCCGCGCTCTCGCGCACGGAAATGGCCATTGTGGCCGCCAAGTTCAAGACGTACGGGCAGCCAGCTTCCACGCCACCGCCTCGGCGCACGGCGTCACCCCGCTAAGAAAATACCAGGATGTTACGTCGAGGCTAAGGTTTTAGCCGCGCGGTTTCCTCGGCCAGTGCGCGGTTATTTTCCGGCTCCGAAGGCCCCGGATTGGCGTCCGAGTCCGAGGCGGGTGGACCGCCCGGCGCCGAGGATTCACCGGCCCGTGACGCGAGGTACACCACGATGGGCGTCCCCTCTTCGAGCAGGTCTCCGCCCGCGCGGCGATTGATTCGCTCCATCGCCGACGCGGAGAGACCGTAGCGTTTTCCAATCGACTCGATGGTCTCGCCGGCTTTCGCGACGACCATTTTGCGACGCCGACCACGGTTCGATTCCGCGAGGTTAAAGAACTCGTCGCTGCCCGCGCGAACGAGGCGCACGTCGCCTTCGTGCAGCACGGTCATGCGCTCCTCAAGTCCTTTTTCATCGATAAAGAGCTGGAGAAAGAGCCCTTCGGGAAGCTTCGCTGCGGGATCGATGGCGTTCCAGCGCGCCAGCTCATCGACCGTGGTTCGCGCCGCCTTCGCGATGCCGCTCAGTGTATCGCCCGGCATGAGTTTGTAGAATACATGGGCTTTATCCGGGTAGACAAAGAGCTCGTCGGCCACGACGACGATGGGCAGGTCACCCGACGACGGCTTGCGCGCGGTGTGAATTGGGGCCGCCGAGGGCTTCTCTTTTTTTGGCGGGAGGAGCAGAACCGAGCCTGCCAAAAGAACCTCCTTCGGGGCCAGCGCGTTGAGCTCCACAACGCGCTGCGGATCGGCATTTCGCTGGGTGGCAATCTGTTCGAGGGTCTCGCCTTGGCGCACAATGCAACGCTCAAGAGTGCGCTCGGACTTGTCGCTTTCGAGGGCCTTTGCGACGGCGATCCCACGACCGACGGGCACGCGCAGCGGGTAGGGCGGAGCGGTGCCATCGGCCAGACCCGGGGGCGTACGACCCGCGCGCAGTTGCGGATTCAACGTTTCAATCTCTTTGAGACTGACCCCGGTGGCCTTCGCGACGGCGGCGAGAGAGGTGCCCGCGCTGACGATAACCGTCTCGGCCTCGACGGCTTTTTCCATTTCGAGGCCTGCGAAACCGAAGGCCCCGAGGTTGCGGGCGACCACAGAAAGAGCAATAATTTTAGGGACATAGAGCGTCGTCTCCCAGGGGAGCGCGCCCTCAAGGCGGGTCAGGGTCCAGAAATCGTTGGTGTTGTAACGACGCACGACGGAGCTCAGTCCCGCATACCCCATGTTGTACGCGGCCATCGCCAAGTCCCAACTTCCGAAGCGCTGGTGAAGGTCCGCGAGCATGTCCGCCGCCGCTTCCGTCGAAGCCTCCACGTTCATTCGTTCGTCGGTCCAGCGGTCTTGGCGCAGGCCATACAGCCGCCCCGTCTCGCGCATAAACTGCCAGAGACCGCGAGCCCCAGCGGGTGATTTCGCGAGGGGGTCGAGGCCCGATTCGATCATGGCCAACCACTGCAAATCTTCAGGCAATCCGCGCATGCGGAGGACGCGCGTGAGGGCATCGCGGTAGCGGCCGGACCGCTTGAACCACGTCGCAAACATCCCTCGACCCCGCTTGTCGCTTTTGAAGAAATCGACGTAGCGACGCACGAGCGGGTGCCAGCGCACCGGAAGGTCACCGAGGAACAGGGTTTCCGCCGCGGCCGTCGTGTTCGAACCCGTGTCGCCGTCGGGCCACCACACCCCCGTGGCGGGAAAAAGTTCCTGGTCGATCCGGCGCAAAGCCTGCAATTCCTCGGTCTCAGCGCCGAGCACGGTATCGTCGCGGGATGCGCCGCCGGCCACCCGGCGACGGGCTTCGTCATCGGTTTGAGTACGCGCGGAGGACGTGTGCGGTACGTCGCGGTGCGCGCGACGGCTGCGTGCCGGAACATCGACAGCAGACGCAATACAGACGTAGCCGATACACGAAAAGAAAATGGCGCAGGAGCGCGGCGATGCCCTCATGGCGGTGAGCGTGGCAAACCGCGAGCCAATGGTCAAAAAATGCGCCGTCGCGCGGAATTTGCGCTTCCGGGCGAATGGGCTGCATGGTTACGGTGGGCCGGTGAAAAGTGGCTCCAATGGCGGCGTATCCGAGACTTTGCCTCCGTCGTCGGGAGACGCCGTTTCCGGCGTGCGCGTCAGCGAAGGTGCGTTGCGAATCGAGCGGCGCTGCAAATCGTGCGACACAAACCTCGAAGGCAAACCGCGCACGAAGAACGCGGACGGCGACTACCGATGCATCCCGTGCCATCGTCGTCGCAAGGCCGGGCGTGGCCTCGCGGTGGGCGCGCGGCGGTACGGGGTCCGCGCGGGCGCTGTGGGGCTGATGGCGCTCGTTTTCGCGTTCATGCTCTTGGGCCTCATGAGAAGCTGCGGCGAGACCCCGCCGGTCCCCTCCAGCGCCTCGTAGAGCCATTGGCGCACGTTCGGGGGGCGGCACGCGCGAGGCGGATTCGGGCGCGCTGACGGGCGCAGGCGTTGCGCGGGAGGATTCCCGCAAAAGAGCGACAAGGTGTGCCGCTTGTTTGCGAAAGACGTGGAAGAAACGATAAGCTCCGGGGTCTGGAGCACTGCTCGATATGTCTGCAACTGTTCGTTATTTCGACCGCAGTCGGGTGATCGTGTTCGTTCTTGCCGGCGGCGAGGGCAAACGCCTCTACCCACTCACGCTGGATCGCGCCAAACCCGCGGTTCCATTCGGTGGTCGGTACCGCATCATCGACATCGTCTTGTCGAACTTTGTGAACTCGGGCTTCGAGCGCATCAAGGTCGTCACGCAATACAAGAGCGCCTCGCTCGAAGAGCACATCGCGCGGGTGTGGCGTTTGAGCCCCATCCTGGACCAATGGATCGAAGCCATTCCGCCGCAGCAACGCACGGGAAAGTACTGGTTTCGCGGAAGTGCCGACGCCGTTTTCCAGTGCCGTCACGTCATCGACGACGAGCGGCCCGATATCGTGGCTGTGTTCGGTGCAGACCATATCTATAAGATGGATGTACGGCAGATGGTGGACTTCCACGCCCAGCGCGGCGCCGACGTCACCGTCGCCACGATTCCGATGCCCAAGGCCACAGCGAGCCAATTTGGCGTCGTCGAGGTCGACGAGACCGGGCGGATCATCGGCTTTCACGAAAAGGTGGCAGACCCGCCTTCGATGCCAGGCAGACCCGATATGTGCCTTGTATCGATGGGGAACTACATCTTCGATACGCGGGCTTTGCTGTCGGCGATCGAGACCGACCAAGACGACGAAGACAGTGCCCACGATTTTGGGCAGGATATTCTCCCGAATTTCGTGCGCCAGGGTCGACCGATTTACGCCTACGACTTCAACGAAAATCGCGTTCCCGGCGAGGGAGACCCGCGCCAACTCGGGTACTGGCGCGACATCGGCACCGTCGACGCGTACTGGGAGGCCCAGATGGATCTCATATCCATTCGGCCGCAGTTCAACATGTACAACGACCGATGGCCGATTCGCACCGGCGTCACCCACGACCCTCCGGCCAAATTTGTGTTTCGCGACGAGTCCGCAGCGCGCGTGGGTAGCGCCACAGACTCGCTTGTTTCCCACGGCTGCATCATTTCCGGCGGCCGGATTCATCGCTCCGTTGTGGGTCCCGGTTGCCGCATCAACAGCTATTCCGAGGTCGTCGATTCGGTGCTCTTTGAGCGCGTCAAGATGGGCCGGTACGCCCGCGTTCGTCGCGCCATCATCGACAAAGACGTGGAAATTCCCCCAGGAATGGTCATCGGCCATGATCCCGTCGCCGATCGCAAGCGTTTCTTCGTGACCGAGGGCGGGCTCGTCGTGATTCCCAAGCGGGCGAAACTCGAGCATCTCGTTTAGAAACTTGACGCCGGGGCATTCTAGGAAGCAGAAGGCGGCATGGATCAGATTTCCGCACACCTCGATCGGGGCTGGGACCTCGTGCAAAAGGGTGATGCCGCCAGTGCAAAGGGCTGCGCAGAACGCGCCCTTGCCGTCGATGATAGAAACCCGGAAGCCCATCATTTGCTGGGTTTCGTGGCACAAATTGAAGGCGCGTTCGACGAGGCGCTGGAGCATTTTCGCCACGCCATCGATCTCGACGAAGGCTACTTCGAGGCGATGATTCACGCCGCCGAGATCTTGATTCATCCCTTGGGCGAGTTCGACGACGCGATTCGCATGTGCGACGACGCCCTCGATTACGCCGAGTCCGACGACGAAGTTGCAGACTGCATCCTTTTGAAAGTAGACGCGCTGCTGGGAAAAGGCGACACAAACGAAGCGAGACGCGCCATGGTCATGCTCCCCGATGGGCCGTTCACAAATCCGGGAACGACCTTTTTGGTCGGGCGGGCGTTCTACGAAACGGGCGATGTCGAGAAGGCTGCGGCGCTCATTGAGCGTGCGGCCACCGAAGACCCACAGCACGCGGATGCCCAATATTACCTGGGACTCGTGCGCGACGATCGCGGCGACATGCGCGGCGCTTCCGAGGCTTTTTTGCGCGCGCGCGCCCTCGATCTCCTGCTTGCCCCGCTGCCCTGGTCACCCGAGTCCGAGGAGTTTGCGGCCATCGTTCGCACGGTTTTCACCAAACTCGACGTACTGCTCGCCCGGTTTGTTCGCGAGGTCGATGTGTTCGTCGTCGACTTGCCCGGGGCCGAGGTGGTCGTCGATGGCCTCGATCCACGGGCACTTCTTTTGCTCGATCGTCCGCGCACCGGCCCCGAAGAAACCCCCACCGACCGCGGGCGCCTGTTCGTCTACCAGCGCAACGTCGAGCGTTCGGCGGGCACCCTCGACGCCATCGAGGAGCACCTTCAACTCGCCGTGGAACGGGAGATCACCACCGTGTTTCTCGACCAGCCGAACCCCGAAGACCACAAGCACAAACACTCTCTCAACTGACGAACTGCCACCACCTGCCCCCGTGACGAACGGACACCCGTCGTTACGCAAACCCTGGAAAATTACAGGGAAATCGCGGCAGATTGAGGGAGTCGGTGACGGCATTCAGGGTGTTGTCCGAGGTCGCCATGAGCACCTCGCGATCATCGTCGTTCCAGATGACGTAAGTGGCGAGGGCCAGTTTTTCGGCCAGCGGTTTTTGTGCGTGAACGCGAAGTCTGGCGGCCGCGGTGCCGAGGCCGTCACGCGCGATGATACGTGCAATCTGCACATGTTCAGACGATGCCACCACGACGAGCGGTTTGAAAAAGGGCGCTTGGCCCGTTTCGACGAGCAGCGCCGCTTCGTAACAGGCGACGAGGTGGCCTTCGCCCGTGAGGGCCATGATGCGGCGCTGACTTGCCGCCGCGATGAGCGGATGGGTGATGGCTTCGAGTTGCCTCTTCATCTGCGGATCGCTGAAAATAACCAGGGCCAGCGCGGCCCGATCGAGCGCGCCGTCGGCCTGAAGTACCTGCGAACCGAAGGCCGTCACGAGGGCCGCAAGCCCGGTCGAACCGGGGGCCACGACCTCCCGCGCCACAAGGTCCGCATCGACCACGGGCAAGCCGCGCGCCCGAAAACGTTGCCCCACGGTGCTCTTGCCTGACGCGATGCCGCCGGTGAGTCCGAATACGTGCATGGGGGGACGGTGCCAGATGGTGAGCACCCGGGCGACGATCTTCGACGTCCATGCGCCGCGCGCCGTCGCTTTCTCGGCGGACGGGAATCGGCCAGCGTACGCGAGACCAATACCTGGGCAGCGAGCCGTTGCCCAGCGTGTTACCTCATGGTGCCATGGCTCCCCCGACGCGAAGCTCCGTGTACTCTGCAGCTTTCGCGTGGCGGGCGTTCGTCGCGTCCGTCGCCTGTGGGGCGGCTCTCGGGGCGCTTTCGGGCTGTTCCGCGGTACGCCCGCCCGCGGTGTCGGAAGACGCCAACGCGCTCGCTGCAGCGCCGCTCCCGGGGGCTTCCATGGGCGCTCCGGCGGCCCTGGAGTC
>CAMCKZ010000048.1 GCA_945875545.1 Polyangium aurulentum | reverse complement strand
CGGCGGGGCCGCCGCGGCAACGGGATCATTTGATGCAGTTTACACCAATACCCTTTCGAAGAACTGCAGCGGTTGCCACGCTCCTGGGGCGCCGGGTTACGCTGCGGGGTCCACGGAGTCGAGTCTCGATTTCGCGACGGCCGACAAGGCATTTTCCACGCTTCAGGGCAGCGCTGCGGGCTTGAAGGGCAACTTTTCAAGCTGCAACGCGGTCGCTTTTGTGACCGCCGGCGACCCGTCAAAGTCTCTCTTGATGGCCGCGATCGACAGCACAACGCGCAGGGGTTTTGTCAGCGGAATGTGCAACCAAGATACGGTCAGCGCCATGGAGGCGCGCGGCGGGGCCCTGTCACCGTCGCAAGTGAGCGAAGTCCGTGCGTGGATCACCGCGGGCGCCAAGCGCTAAAAGGGCCAGCGGCAATGGCGGTCCGTCGTTGGTGCGACGGCCACGCTGCGGCTTTTCAGTTACGGCGCGCGCACCAGCGAAATCACGCGCCAATTGTTCTGGCCGTGGTTGTGCAAATGCACCCGCAACATGGCTCCGGCCTTGTGCGGCAAGGCGCTCGTGACGCGAACGATGCCGATGGCGTCCGCGGATGGAATCGCGACGACCCGGTCGATCAGCGGGTCTCCGTCGAGGTCGATGCGCAGGTGGGCGGAGGCCGGATCGCGCGCGAACAGACTCCCGTGAGTGGTCACAAGTTCCAGCGTTTCTCCAGCGCGAACGTCGGCGACGATGGGAATGCCGACCCAGAAAAATACGCAGTCGTTGGTAACGAGTTCCAACGTTTCGTCTTCAACGCGCGGAAGCCCCCGCGCGCACCCGACCGGGCGATGCGACGCCTCGGGGTCAACGTCGAAGGGCAGCGCGATGTGCCCCGCGAACGACAAGAGATTGCGCGGTTCTTTCGGCGGCGACGCATCGGCGCTTTGGACCCCACGCGACGCGGCGCAAGACGCCATGGCGATTGGCACCAGCGCGGCGAGCGTGGCGAGCGTGGAGAGAGCGAGGCGAGCGACGCGATTGAGCGTCACGAAGCGAAAATACGCGCCGAGTGCCCGCGGGGACGAACGTGAAAGACGAGGAAAAACCCTCAGTTTCCAAGGCCGATGAGCGTGAACGCGTAACACATTTCTTGGTCGGTGCGTTCGCCGTAAGAAATGGCGACGGGTGGCGTATAAAATTGGTTCGGATTCGCCGCCGAGTTGTCCCACGTGCAACGGAAATCGACCTTAGCCCCGGCGGGGACCACGACGGGATTCTTGAAAAGGTACGTGACCTGGTTGGCGAACTCGTAGCGGTCCGCTTTTGCCACACAGTTTTGCGAGGCATCGACGTTGCGCACCGACAGTTCGTAGCCCGTGCCGAGCACGTGCATGTGGGGCATGGTGCCGTAGATGGTCAGCGGAAGTGCCACCGGACCAAAGCTGCCGGTGAGCGAGTACGCGGGGTCTCCGGCGGGAATGGTGAAGGCACTTTTTCCGACGGGCGCAATCGCAATGGGCGTTGGTACCGAATCGACGAGCTTAAACGCGAAGCCCGTTTGGTCTTTGGTGCCCGCAGCCACCCTACCGCTCGCAAAGTAGTGAATTTGCAGGACAACTACGTCGGTGCTCTTGAGCGACAAACCGGTTCCGGCGGGGAAGTTGAAGGCGCCCGTTCCCGGTGCCCACGCCACAATCATTCCGTCGGACTGACGCGGATCGCCGGTGACGCTGACTCCCGCATTCACCATGTCGATGCACGACCATCCGTCTTCTGGGTAAGATTTTCCGGCGGCTGGCAAGTGGTCTGGAGCCATTCGGTAGGCCACGATGTGGTGCACCATCGCGCGCTTATCGAGAACCGGTGCGAGGGCCGTGATGTATTTGTTGGAGGTCAGGCCCGGTCGCAGCGCAAAGCAGCGGTACTCATTTCCGGGCTCGTTCGGATTCGAATAAGTGGGTGCGTAAGCCGCGGGCGCCTTGATGACGAGGTCTGGATTCGCGATGGTTTCGTCGAGCTCGGCAACGGCAACCTCGCCGTTTGGTTCACCCTTCGGCGTGCCGTCAGCAACCCATTTGGCGAAGCTCGCGCGGCCTTCGGCGCTCACAAATCGGCGGTCCGAATTCGCATAATCGCGGCAGGCAGGGTCGCTGGCGCCGGGAGGCATGCGGCCCGACGTCACGGCCGCCAGCATCGCCGGAGCAAGCGCCGCCACGTTCTCGTAGCGGGTGAAATCCCCCACGCCGGGGCCCTGGCCACCGTGGCACGAACGGCAATAGCGATCGGCAAAAGGCTTGCCCGTGGCGTACCAACTCGTCGCCAACGTGGCACCGGCGTCGCTCCGAGGTGCAACGGCGTCAGTGCCCGCATCAACACCCCCACCGGGGCTCGTTGCGGCTGTCTGCGCGCTGCACGCACCAACAAAGTACATGCAAGATACAGCTACCGCACCGACCGCCATCAACGCCTTATTCATGGCGCAAGGTGTAGCCCGAAACACCCGGGTGCGCACTTCTCCAAGACGTGCAAAGTACATCCAATGCATCGAAGGTCACCGACCGCGAATCAACAGGCGTGAGTCGTTTGGGGCTGCAATTCGTTCGCGTCTTGCGCAGCGAGAAGCTGCTACGCCAAGGAGTTGACCTCGCCTCGTGGGGTAGGTTATTCGCCGGAGATCCCCATGAGTGGCGCGCCAGTGATTGTGTCAATGAACGGTTCGTGCCTCGAGGTGGCCTTCAATCGGCCTCTTCGCAGAAACGCCCTGACCCACGCCATGTACGAAGAGCTGGTGAGTGCCCTCGAGCGGTCTGCGCGGGACACCACCGTGCGTTCCGTGCTCTTTCATGGCCTGGGTGGGCACTTTACCGCAGGCAATGATCTCAGCGAATTTGCAGAGAGTCCTCCCTCCGATACGCAGAGCCCGGTGTTTCGTTTCCTGCGGGCGTTGGTGCGCCACGAGAAGCCTCTCATCGCTGCTGTGGAAGGCCATGCGGTCGGCATTGGAACGACGATGCTTCTTCACTGCGACCTTTCATACGCGTCGCCGACCGCCAAATTTCGGCTGCCGTTTGTCGACTTGGCGCTCGTTCCCGAGGCCGCTTCGAGCCTCTTGCTTCCACGCTTGGTGGGCATGGCCAAGGCGTGTGAAATGCTCCTTCTCGCGGAGGGGTTTTCCGGCGAAGAAGCACGGGAACTGGGCCTTGTTTCGGGGACCGCCGCCGAAGGCGAAGTCCTTGAATTTGCTAGAAATAAGGCGATGGTGCTAGGCGCGAAAGCTCCCGAGTCGGTGCGCCTCACGAAGAGGCTGCTTCGTGGCCGCGACGCAGACGCGATTGACGCTGCGATGGTCGAAGAATCGAGCCTCTTTCTTGCACGCCTGCGATCGCCGGAGTTCAGTGAAGCCGTCTCCGCCTTTATGGCCAAAAGGCCTCCCGACTTTTCTCGCTTCGAGTGAGTCTCTCCCCCGTTTTTCGATCGGAAAGCCCACACCATGCGCGACAATGTTGTTCCCTTTCGGGCCCGGCGACCGTGGGAAGCCACCATGCGCACCGAGCGCATTCGCGGGCGCGACGGTACCGAGCTTCAATACTGGGTTCTCGGCGAAGGCCGAAAAACCCTGCTTCTAGCCAATGGTCTTGGGGGTCGGCTCTTCGCGTGGGACCCCTTGCTCGAACGGTTTTGGAGGGACTACCAAATCATCACATGGGATTACCGTGGGCTGTTTGAGAGCGGTTCTCCGGCTTCGCACCGTAAGCTTTCAGTACCCCATCACGCAGACGACGCTCTTACCATTCTCGATGCAGAGGGGATCGACCGCGCGGTGCTCATGGGCTGGTCGATGGGTGTGCAGGTTTCTCTCGAACTTGCGGCGTGCGAGCCCCATCGTATTGCGGGTCTTGTCCTCATGAACGGAACGCATGGCCACACGTTGGCCTCGGGTTTTCAGCCGTTTTTTCGTGTTCCGGGGGTAGCCTCCTTCGTTCGCGCGGGGCTTGCCCACGCCCGCCGGTACCCAGGAGAATCCACGACGATGCGAAGCCTCGGTCGCCTCGCGCAGTTTCTGATGAACAACTTTGTGTTCCAGTTCACAGCTCCGGGCCGTCAAGACGAGATGCGCCGCACGATGACCAAGTATTTCGACCACGTGCTCGGCGAGAGCTTTGAGAACTACTTGCGCCTGTTCTTGGAGATCGATGCGCACTCGGTCTTTCACGTGCTCCAAGACATCAAGGCACCGACGTACATCATCAGCGGTCTGTTCGACATTTTGACCCCGCCGCGCCACTCGTTTGAACTGGCGTGGGTCATGCCCCATGCCGAGCATCAATTCCTTTGGCGTTCGAGCCATTTTTCGCTGCTGGAGAGACCCGATCTTCTGCTCCCGAAGATAGCTCGGTTCCTCGACGAGCGTGCCCAATGGGTGGCTCCGAGTGGCGCATCGTCGTCCGTGACGGGTTAGCGCCGCGTCAACCGCGCCGTTGACGTTGACGTTGACGTAAACGTCAACCACGAGGCCGTTTCCCCGCGTCGTCCTAACCGAGCTCCCGGCGATCCGTTACGAGCGCGGCACCCGCCAGGAGGAGCACGGACCACGCGGCGGCATGGGCGGCGCCGTGGAGAATGAGCCAGCCCGGGTCTACGTTGGGGTCGAGCCCCGTGAGCACCGCATGCGGCGGCACGTACGCGTGAAGGTTCGGCACGGCGTGCGACAGGTATCGCCCCGCCGTCACCACAGACTCAGGAAATGAGCGCTTGGGAAGCTTCGCGAGCATGTCTGCGCTGCGGCCCACGAGCACGATTCCGAGGGTAAAAAGTGCGGTCGGAACCGGGCCGGCAAACGTCGCAAAAAAGAGGGCCACGGCTGCCACGAGCGCCGCCTCCAAAAGGGCGAGGGTCGCGCCTCGAAGAAAGATGATCGCCGAGGGATCGCGGTTGATCAAAAGCACCGCAGCCAGTGACACGAGCGGCCAAATGTACGTGTAAGATGCAAGCAGTTTGATGCGCGACATGGCCAACGCCAAAACCATCGGCAAGGCGATCGCCAGCGCCAAAAGAGGCCGCGAAGAAGTGCCTTCAACGCCGCTCGCAATGGCCAGAGATAGGGCCGTGCCGCTCCCGGCGAAAAGGAGAAGCGCCGCGATAATTCCTAGGTATTTGCCGCAGATCCACTCGGACCGATGCAAGGCTCGCGTCAGTATTGTGAGCACGGCTTTGCGGCTTACGTCGAGTTCCACCGAGGTCGCCGCATGCACCACGACGAGGGTCAGACTGACGAGCGAGAATGACGCCAGCGAGACGTCGGCGATCACGCGAGACTCATGGCCAAGCGACAACGCGCCAATGAGAACGGCGTACGCGGTACCTGCACCATGCACGAGCCCGATGGCGAGAAGGAGGCGCGATCGAACGGCCTCGAGGAGGGTCATGCGGGCGACGGCGAGAAGGCGACGAATCATGGTGTGGGGCCGGCGATGGGTTGGGTCTCAACGTACCGCTTTAGTCGCGCGGGAATGGAGCGAAGAACCCAGAGAATACGCTGAGCAAAAAAGGTTTGCAGGATGCCGCCCCCGAGATCAAACACGAGCCCGTAGCTCACCAAGTAGTCACCGATTTCGTTGTCGCGGAGACCCCGCGAAGCTGAGACGGATTGAAGCCGAAGAAAGCCCCACGCGTCGTCGAGGTCGTGCGGGTAACTCTCGTCGATGCGAAATCGGTAAAGGCTGCGGTCTTCGCTCGGATCGACCTTCATCACGTAGCGAAGCTCGACCAAGCTATTTCCTTGGGTCAAGCTGATCCACTTTTTATCACCGCGGGTCTTTTCGATGTGCGCGTGAAGCGTTCGCGGAAGGATCGTGGTGTACGCGTTGGGGTCGATCATCGCCTGGGCAAGGCGCTCGCGACTTGTGTGCAAGTACTGGTACGCGAGAAGGACCATGCGCGGCCGTCCGAGCACCGATTCTTCCGCCGCGTAGCTCACGCACTCTCCCGCCGCGAGGCGATGGAGGTCGGCTTTTGTGGCCACAAACGGCGACGCCACATCGGCTGCGGCGAGCGCCGGGCCGGTGATGCAGCAGCAAGAAATGAGGACGCTCGTGACGACCGAATGACGACGCCGCGCGCTCACGACGCCGCGCGCCTCTTGCATTCGGACGCGAAGTCGAAGAAGCGAAGAAGCGAGGATCTGAATCATGAGCGACTTACTTTTAAGCTACCGCGAACACAGCTTTTGCGTGCGTCGAGATGACCTCGCGCTGGCGGTGGTTCGAGGGCCAGACCGCGTGCGATGGCTAAACGGCATGGTCTCGACAGACGTGGCGAAAGTCACGCACGGCCATGGAATTCTTTCGCTCGCAGTCGGGCGCACAGGAAAAGTGCTCGCGGAAATCGTCGTTCTGGCCCGGGCAGACGAACTCGTGCTCGCCGTTGATGCGCACGTTCGGGCAGATCTCGTGACCCACCTCGCGCGCCATCTCATCATGGATGACGCGGAGGTTCTCGCGGTCGATGGATGGCGTGTCGTGCAGGTGGTGGGGAAGGGCGCTCACGACGCCCTTGAAGCGCACCGCCAACATGGGCTCGGTGAGGCGCATTCGCTCGTCGACACGGGCGCGGGTTACGACGGCTATTTGCTGGTGAATCAGACGGACATGGTCGCAGACGAACGGGGCCACGACGACGCCGAGGTGGAGAGCTTGCGCATCGCCAGAGGCTTGCCGCGGTTCCGTGTAGATTACAACGAAATGCATTACCCGCAGGAAGCGCTGGTGGAAAAGACCCACGTGGCCTTCGACAAGGGCTGTTACCTCGGGCAAGAGGTCGTGTGCATGTTGGAACTCCGGGGCCACGTCAAACGCAAGCTCGCCCTCGTCGAAATCGGCACCGCGCACCCGCTCGGAACGCCCGTCACAAGCGGCGATGGCACCCGCGTGGGTGAACTCGGAAGTTCAGCCACATCTCTGCTAAATCAAGGAAAAACACTGGCATTCGCGATGCTCAAACGCGCCTTCACCGGCGCGGGTTGCGAGCTGCGCATCGGCGAGAGTCCGGCCCTCGTCGTGGAGCCTCTGCTCGCGGAGGGTACGTCGTGAGCCGCGTTGCGTTTCTCGGTGCGGGGCTCATTGGGAGTGCCCTCGCGCAAGCGGAACGCGAACGTGGTCGTGACGTGATCGTGTGGAATCGAAATCCGGCCAAACTTTTGCCCCTTGAGGCAGCGGGCCTCGCGGTGACGGCAAGTATTGCGGAGGCCGTGAAGGGTGCGGAGCGCGTGCACCTTGCGCTCAGTGCCGACGACGCGGTCGATGCGGTTCTTGCCGAGTTTTTGCAGCTAGAAATGAGCGAAGCCATCGTCGTGGACCACTCCACCACGTCGCCCCCAGGAACACGGGCCCGTGCGGAACGCATGCATCATGCAGGCATAAAATTTTTCCACGCGCCCCTGTTTATGTCGCCCAAGGCATGCCGCGACGGTGTCGGTTGCATGGTCGGTGCGGGCCCAGAAGACCTGCACCGCGAGCTTGCGCCAGCCCTTCAACGCATGACGACCGACTATTGGTATCTCGGCGGCGAGCCCGATGGTGCCGCCCGCATGAAACTGTTTGGCAACGCCATTTTGATTGGAATCAGCGGTGCGCTGGCCGACGCCTACGCCGTTGCCAAGAGCGGCGGAATGGCTCCAGCCCAGGCATTTGAGCTGTTTGCGCACTTCGATCCCGGGCCGTCGATGAAGTCTCGCGGCGGGCGCATGGCCCTCGCCGATTTCACCACGAGCTTCGCTCTTTCGATGGCCCGCAAAGACGTGGGTCTCATGATCGACGCGGCGGAGGCGTCCAAGCTCGCGGTCTTGCCGGGTATCGCCGCGCGCATGGATGCGCTGATCGCGGACGGGGAGGGCGGCCGTGACCTCGCCGTTCTGGCGCGCGAATCCTGTGCCTAAATGAAGGGCGAACCAAAGCGCTTCGCTTGATGGATAGAAAGTGTAAGCTCCTAATCGTCTCTTTCGGGCTCTCTGCCATAGAGGTTTCCATGACTCGCGCCGATATTGTTCAGACCATCTACAACCGTGTCGGGGCCTTCTCGAAGCGAGAGGCCGCAGACGTCGTGGAAATCGTTTTCGAGACCATGAAAGAGACCCTCGAACGCGGAGAAGCCATCAAGGTTTCTGGCTTCGGAAACTTCCTGTTGCGCGACAAACAACCGCGCATGGGGCGCAACCCGAAAACCGGCGAAACCATGCAAATTCCCACGCGCCGGGTGCTTACGTTCAAGCCGAGCGTGATGCTGCGCGAGTCGGTCAACCGAGGCAAGGCGTCGTGACCGAGAAGGCGGCGGTGGCGGTTACTTTCGAGAAGCATTTTTACCGCGTCGGCGAAGTCGCGAAGCTCGTTGGTGTGGAGCCCCACGTCATTCGTTACTGGGAGCGCGAATCCCGAATTGTGCGCACCAAAAAAAATGGTGCCGGGCAGCGTGTTTTTTCCCGGCGCGATGTCGAGCGGTTGTTGGCCCTCAAGCAGCTTGTTTACGGCGAGGGGTACACGCTCACGGGCGCTGTCCGCCAATTAGCGCTGGGCCGCAAAGTCGAAGACGAGCCCGATGCGCCCGCGGTCCTCGTGCTGAGCGCTGTGAATCCCCAAGACGTGCCCACGGTGCGCAGCGAGGGCCTTCGCCGAAGCCTTGAAGCGGCCCGGGCCGATCTTCTTCACTTTTTGGCGTGGGTCGGAGACGGCTCCGAAGCCCCTTCCGTCGAGCAATCTCCCACGGTTCCCGCGGTTCCAGCTGTGCCCGCGCGGCGTCACGAGCGTCGTGAACAACAATCGGTGCGCTAGAGGCTTTTTTTCCTAGCGCGCGCGTGCAGCGGTGCTTTCGCGCGGCCTGGCGAGGCCTGTCTTGAGTCCTCGCGCACCTGCGCAACGTTTTCGGAAACGTGGTTCTCTCTCGCACCGTTTTCCCTTTGGCGGTGGTAGAAGCGCGCCCGCCGATGCGTTCTCTCCAGCTAATCCCGGTCCTGTTTCTCGTCTCTTCTTACGCCGCGTACGCCGAAGAGCCGCCCGTTGTCAAAGCGCCGCCCGTTGTCAAAGCGCCGCCCGGTGCCGGGCAAAGCGCCGGGGCGGCGGTGGCCCAAGGCACGGGTGCTGCGCCGAGCGATTCGCCGAGCGACGCCACCGAAGTTGACGCGAAACCGACCGACGTTTCGGTGCCCATCGCGCCCGCGGTCGATGTCGCCGCGGACCGCGCGTTCCTCGGTTTGCTCGGGGCCGATCGCCAGCGCGCCGACGACGCTTCCACGTATTCGGAAGATTGGTGGACGAAGTCGAGGCCCGTGTTTGAGGTGCATGGTTACCTGCGTCAGCGCACCGAGATGTTCACGAATTTTGCCCTTGGGCGGGTCGATACCGCCGGGGCAAATCCCTGGCTATTTCCTCAGCCAATCGACAACAGCTACACCGATGCAGCGGGCCAAGACCGCGCGGTAAATCTTTGCGGCGCGTCCGCCGATACCGCTGGGCAATTTGGTCGCTGTTCCCGTTCGACGCAGGTGGGGGCCAACATGCGCCTCCGCTTGGAGCCCGAGTTCCACGTCTCCGACAATCTTCGCATTCGCACGCAGCTCGATCTGCTCGACAACGTCGTCTTCGGTTCTACCCCCGATGCCTACGCGTACGCGGTCGCGGGTTCAGCTTCCGCTTCCGCTGCCGGCAATCGCTACGCTCCCACGGCCCTTTTTTCGAACACCCAGGCGCCGCCCACGGCCGGTGTTAACGCCCTCCGAAACTCTGTCGACGTGAAGCGCGCCTGGGGTGAATACGCGTCGCCCATCGGCCTTCTCCGCTTCGGCCGCATGCCATTCCATTGGGGTCTCGGAATGGTGTACAATGCAGGTGATCGTTTCGACTCCGACTGGCAGACGACGGTCGATCGCATTGCGTTCACGACCTCGATTGCGCCGATGGATCTGCACGTGGGGCTGTCCTACGACGTGCTCGCCTCCGGCGCGACGACGGCACCGGTCTCCACGGTCGTAGGCGGCCAAGGCACTGTCAGCACGCCGGGCACCGTGGTCGGCCAGCTCGGCGGCTTTGTGGTGCGCCGCAAGCCAACGCAGGTCACCGGTTTGGCACTTGCCCGTGGCGAGGTTGTCCTCAACGCGGGCCTGCTCGCCACGTACCGCACGCAGGAACTCGACTACCCCGTGGGCACGGTGCCAGGAGCCCCTTCGAGTGGCGCGTCGTCGGCCGCAAACGCCGGTCTCGAACGCCGCGACGCGTGGCTTTTGACCCCCGACGCGTGGGTGCAAGTCTTGTGGCGCAAGCTCCGTTTTGAGGCTGAATTCGCAGGTCAATTCGGTTCCATCGGTGCACCGCCCAGTGCCACGAGCAGCACGCCGGCCCTCAAGATTCGTCAGTACGGCCTCGTGACCGAGACCGACTTTCGCGCCGTCGACGACAAGCTCCGTTTGGCATTTGGATTTGGCTTCGCCAGCGGAGACCCGTGGGTGCAATCGTTGCAACCTGCATCCAATTGGGACACACGCCTCGATGGCGGCGCAAGCGCGATGTCAACGTTTCGATTTCACCCCGACTACCGCGTCGACTTGATCTTCTTTCGCCATATTCTCACGCGCGTCGAGGGCGCGTATTATTTGCGCCCGAGCGTCGACTACGACTTCATTCGCCAAGCCAACGGGCAAAAATTGGGCGGCGGCCTCGCGGTCGTTTGGTCTCGCGCCAGTGAATTCATGCAAGCCCCGGGTCACAAAAGCGACCTCGGCGTGGAACTCGACCTGCAGCTCACCTACCAGGCGAAAGATGGCGCATGGAACGACCGCCTCGACCGCCAGGGCGGGTTTCACGCGGCGTTGCAATACGGAGCGTTTTTCCCGCTGGGAGGCCTCTCGTACCTGCCGAACAACGACAACGGTTCGTCCCGCGTCACAACGTCGGCCCTCACAACCTCCACGGCGCAAACCCTTCGGCTCCTGCTCGGCGTCTCGTTTTGAGACGAGCCCGCTGACATAATCGGCATGCGCAATCTCTACCGGCAGAGATCAGGGGGTTCTTCTTGGGTGATTTGGTGCTAAGCATTTGGGCAGGAGATTCAGAAGGTTATGGGAACGGTTCTCGTCGTCGAAGATCAGAAGGCCATGCGTTCCACGATGGCGGCCATGCTTCGTGGTGCGGGCCACGTGGTGTCGGAATGCGCCACTTCTGCGGAGGCGCTTTCACTTCACACGATGACCCCGTTTGAACTGGTTCTCACAGACCTTCGCCTCGATGGCGGCGACGGGCTCGGTCTTTTGCGTCGCCTCCGCGCGATGCAGGCACCTCCCGAGGTGATTGTCGTCACGGCGTACAGCACCATCGAGAGCGCTGTCGAGGCCATGAAAACTGGCGCGTTCGATTACCTACCAAAGCCTTTTTCTCCAGGTGAGCTTGCGGTGCGCGTCGAGCGCGCGATCGAGACCTCTCGCCTGCGCCGCGACGTTGTGGCGATGGCCGTGGAGTTTCGCGACCGTTATCATTTCGACACCGTCGTTGCGAAGTCCGCACCCATGCGCGAGGTGCTCGGATTGCTCGTGCGTCTCGCCCCCCTGAGGCAAGCGGTTCTCTTCAGCGGCGCCACGGGATCGGGCAAAGAGTTCTTCGCGAAGGCCCTGCACGCAAGCGGTCAAAGTCCGCTGCGGTCGCTGGTCGTTTTTTCAGGTTTTCGCCGGGCCGACGAAGTTGTCGATGCGGAACTTTTTGGGAGCTACGATGCCCGTGGCATGCGCAAGGGCCTCATCGAAGAACTCGACGGCGGGTCGCTTTTGATCGACGAGGTCGGCGACATTTCAAGTGCCAGCCAAGCGAAGCTTGCAAGATACATCGAAACTGGCGAAGTGATTTCCGGTCACGATGGCGCGTCGCGCAAGGTGAACACGCGCATCATGATGTCGTCGGTTAGCTCGCCCGAAGACATGCTCGCTGACAGGTCCCTTCGAAGCGACTTGTATTATGCATGCTCTGGTGCGCGCATTCGCGTGCCGAGCCTCGAAGAGCGGGCCACCGACATCCCAGACTTGGCCGAAGTGTTCGTCGCCGAAGCGGGCAAGCGAATGGCGAAGAAGGTCAGGCTGCACGAGCGCGCCATCGAGGCCCTGCAGCGCATGGTACTTCGCGGTAACGTACGAGAACTATACTCTATAATCGCAAGGGCTGTAGAAGAGGTTCCAGATGGCGGAATGATCTTCGGCGACGGGTTCGTGCAAGACGCTGTGGCGGCGGGTGCGGCTCCGGGCAGCCCAGTGAATCCGCCTCGATCGCCAGTCATTTTGCCCCTCGATCGCGCCGTCGACGACGCAGAACAGGTGGCGATATTGGCGGCGCTGCGCGAGGTCGACGGCAGCCGTGAGCGCGCCGCGGATCTACTCGGTATTTCGCCAACGACGCTGTGGCGAAAAATGACCCGCCTCAACATCGTGTTTGATTCGCGTTCGCGTGGCAGTTGAAGCTGGCCCGGGGCAGGTCTCGTGAGACTTGCCGAACTTCGCTATTCGCTGCCCCAAGGGCGCATTGCCCAGGTCCCCGCCGAGCCTCGTGATTCAGCGCGTTTGCTGGTAGCCGGGCTGCCCGCCGAAGAGCGCCATCGGCGGATTCACGACCTCCCTCACCTCGTGTCTCCCGGAACTCTCGTCGTCGTCAACGACACGCGGGTTCGGAAGGCGCGACTTCGGGGCATCAAGGCCGGCAGTCAGGGGCGCGTCGAGCTGTTGCTCATTCGGCCCCTCGAACAGCACGGGCGCGAGGGCCTGTGGGAGTGCATGGGCCGCGCGTCGAAGCCTTTGCGCGAGGGCGGAGTGGTGCACATGCCCGGCATTGAGGCGACCATCGTGAGCCGGCGCGGCAAGATGGTGATCGCGAAATTGCGGGCAACGGATCACGACTCACTGGAGGCGGCGATCGACGCAACGGGCGAAATTCCCTTGCCTCCCTACATCGAGCGCGAGGTCGTGGCGGCCGACGCCGAGCGCTATCAATCGATGTTCGCGAGAGAGCTAGGGGCCTGCGCCGCGCCAACCGCAAGCTTGCATTTTACACCTAATCTTGTGGAGCGATTGAAGGCGGCGGGCGTTTACTTTGCCTCGACGACGCTGCATGTGGGGCTCGGCACTTTCGAGAGTCCGTCCGTGGAAGACCTCGACGATCACATCATGCACGCGGAGACCTTTCACGTTCCGCAAGAAACCGTGGAGGCGATTGCAGCGGCTCGTAGCCGCCACTCGCCGGTTCTGGCGGTGGGCACTACGGTGGTGCGCGCCCTAGAAAGCGCAGCCGATTCGGCGAACGCGGGCTGCGTAAAAGCAGGATGGGGGGAAACGCGGTTGCTCATTCAGCCGGGGTACACTTTCCAGGTCGTCGACCGGCTTTTGACGAACTTTCACTTGCCCGAGTCCACCCTTTTAGCTCTCGTGGCTGCCTTCATTGGTCTCGATGAAATGCATGAAACCTACCGATGCGCTCTTAGTGCAGACTACATGTTTTTTTCCTACGGCGATGCGATGCTCCTAGACCGTGCCCACGGGCCCACACCGTGACAGCGCCCCGAGCCGAGGGTTTTGCGTTTCGAGTCATCGCCCAAGATGGGCATGCGCGCGCAGCGGAACTTACGACGCCGCACGCGGTCATTCCGCTCCCCACGTTCATGCCTGTGGGCACGCAGGGCTCGGTCAAAACCCTGACGATGGACGAAGTTGCCAGCACCGGTGCGCGCATCGTTCTCGGCAACACGTATCACCTGATGTTGCGCCCCGGCGCCGAGGCCATCGACGCCCACGGAGGGCTTCGCGGCTTCACGCGCTGGCCCCATGCGATGCTGACCGATTCGGGGGGGTTTCAAGCGTTTTCGCTGGCCACAATGCTTGGCGCGAAGGGCGACAAGGCGCAAAAAACAGGAACAAAATCAAGCACATCGCTCGTGAAGCGCACCTCCGATGGCTTTTCGTTTCGCTCCCACCTCGACGGCTCCAAGCATCACCTTTCGCCGGAAGAAGCGGTGCGCATTCAGGGGCTCATCGGCGCAGACATCCAAATGCAGCTCGATGTATGCCCCCCAGGCGACGCACCACGCGCGGCAGTAGAAGAGGCGGTGCGTGAGACCACCCGGTGGGCAAAACGCGCCCTAGCGGCCCCCAGGCGGCCTACGCAGGCCCTTTTTGGAATCATTCAGGGCGGCACCCACGCAGACCTTCGCCGTGCCCACGCGGAGGAATTGGCGGCCCTCGATGTCGGTTTTGACGGCCTCGCCCTCGGCGGATTTTCAGTGGGTGAGCCCATCGAAAAAATGGTCGAAACGTTGGCCGAGATGGCGCACGAAGTCGATCCGGAGCGCCCGCGTTACCTGATGGGGGTCGGTACACCGTTCGACTTGCTCGCGGGCATCGAGCACGGGATCGACATGTTCGACTGCGTTTTGCCTACGCGAAATGCGCGTAACGGGCAGGCTCTCACGCGGTTTGGCAAGGTTGTCATCAAGCAGGCCCGCTTCAAAGACGACCTACGCCTTCTCGATTCCGCCTGCTCCTGCCATGCGTGCACCGGCGGTTATTCGCGGGCGTATTTGCGGCACCTGTACATGGCCGGCGAGGTGTTGGCGCTGCGGCTTTTTTCGCTGCACAACTTGCACTTTTATGGCGAACTCATGGCCGGGTCACGCCGGGCGATCACCGAGGGTCGATACGCAGCCTATCAGCGGCAACTGGAAGATTCCATGCGCCTCGGGAACGCCGATGGTTGAGCGGTGCGGGTTCTTCGTTTCAGTTGACGCGGGGACTTCGCGGTGGCCTTGAGCTCTGATAGGGGTTGGGCCCAAGATTTCGAAAATGCGCTTTAGCTGCGAAAATTGCCAAGCCAAGTACCAGGTTGCCGACGAAAAAGTCGCAGGCAAGACCATTCGCATGAAGTGCCGCAAGTGCGGGCATTCCATCGAGGTCAAACCCGTGCAGGCGGCGCAGCTTCCTGAAATCGAGTTTGGCGGCTTTGTCGCGTCGAATCCGCCGACCATCGCCCGCACCATGGCCGCTCCGGTGTCGTACCCCGATCTGGGAGCCACCGAACAACACCCGATCGCACCGTCGCCCGAAACGCGCGGGGGCGAGGGGTTCGGCGCGCAATCGGTGATGGGCTCGCATTTTCCTGGGCCCGAGGGCACGGCGTCCCGGGGCCCGTTCGATTCTTCGCCCGGTTTTGTCCGGGCACCCGAGTCGTTGCGGCTAGCCCTCGGCGGCCCCGAAGGCTCTGAACTTCCGGTCCATTTTTGGTACGTCGCAATCGGCGGAGCGCCCGTCGGCCCCATTGCGCTCGCGGAGCTTATTTCCAAGGCCCGCGACGGCGCCATTCACGATCGCTCGCTGGCCTGGCGAGAAGGTTTGCCCGAGTGGCAGCCCATCGGAAATCTGCCCGAACTCGTCGAAGCCATTGGCCCGTCGCTGGCCCACGCAGCCCCCGGGCGGCCGGCGTCCATCGCCGCGATCATGGCGGTTCCCAGGGCCGGTGGCCCCGCGGCTGCCAGCGCGAAATCCCGCGACTCCCACGACCCCTCGCGTACGCTTGCCGTGCAGCAAATGCCCGAAGAAGTTCGCGCGCTGCTCGCCGGCTCCGGGGCCGCGGTTTCTCTCGCGGGCTCTCCTCAAAGCGACGTCGGGAGCACCGCGCCGAGCGCCAGGTCCACGGGCTCGCAACAAGAGGCACGGGCCCACGGCGTTCACGAGGCAGCGCCTCTTTCGGCTCTCGTTCCCGCTCCCCGCCGGGCCTCAGAAGCCACGCCGCTCGTCGCGTTTGCGTTGGGCGCGCTCGGGCTCATCGTCGGTTTTGCGGCGGGCCGACTCACCGCACCCATGCCGTCCAGCGCTACCCCGGCTCCCGCAACAACTGTGCAGTCTACAGATAAATTTGCTGGGGAGGCCGAAGACAAATCGGACGACGTTCCGGCACCACCCCGGGGGGTCGAAAAAAAGTTGGATCCAGCACCCGTAGCGGCGAGGCCGACGCCCGCGCCGGTGCCTGCGCCCCGGGTTGTTCCACCGCCCGTGCTCGCGGCGGCGCCTCCTCCCATCGCGAATCCCGCGCTCAATTCCGAGCCCCCAAAGACCACCGTCGCTGCGGCGGCCCCGCCGGGCCCCTCGATGGGCTCCTCGTTCGGAGGCGGCGCGTCGCTCACCGAAGGGCAAATCTTGCAGGTGCTGGCGTCGCGAAAAATTCAGCTGCGGCGGGTCTGTTGGGAGCGCTTGGAGAATCACGATTCGGCCGTGAAAGTCACGGCTACGGTGTCGATTGATGGCTCGGGTCGCGTGCAGTCCGTGGAGGCCACCGGGTCCGACACGGCGGTCACAAACTGCATTCGCAACCAAATTCGTGACTGGACTTTCCCTGCATCGGGCGCAGCCACCACCGCGGCATTGCCGTTTAGTTTTTTGAGTCAATAGGCATCGCGGTTCGGTTCGTTGCGCTTCGTTGCGCAACCGGGCGAACAACTGTACTGTGCCTATTCTGCCTAGTCCACATACCTTGCTAGTTTGCTGTAAGACGAGAAAATACCATGGCTGAAGCGATGATGACCTGCGGCAATTGCGGCTGCGACAAAAATCCAAAGGGCAGCCCGCGCTGCATTCAATGCGGTCAGGCGCTCGAGCAGGGCCCGGCGCGCATTCAGCGGTCGCAAGAAGAGGAAATTGAGCGACGGTACCAGCAAGAAGGCCTTTCGTTGCAGTGGCTTGGCCTTGCTCTCGTCGTGCAAGCGGCGCTGACCGGCATCGTCATATTCGGATTGCCGCGAGCGGTGTCCGTCCTCGACTTCGAGGGCGGCAACGGCATGATCATGTGCATCCCCATTTGGTTTGTCGGCGGTATTCTCACGGGCATCGTTTCACCCGGGCGCACCTTCATTGAGCCGACGGTGGCGGCCTTCATCGTGTCAGTCCCCACCACGTTTTTGCTCGTCGAGTCGCAGACCGTAAGAATTCTGCCAACATTTCTCTACGTCATTCTCGCGGCCATCGGCGTGCTGTTCACGCTCATCGGGGCTTACGTCGGCGAGCGTGTCCAGCTTGGCCCACCACCGAAGCGCGTCGATTGAGAGCGCGTGCCGCGGTCGTAAGGCAGGCCTAGGGCTGGGCCCCGTCGCTGCATCCTCTGGCTACACAGAGTATTTCTACGTATAGGTGCCGTACGCGCCATCGCGGGTTTCCCAGACCTCGGCGGGTGCCGGCAACAACTTCGAGAGCGGTACGCCTTGGCCATCGAGGCGCACCGCTCTTTTCGCGTTGACCCGTGGCTACCCGGAGGTTCTGTGGACGCGCGCGGGCTCTGGGCCACAGGCTGGCCGCGCGCGCGTCACCGCGGGGCAGGGCGGGGCAGGGCGGGCGCAGCGCAAAAAAAAACGCCTGACCAAGTGGCCAAGCGTTTGAGAAAAGAGCAAATTGACCGGCGGTTTAGCCGTTCTTTGCGTCTTTGATGCGCGCTGCCTTGCCGCTGAGATCGCGGAGGTAGTACAGACGGCTTCGGCGAACGACGCCTTCTGCGATGCGCTCAATCTTCTCGATGCGTGGGGAATGCAGCGGGAAGGTTCGCTCGACGCCAATGCTAAAGCTCACCTTACGGACGGTGAACGTGGAGCGTGCGCCTTTGCGATTTTGCTTAATCACGTCGCCTTCAAAGACTTGAACGCGCTCTTTGTCGCCTTCAATGATTTTGTAGTGGACGCGAAGTTTGTCGCCGACACGGAACGAGGGGAACTCGCTGCGGAGTTGCGCCTTCTCGATCTCAGCAATAATGGGATGCGTATTCATCGGCTACCTCAAACAGGGTAGGCGTCAAGACCACGAACCGAAGCCCCTGTCAAGGCTTGATCGACTTGACGAACGATATAGATCGACTACGAAGCGGGCCTTCGGAAGCGCTCGAGTCCGGAACACCAGGTTTTTTTGCTCCCCCGCCTGGCTTCCATCGCTCACTGAGAGTCGCTTCGTCCGAGCACGCACCGGGGGGGCGCGAAAGATAACGTGCGATGAATAAAAAGCCTGGAATCATTGGTCGTAAGATCGGTTGTACGCAGTTGTTCACGGCCGATGGCACCGTGCAACGTGTCACGGTTGTTCAAGCGGGGCCTCTCACGGTCGTCGGCAAGCGCACCGTCGAGCGCGATGGCTATGTGGCCGTTGTCCTCGGTTTCGAGGAGCGCAAAGAGAAGCACACGAACAAGCCGCTCGCGGGCCAGTTCAAGAAGGCGGGCATTTCGCCGAAGCGCATTGTCAAAGAGCTTCGCTGCGACGAGGCATTCTCGGCCCAGTACGAAGTCGGAGCGGTCATCAGCCTCGACACCCTCTTCAAGGCCGGCGACACCGTCGATGCGCAAGGTCGCACCCGCGGTCGCGGTTTCACCGGCGTCATGCGCCGCTGGAATTTTGCTGGTTTTCCCCGTACCCACGGCACCCACGAGTACCAGCGTCACGGCGGTTCCATCGGCACCAACATGACCCCAGGCCGCACCCTTCCGAACATCAAAATGGCGGGCCAATACGGCGACGAAACCGTCTCCATTCTGAACCTCACCGTGGCGCGCGTCGACGCGGTCCAAAACCTTCTGATGATCGAAGGCGGCATTCCCGGTGCGAAGAACACCGTCGTTACGGTGCGCCACGCCGTCAAAGCTCGCCTTGCCAAGGGCGGCGTTCCGAGGGCGTGATGATCGCGGGTGAGTAGTTTGCGCCGCTGCAAATACCCATGGGAATTTGCAGCCTTTTCGCAAGCATGCTCGTCACATTAGGCGTCGGTGCTCTTGGGCCCGGCGCCTCTTTTTTTCTCATCGTGCCACGCGGGGCATGCGCTGATTTTGGAGAACGTTCTTGAACCGATCAAATCCCTACAAGCGCCCAGACCGCTTCACCGAGGCCGCCAAGAAGGCCGGCTACCCGGCGCGCAGCGTCTACAAACTTGAAGAAATCGACCGCCGTGCACGCATTCTGAGGCGCGGTCATCGGGTCGTTGATTTGGGCGCGGCACCCGGAAGCTGGGCCATGTATGCGTCTGAAAAGATTGGACAATCTGGTCATCTCCTCGCGATCGATCGCGACGAGTTGCGCACGACGCTCCCGGCTTGGTGCCAATTTGTGCAAGCCGACTGCTTTGCACTAGAGGCTGCATACTACACAGAGTTCGCCCCGTTCGATGTGGTCCTCAGCGACCTTGCTCCGAACACCACGGGCAACCGCTTCACCGATCAGGCGCGCAGCACGGAGCTCTTCCTTCACGCCCTCGAGGTCGCGCGCGTTCATGGCGCGCCGGGCAGCTCCTTCGTCGGCAAAATCTTCATGGGCGAAGACTTTCCGGCGGCGCGCGGAGAGGTTCGAAAACTCTACGAACATGAGCGTTTGATTCGTCCGGAGGGGACGCGAGCCATCAGTTTCGAGATCTTCGTTATCGGCCAAAAAAAACGCGTGCAGCCCCTGGGCTGAGGGCGCCGCGAGGGGCTTGCTTGTTTGGCGTGGCGATGGTCCGATCACGAGGATGGACGTCGAAGCACATCTCGTTGCCGGAAGGTTCCGCATCGAAGACGAACTTGGGCGCGGCGGTGCGGGGATTGTTTACAGCGCCATCGACACCCTGAGCGGGCAGCGCGTGGCCCTCAAACTTGTCGACGCGGGCGACGGCATCGACATGGAGCGCTTGCTCGTGGAGGGCCGCATTATCGCGCGCGTCGCCCATCCAAACGTCGTGCGCGCGGTGGCGAGCGGCCTGCAAGATTCGGGGCAGCCATTCTTGGCGATGGAGTGGCTCGACGGCGTCGACCTGTCTTCCTTCCAGCACGGGCACCCGGTGGCCCTCGGCATAGCGCTGCTTATCGGGGCTCAAATTGCCGATGGTCTCGCGGCCTTGCATGCCCAGGGAATCGTTCATCGCGACATCAAGCCCGCCAACATTCGCGTGCTTCGCGGCTTCACTCCACCCATCGTGAAGATCATCGATTTCGGCGTTGCTACGGCACCGGGTGAGGTTGATTACGCAGGCGATTCGCTGATCGGAACGCCGTCGTACATGTCTCCCGAACAGGCTCGCCGCGAAGGCCGAATCGACCGCCGCGCCGATCTTTACTCCCTCGGTGCCACGCTCTTTGAGCTCGTCGCGGGGCGCACTCCGCATGTGGGTGCCACTCCCATCGCGGTGCTTGCGAGAGTTGCCGCCGAGGTCGCGCCGCGCCTCTCGCAATTTTACCCCGACGCGCCGCCGAAGCTCGAGAGCGTGGTTGCCGAGATGCTCGCCCTCGACAGCGACCATCGCCCCTACGATGCCTCCGAGGTTGCCACGCGCCTCCGCACCCTCGCGGAAGAACTGCCGATGCACCTGGCACTGGCGCGCCCCAGCGAGCGAAATCTCGGGGTCGAACCCCAGTCCGTTGGGCGAAATTCTGGCGGCTCCCGTTTGGTCACCACGGTCGTCGGCCAGCGTGTTCCCAAAGGCGCTGCACGGGCCCGTATGCTGACGTTCATGCGCAGTCGCGGGGCCGAGGCCATGGAACTCGGCACAGACGCGCTAGTGGCCTACCTGGGCCTAAGAAAGGCCACTGGCGACGAGGCCTCTCGCGCCGCCGAACTGGCCCATCGCTTGGCACGCCTTGGGGCGGCCGTCGGAATTGCAACGGGCCGGGCCCGCATCGATCACGATCGTCACGCGACGAGCGAGGTTGACAGGGCGGCGAATCTTGCGGCCCTCGCCGAGCCGCGCGAGGTCTTGGTCGATGGCGCAACGGCGGATCTCCTCGGAGACAAAGCCGAGCTGCGCAAGCGCTCCGATGGCCAGGTGACGTTGCGCGAGAGTTTGAGCCTCGTGCCCGATCGGGCTGTAAAAACACACTTCATTGGCCGCAACGCGGAGGTGGAGGCGCTCCGTTCGGCCTTCGATCGATCGACGGCGGGGCGCTCCAGTGTGGCCACAATCACGGGCCCTCCGGGTATGGGAAAAACGCGGCTCGTGCACGAAGTCCTCGCGCGTTTGAGCAGGCAACCGAAGCCTCCTCGGGTGATCTCGCTGCGCTGCGATGCGCTGTCCGCGCAACAGTCGCTGGCCCTCATTCCGTCGCTGTTGCGCGAGGTTGTGGGCGTGGCCCGCGGGGCGCTTCGCACGACGGTGGCCGCGGCCGTCAACGATGCTCTCGACGAACTCGGCGAAAAAAACGAGCTGCTGCGGCGCTTGCTCGTGAAGCTTGCGGCCAACGAAGACATCGATGCGCAGGGCACTGAAGGCCTTCGCGAAGCTCTGTGGCTCGCCATGATGGACCTCGTGCTCCATCAGGCGCGCGAGTCGCCCGTGGTTCTTTTTGTCGATGATGGGCAGTGGATTGATGGCGAAAGTCTTGCGTGGCTTGGGCAACTATTGGCGCGCGTCGGCAGGCAATCCATCTTCGTCGTTGTGGCCGTGCGGCCAAGCTTTTGGAGTCAGCATTCCAGGGCATTTGCAGCAGTTGCGTCGGTTCATCTCGACCTCGAACCGCTGGCACATCGCGCGGTTCGCATTCTGGTTCGCACGATTCTGGCCGATAGCGGCGAGGTCGACGACGCTACGTGCGACATCATCGCCGGGCAGGCAGCCGGCCTTCCGCTCTTCGCCGAAGAGCTGGCGCGGCTTGCGGCACAGGGTCGCGATGCCACGAGTGCAGCGACCATCGAAGCCGTTCTTCAAGTGCAACTTGATGCCCTCGACGACGGCGAACGGCGCGTCGCGCTCGGCATGAGCATCTACGGCGTGGTGGTGTGGGAGCAGGGATTGGCCGCACTTGGGGTGAAAGACCCAGGCCGTGCCCTGGCGCTTTTGGGCGCATCGGGCATCGTCGTTGAGCAGCCGCAGTCGCATCTCGAAGGTCTGCGCGAATGGGCTTTTCGACACCCGCTGATGCAAGAAGTTGCGTACGCGGCGTTGGCCGATGCGGAGCGGAGAGATCTCCACGCGATGGCCGGGCGATGGCTCGCGTCCGTCGACGAAGACGACGCCATCGTTGCGAGTCACTTGGAACTTGGGAACGAATTTGCGGAGGCGGCCCGCTACCTGGAACGCGCTGCACGACGAGCCCTGGCCGCAAATTTGTTGCGCCAAGCTGTTGATTATGCAGAGAAATCTCTCGCTCACGCTGCCACCAACGAAGAGGCATTTTCTGCGGCCCTCGTGCTCGACGAAGCGTGGGCACGCCTTGATGCTCGCGCGTCGGATCGGCACACCGCGGTGCAGGCGCTGATCGACAACGCGCACGATCCCGCGAGCCGGTTGCGCGCCCGAAGTTCACGCGCGAGGTACGCCGATGCGATGGGCGGGGGTGAGTCGGTCGTGTGTGACTTGGAGGAACTTCGTCGCGAGGCCGAGTCTTTGGGCATCGTCGACGAAGAGGTTCGACTCTCGGCGGCGCTCGCTACGCGCCACGCGTTTTCCGGAAACTACGACGACGCTGAGCGTGTCGCGGGGCACTTGCTGACGGTGGCGCGCGGCAGCGATTTTGCTGGTGCTGCGGTCGACGGATGGCAAGCCCTCGCCGTTGTGCATCAAGCGCGCGGCGCCCCGGTGGCGGCCCTGCAAGCGCGGCGTGCGGCGGTGGCGGCGGCGTCGGCCGCGAATCTCAAAACACGCGAAGCAACGCTGTCCATCAATGTCGGATTTGCGTTGACCACCCTTGGCGCGGCCATCGAGGCCCGTCACGCGATCGATGTGGGCGTGAGTCTGGCGACGGCCATTGGTGCCACAGGCGGGGAGCGCCACGGGCGGATGGTGCTCCTCGGGTGGACGAGCACATTTGGCACCGACGCGCGCGCTGACGGCTTCCTCGTGGAGGAGAGGGCTCGTCTCGATGAAGTGGGCGCGGGCGCGTGGCTTCCGAGCGATCGCGGGTCGCTGGGCCTCGTGTATTACCGGGCTCTCGAGCACTTGCGGAATTCAGACCCGGTCAGTCACGCCATGGCCGTGAAGCTCTTGATGTCGGCGGTTTCGGGTTACGAGCACACGAACATGCTCGACCTTTTGCCGGTGGCTCTTGGGCGTTTGGCGTCGGCGATGCTCGCATGCGGCGACGTCGAACAAGCGGCCCACACGGCGGCTCGCGCGGCAAGCCTCGTTGAAACGGGCGCGCCAAGCTTGATGAACGAAGCTCCGATTTTTTTGGCCCTCCACGACACGTATGCCGCGCGTCATGACTGGGGCTCGGCGAGCCAATCGATTGCGCGCGGCGAGAGATTTTTTGACAGGAGAATTACAGGGCTGAAGGGCACGCCGTACGCCGACTCGTTCGTCGCCAAGTTGCCCGACAACGCGCGCTTCGCCGAGCTTTCTGTGACCTACGGGCGTGCCAGTGTTGACCTTGAAGAGATCGTGCAGCGTCACTCGTTGATGGACATCGACGACACCTGAGACTCGCCGCCGCGCCGCTATTTTCTTGCGCGTTCCAGCACATCAAAAAGTGCCCGAGCGCTGTCGCTCCAAGATGGCGGACCAAAGCTGGAAACCCGGTGAGCATCGAAAGGGCGATGCAAGCGTGCGACGATTGCTGCGGCCAATTCCCTGGGATTATGCGGCGAAACCACCGTGCCCGCGTCTTCGTGCGGGAGGGCATCCGCGATTCCGCCGACAGACGTTCCGACCACCGGGCGCCCGCAAGCCAGGGCTTCAAGAATCACGTTGGGCATGCCTTCGGCCCAACTCGGAAGGACGAAAAGGGAGGCTTCGTGGAGCAGTGGAGGAATGGCGTCGTGGGGTTTCGCCCCCAGGACCTCCACACCATCGGTGCAGAGTGCACGTTCATGGAGAGGCCCCACGCCGACGAGCCGAAGGGTGGCGGTCGGCACTTCTTTTCGCACGATGGGCCACGCATCGAGGAGATCGCCGAGGCCTTTTTGTGCTTCGAGGCGGCCCACAAACAGCACACCGATCGGCCGATGTTCCTCGACTGTACTGTGGTCACCCGTGGTCCGTTCCCGAGGAAAAAATAGGGTTTGATCGATGCCATTCGGAACGAACGCGATGAGGTTTTCCGGAACTCCGAGACGAACAAGCTCGCGGCCGAGGCTCTTCGCCATAACGACGACGGCGTGGGCCTTGGCCAAATCACGGGCGATGGCGCGCGCGGCCGCGGGGTGCTGAGCGACGACGTTGACGTCGGATCCGTGAACCTTCACGACGCAGGGTTTGTGAAGCCTCTGTGCCACCCGTACCGCCGCGCAGCCGTCGGGAAATGCCCAGCTTCCGAGAATCGTGTCGGAGTTCTTCAATAGTTTTTCGTGACCGCGAAGGGCCCATTCAAACAGCGGCAACGCGACGCGCAGGCCGATGCGCGGAATGTAACCGTGGCGAAGGGTTGTGACGGGCATGCCCTCCACAACGTCGTGGTCGGGCAATTGGGCGAGACGTGCTGCTCGCTCGGGCCTGCCCAATAACGAGGAAAAATACAGGGATGGAACCGCATGCAGCACGTGGACGGGTATGCCCGCATGC
>CAMCKZ010000047.1 GCA_945875545.1 Polyangium aurulentum | reverse complement strand
AACGTTCGCAGACACGAGCCGCCGCGTGGCGAAAAGGGGCGTCGTGTTTCGCGCGGTTCGCGCTCTTCCCACGTTGGACGGACTCCTCTTTGACCAAGAAATCCCTGTGGATTTGCAGCCATACGATGTTGAGCCGGTGAAAAAGTGGAGAGACGAACTCGCGCCATTTTCTGGGTCGCTACGCGCCGCCCCCACCGCGTGAACGCATTCGCTCCCGCATGCGCCCCTCTTCGCCCGCAAAACTCGGTTCGTAAATCACGGGCCGTGCACCGTCGCCGGGCCACCCGTGCGCCCGCCGCGGAAGCTGTATTCCGATACCTGCACCATGCACATGTATTTCTGGCGGCACCGCGTCGTGGGGCTGCCGTTCAACGGCCTCGTCGATGCGCGCGAGAGCGTCGGGGACGGACCGCGATTTCGCCGTGACCGCCGCGTAGATGGTCGTGTGCGCGAGCGCGTACCGCCCTTCGGGAAGGCCCACGCGGCGCACGGTTTCGTCGGCGGCGTGGGCCAACGGCAAACCCCTGGCATCGGCTAACCCAACGTCTTCACTCATGAAAATCAGTAGTCGTCGCGTCAGAAACAGCGGGTCTTCGTCAGCCCTCAAGAGTCGCTCCATCCAATAAACCGCGGCGTCCGCGTCACCGCCGCGCATCGACTTAATCCATGCACTCCGCAACTCCGAAAGTTCCAGCGCGCTTCGCGGAAGAGAGGCCTCCGCAAGCAGAGCGCGGACCGAATCGCCATCAATCGACGAGCCCACGGCGGCCGTCGTCACCACAAGTTCGAGGATCGAAAGAGCGCGCCTCGCATCTCCCCCGGCGGCCAAAATGATCGCCTCGAGGGCACTCTCGCGAACACCCGCAAGGACTGCTGCGCCCGTTGCAAGCTCGGTTTCGAGGGCACGATTTAGCAGCAAATGCAGGGCATTTGACGACACGGTCTCCAAGCGAACGATGCGGCATCGCGAGCGAAGCGCCGGCGACACCGCGCCGCCGACGGGCTCGGTCGTCGCACCCACCAAGTGCAAAATGCCGCGCTCGACTTGCGGCAGCAGAGCATCTTGCTGCGCCTTTCCGAATCGGTGAATTTCATCGATGAAGAGCAGCGTTCCGCGCTGCTCATCGACCCAACGGCGACGCGCTTCTTCAAAGACAGCGCGCAGCTCGGCGATGCCGGAATTCGTCGCATCGACGCTGCGAAACGCGAGACCAAAGGCTGCGGCCAACAGTTCTGCAATCGTGGTTTTTCCCGACCCAGGTGGCCCCGCCAGGATCAGCGACACGGGCTTGCGACGCTCCACCAAACGCCCCAAAATTCCATCGCGACCGAGCACGCGGTCTTGCCCGACGACGTCTTCCAAGCACTTGGGGCGCATGCGCTCGGCCAATGGAGCTTGAGCCCTCTGCGACTCATCGCCGAGGCGCGTAAAAAGATCGCTCACCACCTGGGCCGCCCCTTTCCGAGGCCAACCCGCGCCCTCAAGCGAGGCAAAACAATTCGAGGCACCATGCGCAACCCTTAACGCGCGCGGCGCAGCCAATCGAGCGAATCTGCCTAGTTTCAGACCGATGGGCTCGACCTCGTGGCCATCGACGCGAGGGCGCACTTTCACTAAGTCTCGCGTCCATGCCGACCTCCGCTCCACGCTTTCGCGCTGCGACTCACTTGACCAACGTGCGTTATGAAATCCGAGGCCCTCTCGCGCGGCGCGCGCAGGAGATCGAGCGCCAGGGCCACGAGGTTCTCAAACTGAACATCGGCAACCCCGCAGCTTTTGGTTTTCGAACGCCGCCGACCATGCGACTCGCGGTCGTGGAGAACCTCGCGGCAAGCGAAGGCTACGCTCATCAAAAGGGGATATTTCCAGCCCGTGAAGCCGTGGTGATGGAAACGCAGAGTCGCGGCATCAAGGGCGTGACCGCCGAAGATGTCTTCATGGGCAACGGCGTCTCGGAACTCATTTTGATGACCCTCGAAGCGCTGCTCGAACCCGGCGACGAAGTACTTGTACCTTCCCCGGATTACCCTTTATGGACAGCGGCTGTGCACATCACGAGTGCCAAGCCGGTGCACTACCCATGCCGGCCCGAGAACGGATTTGTGCCAGACCCCGCCGAGGTTCGCCGCATGGTCACGGCGCGAACCAAGGCCCTCGTCCTCATCAACCCGAACAACCCCACGGGTGCCGTTTACCCGCGCGCGGTCGTCGAGGCTCTCGTGCGAATCGCTGAAGAATTCCGCCTCGTTCTCCTCTCGGACGAAATCTACGACCGCATTACTTACGACGGCGCCGAACACGTTCCCGTCGCCACGCTGTGCCACGGAACACTTTGCGGAACCTTCGGCGGCCTTTCCAAGGTCTACCGCGCGTGCGGTTTGCGCGTCGGTTGGGTGTCGTGGAGCGGCGACAAAGACAGCGCGCACGAATACCTCGCCGCGGTCGAACTCCTCGCGTCGCTCAGGTTATGCTCCAACGTGCCGGGGCAATGGGCGGTGCAAACGGCGCTCGGAGGCGCGCAGAGCATCTACGAGCTCACAACGGCAAACGGTCGCTTGGGGCGGCAGCGACGCGCGGTTATCGATGCAGTCAAGGCCTCGAAATACCTCGACGTTGTCGAGCCAAAAGGCGCACTTTACGCGTTTGTGCGCGTAAAGGACGACATGTTTCCGGGGTTCGACGACCAAGCGTTTGCCATGGCTCTTCTCGAAGACAAACACGTGCTCGTGGTGCCCGGTTCAAGCTTCAATGCGCCGTACCGCAACCACTTCCGCGTGACCTTGCTGCCCGACGAAGAAACCATGGGAATCGTCTTTTCGCGCATCGAAGAACTTCTCGCGCGATGGCATGAGCAGGGCGTCCCCGTGACGAACGTCGCCGAATAGAGCGCCACGCGCCACCCGCCGCGCGCCCGCAACGGCATCGCGTTTGTCGCAGGCATCACGGCCGGATCACGGCTGGTTTCGCGCACTTTCGGCGAAGGCATCAAACCACGCCCGCACCGGCGAAAGCTGCAAAACTCCGCGAATAAATGGGTAGGTGGCCTCCGCCAGGGCGTCGAGGTTGGGGGCCACCGCCATGCCGTGTTGCGCCAAAATCTCACGCACCGACAGGTCGCCCTGTGCCTTCACGTAACCCGTTACGAGTTCGCGGCGACGTGAGCGCAAGGTCTCGTCGTCATCGAGGTCCGACAGAATGGCGACGATGAGCCTGACCACTCCATCGATGCGCTCTACACGCACTTCGCCTGCCAGCTCTTTCACTGGCCGATTGAGCACAAAGGAGACCACCGTGGTCGCCAAACCCTCCACAACTTCGCGGCTCCCCGCACCGACGCCGCCGCTCTTGATCGACTCCAACGCGCGCCCCGTAAAGCCTCCGAGAAAGCGCCGCAGCTCGGGCTCAAGACGTTTCTCAAATTCTCCACGCCCCGCTTCGAGCGCCTTGATCACCGCGCCGGAACCGATCGGCATCAGTTTCTTGATCATCGCGGGCAGGCCCGTTTCCGCAAAAAACGGATTCGCGCGCTCGTAGAACTCGCGCAGCGCATCCAGCAGAAATCCCTCGATAAACGCGCGAATGCCTTTTTCCGCAAAGAGGGCATCGAGGAGCGCGCGCGGCACGGGCCTTGCGCTGAGGGCGTGCGCCAAAATCTCTTGGCGCGTCTCGACGGAGAGGTAGCTCGCCAACGGACGGTCGTCGCGCTGCGCCTCGCTGAGACCCAAGCGAGCCAGAGCCAACGCCGCCGGCCCCGCGGTTTGCGTGAGGAATACACGTTCCGAAAACAGCTCGATGAAGTCGGCGAGAGCCTCCGGTGCCACGAGCGACGAAACCGGTGCATCGAGGAAGGCTGCGAGCCCCTCTTCGACGAGTTTTCGCCAGACGGCGCGGCTGCCAGAACCCAGGAGGACTTCGTCGATATGGGCTTCGAGAGGGTTCGGCATGGCGCCGATTGTGCTACCACGACGGCCGACATGGTTCCCCTTGAATCACTGCCAGAATTGCCCGCGCCGCTCCCTCTGATGCTCGCCGCCGCGGCGCGTCCGCTGCGTTTTCGGTCGCCAAACTTTTCGGCATTTGGATTCACCGTCGAGCAAGTTCGGATCTCGACCGAACACCTTGATCACTACGCGCACCTCGTCGGTGGGTGCCCCGGTGGCGGAGTTCCCCTCGCCTACCCTTTCGTGATCGCCGCACCTCTTCACCTGCAAATCATCAGCGATAAGCGCTTTCCGTTTGCGGCCATGGGCCTCGTTCATTTGCACCAGCGCATTGAACGTGTGGGTCATCTTGAAAAGCGACTTCCTCTCGACATCGATGCATTCGTGCAGAATGCACGCTTCCGCGAGCGCACCGCCACGTTCACCATCGAGACGCGGGTGCACCAGGCGTCAAGGCTCCTGTGGCAAGGCAGCACGCGGGTCCTGGCGCGCCTCGGTCAACGCGGGGCAGCACCCACCACGGTGCCCGACGCGAAACCGCTGCCAGAGGGGCACGAAGGCGGCCCACGCACGGCCCTGGAGGCGAGCGAGGCGAGCGAGGCCATCGAGGGAGGCCCACCAACCGAGATCAGTATCGAACGTTGGAGGCTCGAGGGCGACCTCGGCTTTCGCTATTCGCGGGTCGCCGGCGACCTAAATCCCATTCACCTGCACCGCTTTGTCTCGCGGCCATTCGGCTTCGAGAGGCCCATCATTCACGGCATGTGGACCTTCGCCCGGGCGCTTTCCACCCTCGACATCGGCACGGGTCCTGCGGTCGCTCAAATCGGTTTTGACAAGCCGATCTACTTGCCCGGCGAGGCATGCCTGCGCGTCACGCCGCCAGGTCGCGAGCGAAGTTTCTCGGTGTGGTCCGCAGACGGCGTCACGCGTCACGCGCACGGCACGACAACGCTGCGCGGCTGAAACCCAGCGTTAACGCGGACTTACGAGGCCATCCCATCACTGGGCCATGCCATCACTGGGAGCGCTCGAGGTTCACGACCTCAGCTCCCGTCGACCGCTGCAAATCTCCGTGGGCGACAACGGCCAAGAAACGCTCCCGCGACAGGTCTTCGATCATGGCATCGATCATCATTCGACCCTCGCGATCGAGATTGGCATCGGGCTCGTCGAGCACCACGATGGGCGCATTCACGAGCAGAATGCGCGCGAGGGCCAAACGTTGCCGTTGCCCGACCGACAGCGTGCCCACAAGTGTATCTAGGCCGTCTTTTTGCAGCCGATCAGCGAGGCCCACGCGAAGGAGGACGGACGCCATTTCCGCATTCAAAGCGCCAGGCGCGAGCATCTGGAGCGCATCGCGGACGGTCGATTCGTGGGCGAGATGAGCCCGCTGCGGCAAGAAAGCCACCGGCACATGCGCTCCAACGTGTGCGTCGACGCCCACGCCATCCTTCCACTGGAGCGTCCCGTCGTTGGCGTGGAGAAGCCCCGACATCACGCGAAGGAGCGTCGTCTTACCCGCCCCGTTCGGGCCCTCGATTACCAGGGGTTTTCCTTTGGTCCAGACAAATTCGACGCCCGCAAGAACGGCCATATCCGTGTACCCTGCATGAATATTTTTTCCCTCGAGGGCGCGAGTATTTTTTCCCTCCAGGACTCGCGCTGGATCGGTATGGAGGTGCGCCGCGGCCTTCCGCGCAGGAGCGCGAAGTCGATGGATCATGGGCTCCGAGCGTCCAAGGCCCCTCAATAACTCCCCAATGCCCGAGGCCAACGCGGCCAAGGGGGCGGCGGCCGCGGCCAAAAACGCGGTGAGTGCGAGCCCCTCGGGCCCATGACTAAGGCGCAGCCACGCCATGCCCCCAATGCCCAAAGCGACCGCCGCCATAGGGCCGCGCCCGAGGAGCGATGCGCCCAGTTCGACCCGCGCGGTCGCACGGAGCCAAGTCGCGGCGTGCGCATCGATACGTGCAAGATGCACGTATTCGAGGCCCGCCGCAGCGATCTCGATCGCCCCGTCTTTGGCCTCGAGCCAACGCGCAAAAAGGCCACGCTGAGCGCGATTCGCGTCTTCTTGCGCGCGCACAATGACACGGCGCAACACCAGCAAAAACCCAACGCAAACGAATGCGGCCCCCGCAAGCGCCACGACGAATGCCGCGGGCAATCGGAGAGCGGCGAAGGCCCCGAGCACGAGGGCTGCGAGTCCCTCTCCGAGGACCATGGGCAGGCTGTCGGCCAGCACCCTTTCGCCTTCAAACACGGCTGCCAAAATCGCGTGAGGAGTCTCGCCCTCGCGGGGCGCTTCGCTGACCTCGCCAAAAAGCAGAGCGGCCGCCGAGGCGCGCACAAGGCCCGTGCGCACGCGATGACGAAGGGCACTTCGGGCCGCCGAGAGGAGCGTCCACACAGCTCCCGTGGCCAGTCCGAAGGCGAGGGCCCGAACCCCTTGGCGCACCAAAGACTCGAGAGCAAATGCCACCGCGATTCGGACGAGACCCTGGGTCAGAGCCACCGCCAAAATGCCCACACGAATGCGCACGCCGGTCGCGCGCCACAGCGTGTAGAGTGCACCCATTATGGGCGAACCCGCCTCGATAGAACGCGCGCAATCAGGATAAATGCTGGAAACAACCAGCCATCACCTCGACCTGGACTCCGCGAAGAAATCGGATGCATACTACACCCATCCAGGGGTTCGGCAAGGCGCACGGGCGGCGGCGGCGCGGTCTGGCCCGCATCAAGACCCTCGGCATCGCCCGCATCTGCAACGGCCCTTGCATCGCCTGCCGCATCGCCCGCGGCGTCGTTTGAGGCATCGGGCGGCCCCGCGTCTCGGCGCCCCGCATCGACGCCCGCATCGACGACGACGATGGCGGAAACCACGAGCGACGCGGTGGCTTGCGCGGTCTTTCCGGCCTTGTCCACGGCCGTTGCGCGCGCGACGAAAGGCCCCGCCCCCATCAGGTTCATTACCAGTGAATTTCCATACGTAACCGCATCATTCGCCCCGTCGCCGTCGACGTCCCAGAGCACGTACGCGAGGTCTTGTGCGCCGTCGGCGTCGCTCACATCCACCGCGAGGCGAGCTTTGCCTTGGGCGTCACGCGCGGCCTCACGAAACACGACGGACGGGGCAGCATCCGCTTCAAGGCGCGCAATCGCCGCGACCGCATCGGCCTTGCCCTGTCCCCAGGTGTTCGACGACCCTTGGTCCACGGCCAAGACGGTCGCATCTTTGTGGGCCGAGTAAGTGAGGAGCGGGCCCGGAATGATCGAGGGGTCGAAGGCGAGGAGCTGCGCGGACACGCCGGTCATGGCGGGAGTGGCCATGCTTGTTCCCTGCATTTTTTGGTGTTTTCCCGTTTCGACGATGGTGTTCGGCGAAGCGGCGGACCTCGAAAGCGTCGAGACGATGAACATGCCTGGTGCCACAACATCGGGCTTTGCTGCGCCATCACGCGCGGGCCCGCGCGAACTAAAGGCCGAGATGGAACCAAAACTCGACCACGCTGGCACGTCGCTTTCAGACTGACCATCGGCCTTCTCGACCCGCACGAGGGAGGTCGATGCGCCCACCGCAAGAACCGCCAGCGACGTCGCCATGTCGTTGATGGTTCCGAGATACCCACGGTCGGTCGCTTGGGATCGATGGCTCAAAAACGTGATGACCGAGGGCGAATCGGGGACTGCCCAGCCCCACCAGCGACCGGAGCCCGTGCCCGTAAGTCGTTCTAATCGTAGGGTTAAACGCTCAGCGGCGATGTTCCAATCGGTGACAGCGAAGGCCGACTGGCGAACCGATGGATTGGTATCGAAGGGTGCCGAGTCCACGATGAGACGCAGCGTCACGCCCTGGTAGGTCAGGGTCTTCGACTGCCCGGTCAAGGCGGAACCAATGACTGTTCCACCGCCATCAATAACCGACAAGCGCCAGTCGTCGGCCGCATCCGTCCAAAGAAAAACAGCGGCATCGCGGGGCGTTCGTGTGCCACTCGCGACGTTGATCGACACGTCTGCGCTGGCCGTCGGGGTCGATCCGGAACTTGCAGAAATCGGCGAGTCCGCCTCGTTACCCGCCGCCACATTGATGGCCCTTCCCGGGCCCGTCGCAGCGAGTAATGCCAGTGAAATCGCTGATGTTCCGTCGTGGGGGCCGCTGTGACTACCGAGGCTCAAGTTGACCGATAGCGGCTTATGTTCCCGCTGGGCAATGCTCACCGCGTAAGCCACGCCATCGACGATTCCCGTGTCGTCGAGCGTCGCTGCCACGGCCAAGATATCGGCGTCCGGAGCCGCCCCCGCGTAGCGTTCGTCGGGCCCCCCGCGCCCGTTTCCCGCAGCCGTCCCCATCGCGTGCGTCCCGTGTCCGTCGTCGTCGACGGTGCGCACCGCGCCGCAGTTCGCAAGCGACGCGTCGAGCTCGCTGCGCGTCCAGTCAACGCCGTAACCTCCCGACGCCAGGCCGCCCGGCACGGAAAAATACGGGCGATGATCCGCGCCCTGAATAACCAGGTTTTCATCCCAAATCGAGATGAGTCGCGAGTGGCGCACGCCGGCGGAATCCACGGTCGTGAAGTCGTCGTGGCAAAAATCAATACCCGAATCCACGACGGCCACAATCGCGCCCTGGCCGCGTAGTCCGCGACCCCACAAACCGCGCGCGCCGGTGCCGAGCCTCATCGGCAAAGCGTTCGATCCCAACACCGTGAGCGAGTCGCTGACCGCGAGATTTCCGTCGTCGCTCGCGCGAACAAAAAGCGTTTCGCTGGTGGTTGCAGTATACACGATTCTCGCATCGGACCCCGGACCCGAGTCGTCGTCCGTGGCCAAGAGAGAGCCGCCGCTGCAGGCAGCATCGCGGCAAAGTTTCAGCACGGGGTCTGCGGTTGTGGCCTTGGGGCTCTTGGAGCCAAGGTCGAAAGTGTAGGTTTTTCCCGCCTCAACGGGCATCGGTCGGTCCACGAACCCCGCGGCTGGCACGGCGACCTTCATGCCCGAAGAAACGCTTGACCCCACCTCATTGAGCGCATGCACCCGCTGCGACGCATGAATTCCGACGACGCCCGTCTCACGCCCGAGAGCCTCCAGCGCCTCGCGTGTTGCCCGGATCGAGAGCACGCGACCGAGCCTCGATCGCAACTCCAAGTCCTGCCGATCGAGCAGCGGCGCCGCGTCCACGCCAACCTCCAAAACGACGAGCACCCGGTACCAACGAATACCCTCAACGGTCTCGGGAAGGCCCAAGCCAAACGTTGCCGCGACCGAACGCAGCTCCCCATCGCCCGCGTCGACGAGAGCCCGCAATCCGAGATCAAACGGTGCCCGTTTACCCTGCGCGTACGCGGCGATTTCAAGCCCTCCAGCTGCCGGAGGGTCTTGCCGGGACGACGAGCACGCCATCACAGCCCCGCACGGGAGCGCGGCGAAAAGGGCAAGCAGCGGCAATGAAGGTGCGGGGCGAAGCATCACCGAGGCACCTTGGTCAATGGCGCTAACGGGTCAACAACGAAGGACAAGGCTTCGCGCGATCGACACGAAATCGAAGCAATCTCCAGCGAAGCTGTAGAACTGCGCAGGGTCCGCGAAACACTTATGTTAGGCCGCACGATACCCTTTATGCGCATTCTCGTCGCCGGTGGTGCCGGCTTTATAGGCTCCGTTCTCGTTCCCCATCTCCTTGAGGCGGGCCACGACGTCGTCGTGCTGGACCGCTTCTACTTCGGCCCCACCCTCGACGCCGTCGCGGCGAAATACGGGGATAAACTCAGCATTTTCAAAGACGACATCCGCACGTTCGAGCCCAAGACGGTCTTGTCGGGCGTCGAGGCCGTCGTCGATCTCGCTGGCATTTCCAATGATCCGTCGTGCGATCTTGAAGCTCACCTGACCGAATCGATCAACATCGCCGGCGGCAAGCGACTGGCCTCGCTCGCGCGCCAAGCCGGCGTGCGCCGCTACGTGTACACAAGCTCGTGCAGTGTTTACGGCCACGGGGCTGGTCTCGGTCTTACCGAAAATAGCCCTCGTCATCCGGTTTCACTTTACGCGCGGGCCAAGTGCGAAGTCGAGGATTATGCGCTGCAGCTTGGGCGCGAATCGGGCGGCGGGTTTGAGAGCGTTGCCCTGCGTTTGGCCACGGTTTTCGGTGTTAGTCCGCGCATGCGCTTTGATCTCGCGGTCAACGTCATGACGAAAAATGCCTACGTGCACCGCAAGGTTTCCGTCGAGGGCGGCGGCAAGCAGTGGCGCCCATTTGTGCACGTCACCGACGTCGCCAGGGCGATGCATCTGGCGGCCACAGCCGACGCCTCGCGCTGCGCCGGCCGCATCTTCAATGTGGGCTCCGGCGAAAACAACGTGCAGATTGCACAGTTGGCCTACCGGGTTCGCGACGCCGTTCCGTCCACGGAACTTGTGAGCGTCGGCACCGACCCCGACCTCCGCGATTACAACGTCACCTTTGACGCCATCGGAGAATCCCTCGACTACCGCACGACGCGCACGATCGACGACGGAATCCAGGAAGTTCTCGCGGCCCTTCGCTCCGGCAAGGTCGATCCAGACGACCGCCGCGCCTACACGCTGCGGCAATATGTCTTTCTGCGCGAGGCTGAACTCACCGCCCAATCGCTCGCGATGCACGGCCATATTCTTGGAACGGCATGAGCACCTCGGGCCGCATCGAGTTTTTCAAACACACCCTCGGCGATGAAGAAGCCGCCTCGTGGCGCCAGGTCCTCGAAACCGTGTTTTTGACCCTCGGTCCGCAGGTTGCGGCGTTCGAAAAAGAGCTCGGCGAGTTTCTTCTGCGCGGCCGCTCCCAGGACGAATCGCTCGCCCGCGCGCGCCATGTTGTCGGCACAAATTCCTGCACAAATGGCCTTTTGGTGGCCCTCAAGGCGCTCGGTCTCGAGCCGGGCGATGAGGTCATCACGACGCCCATGACCTTTGTCGCGACGACCAATGCGATCATGCATTTGGGCGGAAGGCCGGTGCTCGCCGACGTCGATCCCCAGACGGGCCTCCTCGATCCGGAAGCCGTTCGCGCGGCTGTCGGGCCTCGCACCGTCGGCATCTTGCCCGTGCATCTATGCGGTCAAATGGCCGACATGCGAGCCTTTCGCGCCATCGCCGATGCCCACAAACTCTTTCTCCTCGAAGACTCCGCCCACGGCATCGAGTGCGAGCGCGACGGCGTTCGCCCAGGAGATCTCGGCGATGCGGCGGTGTTTTCGTTCTACGCCACCAAGACCGTGACGAGCGGAGATGGCGGCGCCATCGTGACCAAAGACTCGATGCTTGCAGACCGCATGCGTCGCCTCCGCAACCACGGCGTATCCAAGGCTGCCACAGACCGGCACGGCGGCGAGTACCAGCACTGGGACCTCGTGGAGCTCGGATTCAAGGCCAACCTGACGGACCTCGACGCGGCCATTTTGCGCCCGCAACTGCCCCGCGCTCTCGCCCAACGCCAAGCCCGCCAAGCAAACGACGACCATTACCGCGCGCTCTTGCCGGAACTCACGCCCAGTCTCTTTGATGGCCTCTTTTCCAGGCTTTTTACTGGGCCCCTTACTGCGGTGGCGGGTGGCCAGACTGCCGCCGTTCCGCCCCTCTTCGCGCGTGTCGGAACGTCTTCGCATCACCTTTTCACGGTCCACGTTCCCGCAGAAAAACGCGACGCGGTACTGACGGGCATGGGCGCGCGCGGCGTGGGCGTAGCGGTCAACTACCGCGCTATTCATACGCTGTCGTACCTAGAACATACACTGCGCATACCACGTGGAAGCTTGCCCCACGCGGAGGCCATCGGCGACCGAACGGTTTCGCTCCCGCAGTACCCGGGGCTTACGGAGAGCGAGCGCATTCGAGTGATGCAATTACTAGAAGAAACCCTGCGCGCATGACACCCCAGGTGACCCTCAGCATCGTCGTTCCGGTGTTCAACGAAGAGGCGAATGTTCGTCCCCTCGTGACGCGCACCCGGCAGGTTCTGGAGCAGATGGGGCTCTCTTACGAGTTCATCTTCGTCGACGACGGCTCGCGCGATCGCACCTTTGAAGCTCTCCGCCAACTCGCCGCCGAAGACCCGCGCGTGCGCCTCGTGCGCTTCACGCGAAACTATGGCCAAGAGGCTGCCGTCGAAGCGCTGTACCTCCACGCGACCGGCGCGTGGATTCTTCAGATGGACGGAGACCTGCAAAATCCCCCAGAAGAGATACCAAAACTCTGGGCGAAGCAGGCCGAGGGTTTTGATGCGGTTTACGGATTACGTGCACAACGCAAAGATTCTTTCTTTCGCGTCTACGCATCACGCACCATGCAGTGGGTGGTGCGCCGGCTCCTCGCAATCGAATTGCCTCCGGACGTCAGCACCTTTCGCCTGATGCGCGCCAGCATCGCGCGTCACGTGGCGGCCCTGCCCGAGCGTCGAAAGTTCTTCAGCGCCCTTCTCGTGTGGAGCGGCGCACGCATCGGCACGGTCGAAGTCTCTCATTCGCCACGCGCCGCTGGCGAGACAAATTACGACTTTACCAAGCTTTTAAACCACACCTTCGACCTCGTGGTGGGCTTCTCGTCGAAGCCTCTGCGCCTCATCGGAAACGCCGGAGTGATCGCGGCTATTTTCGGGATTGGTATTGGCTGCGTGGCCGTGTTTCGCAAAGTTTTTTTCGATTACGGAAACGTCGGGTGGCCTTCGCTCTTCGCGCTCGTGGCGTTCATGGGCGGCATGCAGCTGCTCGCTCTCTCGGTGATCGGCGAATACATCGCGCGGATCTACATTCAGGTGCAAGGTCGCCCGCTGTTCAATGTGGCCGAGCGTAAGAACTTCCAAGACGACTTCCACGACGCGAACGAAACGCGCTCCCGCGGGCCGCAAGCTCTCTTGAACCCAGTTCTTTTGCCCGTGGAACGCGCCTCCACCCAGCGACTAAACGACACCGAATCATGAGTCTCCGGCCTTCCACTGTGCTCGTCGTCGGCTGCGGGTTTCCCCAGCTCTCGCTCATTCGCCGCGCGCGCGCCTTGGGCCTTCACGTGGTGGGTCTTGACGGTTCACCGGCGGCTCCCGGTGTTGCAGACTGCACGGACTTTGAACGGGTGTCGACCGCCGACGCCGACGCGATCGTCGCGGTCATTGAGCAGCGCGGCATCCAAGCTGTCGCCACGACGGGCAGCGAGCTCGCCCTCAAGACCACCGCGGAGGCCGCGGCGCGCACCGGACTCCCCTTTGCAGCAACGCCCGAGACCGTGCGTCGTTGCCAGGAAAAAGACGCGATGCGCGCCGCTTACGAGGCCGGCGGTGTGGCGGCAGTGCCCTTCGCTTCCTGCGGCACGCTTGGCGAAGCGGAGGCGTTTGCGTCGCGAAATTCTTTCCCGTTCGTCGTCAAGCCCGTGCGCGGATGGGGCCAGCGCGGCGTGGCCCGCGTCGACACGTTGGATGAACTCGCCGAAGCGGTCGCCGATGCCCTCGCGCATGGCGCGCGCGCCGGTCTCGCTCAAGTCATCGTCGAGCAGTGGATCGAGGGCGGCGAATACTCGGTCACCGGGTGGATCGAACGCGGGGAACTGACGGCGTACGCCGTGACGGAGCGCATCAAAATCCCTGGCAAAAAGCCTCTCGGAGTGATGCTGGCCGAGGCTTCACCAAGTGGTCTCAATGCGGCGGCCGAGGCCCTCGTCGTGCACGAAGCGAAAAAGGGAGCGCGCGCCCTCGGCCTGACGCGAGGCCCCTGTTACTCGCAGGTCGCCTTCGATGTGGCGGGCCGTCGGGCCTACTTGTTTGAGACTGCTGCACGTATGGGTGGCGGCTTTGATGCAGATGTTGCACGTATCGTTTCGGGCGTTGACCTGTATGACCGCATTCTCGGCATCGCGTTGGGCGATGAAGGTCTTGAGAACACCGGCCGGGCGGCAGTCGCCCACGGCGCGGGCATCGTCAAATTTCACATTGGCAAGCCCGGCGTCGTCATTGGCATCGGCGGCGTGGACGACGCACGCGCCGTCGACGGCATCATCGGTGCCGAGCTTTTTCCCTCGCTTGGCGCTACAATTCACCCTTTGACAGACTCCTCAAAACGCACCGGGTACGTCCTTGCGCAGGGGCCCACGCGCGCCTTCGTCGACGCCGCCGCCGACCGGGCGCTCGCCCTCATGATTCTGGAGACTCGCCCATGAGAAACGGCTTGCGCGATGGTGCCACCTCGGTAGTCAACCTCATTCGCGAACGGCGAGGGCGCAGCGAGCTTTACGGCAAGGCCCACTATTGGGATTCGCGCGCCAAAGAACGCAGCGGCCTTTCGCGATCGCTGTGGCCATCGAACGCCTACAACTTGCTCTGGGACGAACGCCAACGCCGGGTTCTCGAACGCACGCTCGGCGAAGTATCCGGGCTACGAATCCTCGACGTGGGCTGCGGCACCGGGCGCATGACCCGCCACCTGGCCCGCGAGGGTGCGAGCGTCATTGGCGTGGATTTCTCCTCAGAAACAGTGGCGCTGGCTGCGGAAGAAACAAGGCAAGCGGGCCTCTCAGACCGCACGCGTTTCGAGACGGGAGATGTGCTTCAAGGCTTCGAAAGTCTCGGCCACTTTGACCGAATTCTCGTGGTCGGTTGTCTTTCGGTGGCGTGCCGCTCCGAGGCCGATCTGCGGCAGGCCCTCCAGAATCTTCGAGGCTCCCTCGTTCCCGGCGGGCAACTTATTTTGCTCGAACCCATTCACCGATCGGCTCTCCTGCGGCGCGTTCTCGCCCTCGACGTGAACGCGTGGATTGCCCATGCCGAGGCCGTTGGACTTCGCTTGGTGCACCGCGATGCCATGGGATTTGTGCCACTTCGGCTCGTGGCCAGCGTTCGCGAGGCGCCCGTGCCATGGCTCCGCGCGCCCTTCGAGGCCTTCGAAAATCTCCTCGACACGACGCCTCTCTTTCACTTGTTTGCAGACTACAAGCTTCTCGTTCTCCAGGCCCCATGACTCCTATGGCCTCGGCCGCGTGCGCCGTTGTGGCGTTTTTTTCCGGAGCCCTAAATTCGGTCGCGGGCGGGGGCTCGTTCCTCTTGTTTCCGGCCATTCTCGCGGCGGGGGTCGCGCCCGTCGACGCCAACGTGGCCACCACCATTGCCCTGTGGCCCGCATCGATTGCGAGCACTTTTGCTTACCGCCGTGAACTAGGCGCAGAAAAGCAGTTGGCGCTGATGTTCGGTGTGGTGAGCATTTTGGGCGGGCTTGCGGGCGCGAAACTCCTTCTCGCCACGACCGACGCACGATTTGTTCGCGTCGTCCCGTGGATGCTTTTGGGGGCCACAACCCTGTTTGCGATCGGGCCGAAGTTCACGAAAAAACTTGGTGGCGGGTCCAAGACTTGGGCCCGACTGAGCGCGGCTCTAGCTTTTCAAGTCCTCGTCGCAGGGTACGGCGGCTACTTCGGCGGCGGCATGGGCATCTTGATGTTGGCCTCGTTCACACTGCTCGGCATCCAGTCGATTCACGAGGCAAACGCCTTAAAATCCCTGCTCGGCGTTCTCATCAATGGTGCGGCGGCCTGTGCTTTTTTCGCTGCGGGTCGCGGCGATCTTCGGAGCACCTGGCCCATCGTCGTCATGGCGGTAGGAGGGGGCTACCTGGGGGCCCGAACGGCGCGGCGCATTGATGCCTCCCGCGTGAGAACGACGACTGTGGCGCTGGCCTGGGGCACCACCGTCGCGGTGTGCGCAACCTTTTGGCACAGGTAGTTTCCGAGCCGCCGATGCACCTAGAAGTGTGCTGGGAAACGCGAACGCCCTCGAAGCTAGTGCAGTCGGAGGCAGGCCTGTTTGAGAAAAGAGGGCTCTGTATTTCGACGACGACAAGCGACGATTCGAGGCGCAGCGCCGTTTCCCAGCATCCACCTAAGCGGTGGTGCCACCGGCGTTGCTGTTGGCCTTGTACGTGTGCTCCGGCCCTGGAAAACTCCCCGCGCGAACCTCTTGGACGTAGGCCTCGAAAGCCGCCACGGCCGCTGCGCCGAGCTCGGCGAAACGCTTGGTGAACTTGGGTGGGGGGGCGAGGCCCAGGCCCAGTAGGTCTGTGCAAACGAGCACTTGCCCGTCGCAATCAACGCCCGCACCGATACCAATGGTTGGAACCGATACAGCCTCGGTGATCCGCTTTGCGAGGCATGGAGGAACGGCCTCAAGAACGATGCAGAATGCACCCGCTTCTTCGAGCGCACGCGCATCGGCGATGATGCGAATTTCGGCCTCTTCGCCTCGCCCTTGCACGCGAAAACCTCCGAGGGCATGAACGCTTTGGGGAGTGAGGCCGACGTGACCAACCACTGGAATTCCTGCGGCAACAATGCGCGCCACGTGCTCGGCCACGACCACTCCGCCCTCGAGTTTCACCGACTCGTAACGGCCCTGCTGGACCAAGCGCCCGGCGCTTTCAAGGGCCTGCGTCGGCGACAACTGGTAGCTCATAAACGGCATATCGCCGACCAGGTGCGCGCGCTGCACGCCCCGCGAAACGCATCGGCCATGGTAACACATCTCATCCAGAGTGACGCCGAGGGTGTGCGGCTCTCCTTGAACGATCATTCCAAGAGAATCGCCCACGAGAATCACGTCAACGCCCGCCGCATCGACGAGGCGCGCCATCGTGTAATCGTAGGCCGTGATCATCGTGATTTTCGGGCCCGCAGCTTTACGCGCACGAATCTCCGGTGCCGTCACTTTTCGCAGGCGAATATCCGAAGTCGCGGGTCCGTACATGCCCTCGCCATAGCGCATTTTCGGCGTGCGGCGAGGGCCGGGGCGGCCGGGGGCGGCCGGAACAGATGGTGACTAGCGCCCTTTTCAGCGGCATAGACGCCGCTGCGGCTCTCGCCGCCTCGCCGCCCGCTTCGGAAAAAGGGCGCTATCTAGAGCGGTTTTCAGTCGCATTGACCCCGCATGGAGGCGGGCGAGTCAGGATAAAAGCTGGTGGGGGTCGCCCGGGGGAGCGGCAGCAGGCGGCCACTCTTAACAGGCCGACCGTAAACCGCTCTAGTCGCGGTAATACCGACGCAGCTTTGCCAGCGCCTGTTCTTGAAGCTGGCGAATGCGCTCGCGCGACAGATGGTATGCGTCGCCGATTTCCTTCAGCGTTCGCTCCTCGTCGTCGTTGATTCCGAAGCGATTTTTCAGGATATGCGCCTCGATCGGGGACAGCTTCGTGAGTAGCTCGTCGACCTGCCGCTTGGAGTCATCGAGGGCGATGCGTTCGTACGGCGACACGTCGTTGTCGTCGGTTAGAAAATCAAGAAAGCGCCGCCCGTCTTCGTCGCCCACGGGCTTGTCGAGCGAGACGGGGGGTTCCGTCCATGCGCCCATCACTTTTTCGAGCTTTTCCGCGGGAATACCGGTTTCGCGCTCGAGCTCTTCTTGCGTCGGTTCGCGGCCATTGCGCGCGAGCAACAGTTGGCGCGTGCGCAACACGCGGTTGTGGGTGTCAAGCATGTGCACGGGAATGCGCACCGCGCGGCCCTTATCGGCAAGCGCGCGGGAAATCGCATGGCGAATCCACCAAGACGCGTACGTGGAAAAACGATACCCGCGCGTGTGATCGAAGCGTTCGACGGCCTTCATGAGGCCGATATTCCCCTCTTGAATCAGGTCGATCAGCGGCATACGCCCGCGGTTGTAACGGCGAGCAATCGAGACAACCAAGCGCAGGTTGGATCGCACAAACGCGTTCTTCGCCCGTTCCGAAATGCCCACCGCTTTTCGAATCGCCGCGCAAGCCCCGCGGTGCTCTCGCGTTACCGGAATATCGACTTCGCCCTCTTCGACCGCAAGGAAGTCGTCGTCTCGAACGTGGCCCAGCCCCAGCACGAGATCTTGGGCCGCCAAAAGCCACAGACGGTCGCCGTCGGCGAGGCGAATCGCGCGGCCAAACGCGTTCGTCAGGGCCGTCCACTCGGCGCGCTTCACCTTTGTCAACGCAAAATCGCGCCGGGCGGCGGCTGCAAGGCACCGGCGCAACGCGGGAAGCATGGGAACTTCCACGGCATCGTCGCCCGTGGGCAGACCATTTTGAACGTGATCGATGATGGGCCCGGCCGACGGCAAGTACGCCAACACCGCGACCCACTGGTTAACCTCGGCGCGCTCCACGGCCACCGCGGTGTGCAGCTCCGCGTCTTGGTCGAGGACACCAAACTCCGCCATCTCTCGAAAATACCGCGACAACATGGAGTCGTCCCGGTCTGCCACGGGCCGGGTCTTGCTCTTGGGATCGGGTGCCAAGCCTTCGTTGTCGTCGTCGGCGAGGGCCGTCTCTTCGTCCTCTTCGCCGTCGACCATCAGGTCGATGCGCGACGAGGCGTCGCCGGGAACAGCTTCCTCGGTGCGGCTTGGTTGAAGGCCCCTATCCTCACTATCCGCTTCTGCGGCAGAGTCATCTGGTTCGAGAACGGCAGTGGCTTGAGAGTGGCGCATGATGAACCTCCATCTGATCGGTCAAGAGAAGGATGTATCGGGCCGTAAACCCGAATATTTTCCTTGCATCTGCTCCTGCACGAGTCCCGCCAAGTGTAGCGCGAGCACGCAACTTTCTCCCCATACGCATTTTTCCCAATGTTCAAGGAAATTCGACATCAAAACGTCCATCGTCATAGGAATTTTTCGGGCCCACGACGCACTTATTGCATAGCTCCCCACGACACGGCTGCCATGGACACGCCTTGTACCAGGGCGAAAACCCGGTCCCCTTCGCGTCTTCTCCTGGCCAAAAGCGCAATTTCCGCGCGATTCCGGGCAAGTCCACCCCTGCGATTTCGGCGCTCGCGATTTTCTTCCGGTTCGCGTTGACAAAGGAAATTTCGACCACGTACCCTCCTCACCATGCGACGCAACCTCCAGCTAGCCCTATGCGCCCTCGTTGCCCTCTCCACGAGCGGTTGCAGCATCACAAAATTCATGGCGAAGTCGCAGATCAAGACGACACGCAGCCTCGGCGGCGCCCTTGATACCGTCGGCGACTTCGAGGTGGCCAAGGCGGCGGCGTTTGCCGGCGTGGCCCAGTTTGAGGGGGTACACCGCCTCGTTCCCGACCACGACGACACGCTCTTCATGCTCGTCAAGGCGTGGGGCGGCGGCACTTACGCGTACATCGAAGACGAGATCGAACTGGCCGTCGTCAGCGGCGACGACGCCGCTCGCGGTGTGGCGATCGAGCGAGCCTGCAACGCTTACGACCGCGGCAAGGGCTACGCCTTTGAGCTGATGGCCACGAAAGACAGCAAGTGGGCCACCAACGTCAAAACCGAGGCGGCGCTCGCAAAAACCCTCGACGACAACTTCACCGCAGACCGCGACTTGGAGCACGTGTTTTGGTCGGCGTACGCCATGCTCAATCGCCAGAGTCTCTGCGCCCCGCCCGAGTCGCTGGCTGCCGCCGCTCGTCAAATGATGGCCCACGTCTTCAAGCACAAGCCCGGGTACAAAGACTACGCGTCGCGCTTGACCGAGGGCGTACTGATGTCGCGCTCCGAGATCGACGCCGGCTGCTACGATCCCAAAGACCCAGCCAAATGTGGCGAGCGCGCAGTCGTTGCGCGATCCATTTTTGAAGAAGTCAAGACCAAAACGAACGGCCGATCGCTTGTGGCCCACATGAACCTTGCCACGCGTTACGCCTGCCGCGTCGGCGACAAGGAGCTCTTCGAAGCCGCTCTCCACGAGGTGCTGTGCCGCGACCTCGACGGCTGGCCGCGGGCGTTCAACGACGACATGGAGCGCGAGGCCGAAGGTTGCCCAGAAATGGCAAAAGTCGAACACGATCCCAACGCGCCACCGTCGGAACTCCGTCTCACCAACGCCATCGCGCAACGCCGCGCGCGCCGTTACCTCGCGTCCAAGCGCCTCCAAGAATCCACGCTTGGCTGCAGTTTCTGAATCGCGGTCTCCCATTGAATCAATGGCCCCCGCCCGTACGTCCGGTTTGCTGAAGGAATTTTTTTCATGAATCTCAAAAGCGCTCTTTTCTCAGGGGTTGCCGCTGCCACGTTGGCCGCCGCGCTTCCTGCCGCCGCCGACGAGACCCTCAAGGTCGGTACCCTCGCGCCAGAAAAATCCCCCTGGGGCCAGGTCATGACCACCTGGCAGAAGGTGCTCGAAAAGAAGGCCAACGGCGCGGTCAAGCTGCAGTTTTTTTGGAACGGCCAGCAGGGCGACGAAAAAGCGATGGTCGAGAAGATCCGCACCGGTCAGCTCGACTCCGCGGCGATTTCAGCCACGGGTCTTAGCAACATCAACAAAGACGTCCTCGCGCTGCAAATGCCTGGCATCTTTAGCGACTGGTCCAAACTCGACGCCGCCCGCGACAAGGTTCGCCCCAAACTCGACGCAAAATTCGAGGCCAACGGCTTCCGAATTCTCGGCTGGGGAGACGTCGGTCAAGCGAAAATGATGACCAAGGGCTTCAAGGTCAACGGCCCTCAAGACCTGAAAGGCAAGGGCGTTTACGCACTCGCCAGCGACTCCATCGGCCCCGTGCTGTACTCCGAAATCGGCACGACCTACAAAACCCTCACCGTCACCGAAATTCTTCCGGCCCTTTCCGGCGGAACTATTCAGGTGCTGAACTCCCCGGCCCTCGTGGCCGAGCAGCTTCAGTGGGCCAGCAAGGTCGATCACATCAACACGAGCACCGGCGTCTTTGCCATCGGTGCCGTGGTCTTTTCCAGCACAAAATACAAGGGCCTCCCACCCGACGTGCAGAAGCTCCTCGACGAAACCGGCGCCATGGCCGGCAAGGCGCTCACCAACCGCATTCGCTCCGAAGACTCCGCGGCCTTCGAGCGTCTCAAGGGAAAAATGACCTCCTACGAGAGCGACCAGGCGGGCAAAGATGCGTGGAAAGCCATCTTCGAAAAAGTTCGCGGCAAGCTCAAGGGCCAGAAGTTCGACGGCGCGATTTTCGACGAAATTATTGCCGCCGCGAAGTGACGCGCCGGTACGCCGGTAACAGAGACACAACGCAGCCGAAAACCCGCCAATAAGCCTGCCTGGCTCGCGTACGCCGGGTGTTTGCGGGTGACCACTGAGCACGCATTCCTTTCGGGGGAGGCGTGTTTTTTCTTTTCCGATGGCCCTGAACCGCCGGGCCGCATGTTCCGTAAAAGAGCTTGAAACCATGAGCGAACCGAACCCTCCATCCGCCCCTTCTCGGGCTTGGGCTGCGAGCCTCAAGCGCTTCGATAAAGCGTGGACGAACGCCGAAGGCGTTGCCTGCGCCGTGATTCTCGTCCTGGAGATCGTTGCACTCTGCATCTGGATCATCCTGAAAAACATGCCCACGGCGTATGTGCCGGGTGCCGGCGGTTCGAAGGCCGGGCTCGTGCTGCGGGCGCTTCTTGGCGGGATTTTCCTCGCCATCGTCGCGCACAAGGTGATGAACAAGGTTGTCAAGCGGCCGGCCGATGCCGTGTCGGTGGGGCCTCTGCACGGAACGGTGGTCAGTACCGCGCTTGTTATCGGTCTCTTGCTGGGCCGAACGTGGGCATCGTTTGGTGCCGAGTACTTCACCAACATTTACAGTTGGCTTCAGGCTTCGAGCAGCCTCGTCATGGTCAACGGCCTTCGCGGCTTTGCCTCGCGCATGACGCTGCTCGTCGCCCTTCTCGGAGCGAGCATTGCCACGGCAAAAGCCAAGCATATCAACGTCGATTTCGCGATGCGCGCGCTCCCATCGCGGTTTCACCTGCCTGCCGCCGTCACGGGTTGGGTGGGCGCAGCCGCCGTATGTATGGCGGCTTCGTTTGCGTTTTTCGACTTCATCGCCATTGGCAACTTCCAGGCCCCGAGCAAAGTTGAGTGCAGCGACGGCACGAAGGGCCCCTCGGGAAACGGCCAATGCGACCCCGCGTTTTCGGTCAAGTGGAGCAAGGTGATGAGCGTGACCAGGCGCGATCTCTTTGTGGCGCGGCGCCAAGTGGTCCTCGATGCGCACACTTTGGGCCGGGTTCTTCATGGCGATAAATTCAATGAATTTCCTGCCTCCGAGTGGAACGCGTGGCTCGATGCCGCCGACTGGTCGGCCTACGCCGAGCCCGACGAACTCGCGACTTTTCACGAAGCCGAGGGCAAGCCGCGCGACCCCCGAGCACCTGTCCCCGGCGGGGGCGATCTCAAGCTGCTCCTCGTCAAAGAATTCAACCTCTTCGTTTTCGGAATTTGGTTCAACTTGATCGCGATCCGTTTTCTCATCCGGGCGATTCTCGCCCTTGCCGGTGAAGTGTCCGTCGACCCTGACGCCGCGCACGCCAGCGGCGACGAAGGGGACCACGATCGCTCCGAAGACGCGCTCGCGGCCGATGGAGGTGCAGCATGAACGATCTCACGCTTTCTCCTGAAGAAATGCAGGCAATCAAGGCGAAGGGAAATCCCACCGCGCTCGTCGCGGTCGCGGCCCTTGCGGTCGTCGGGTACCTCTGCGGCGGTGCTCTCGCGGCGGGCGTCATCGTCTTTGCCCTCTTCGGAACGCCTCTCTTCACCATCCTCGGCGGCGCTTCGATGCTCGCCTTTCTGTCTGCGCACAACATCGACGAGCGTTACGTGCGCAACATCGCGGGCGACATCCTCGACGAGGTTCGCTTCGCAGGCTCTCCCGTTCTCATCACGATCCCGCTCTTTACCTTCGTCGGCTACGTCATGGCCGAATCAAAGACGCCGGACCGCATCGTGCGCGCTTCCCAGGCTTTTTTCGGGTGGATGCCCGGTGGCCTCGCGATCGTTTGCATTGTCGCGAGCGCTTTTTTCACGGCCCTCACCGGCGGCAGCGGCGTCACCATCGTGGCCATCGGCGGGCTCCTGTACCCCGCCCTTCGCAAGCAGGGCTACTCCGACGCCTTCTCCCTCGGCCTCATCACCACAGGCGGCTCTCTGGGGCTCCTGCTGCCGCCCTCGCTGCCCATTCTCGTCTACTCGCTCATCGCGCGCGTCGACATGAACAAGACCTTCCGCGTGGGTCTCGTCCCGGGCATTCTCGTGATGGTCTTTCTCGCCATCTACGCGGCCTACGTGGGCATCCGCGAGGGCGTCAAACGCGAGCCTTTTCATGCAAAAGAAGCGGCTTCCGCTCTCTGGATGATCAAGTGGGAAATGCTCATTCCCGTCGTCATTCTCGGCGGCCTCGCCACCGGTCTAACGAACCTTGAAGAGTCCGCGGCTTTGGCTGCATTCTACACCTTTGTGATCGAGGTCTTCATCTACAAAGATTTGGAGATCAAGAAAGACCTTCCGCGCATTGCCAAGTCGTCGATGGCGCTGGCGGGTGCGGTCATCTTGATTCTCTCGATGGCGAACGCCCTCGTCAGCTACCTCATCGATCATCAGATTCCGAAAAAGGCCTTCGAGGCGATGACCCACATGGGCATCGTGAACCTGAATGATCCGTCCAAGAGCTGGCAGTTCCTGCTCATTCTGAACGTGTTTTTGCTCATTCTCGGCATGGTCATGGACGGCTTCTCGGCGATCATCGTCGCGGTGCCGCTCATCATTCCGTTCGCCGCGGCGGTCAAGATGGAGCCCTTCCATCTCGCGATGATCTTCCTCCTCAACTTGGAGGTGGCGTATTGCTGCCCGCCACTGGGCCTCAACCTCTTCATCTCGAGCTTTCGGTTCAACCGGCCAGTGGTGAGCCTCTACAAGGTCGTCATGCCGTTTATGGCCATCCTGACGGGCGCGCTGCTGCTCATCACGTACGTGCCGAGCATCTCGACCTTCTCGGTCTCGAAAGAAATCAAGACAGCCCGGGCCGAGGCGGCAGCCGCGTCGTCGCCCGAGGATAAATACAGAATCCTGCGCGACACGTGGCTGCTCGAATGCGTCCAAGAAGACACGACCAACCCGCAACCGTGCACCGCCGAGGACACGAAACTGTATCCCCATGGGCAGCTTCCCGTCGTCGAGGGGCCTGGCGCCACACCCGCAGCCAGCGAAGAAGACCTCATGAAGGACTTTCAATAAGGCTCTTCGACTGACGCGCGAGAAAGCCGAGATGCCCCACAACGGGGGTCTCGGCTTTCTTGTATTTTACAGCTTTCGAACCCACCGCCCGAGGGGTTTTTCGACCCACCGGTGGACGACCTCGCCCACTGTAAATGCAGCAAAAAGCCCAACGGCAAAGCGATGGTGCTCAAACATCGCGACCCCATTCAACAGGCGAAGGACGGGATCGTGGACGAGGTATACCGCGTAAGACGCATCGCCAAGCCGGGCCAGAATGCCGCCGACTCCGCGTTCGAAATACCGCGCTGGACAGGAGGCCAACGCGGCGAAAACAATGAGCCAAAAAAGAGGTTCGGTCAGGCGCGACCACCGAAACATCCACGGGTCCACGACGTTGTCGAACCATGTGATGGAGGCGAGGACGATCGCGATCGGTGCGAGAAAAGCCACGGATTTCTCGGGGCCAAACGACCCCCAGCCGAGGCCAAGGTGCGGGGCGAGAGCCACGCCCGCACCGAACTGCCAAAGGCGCGAGAGGAGCACGACGCCGGGCTCGTCTGCCTCGTGGTGACACGCGCGAAGCGCGACCAAAGCGATGGCCGACACGGCGAACGCGACGTGCGGAAAGAATCGCGACAGCCGGGCGCCATGGCCCCGCGGAAAGGCAGCGTAGGCGAGGTACAGCCACCACTCGAGACCGAGCGACCAAGCCGGGGGCAAGAACGAATACAGCGTGGCCGCGAAAAAAATGTGAAGGAAGGTCAAGTGCGCCAAGACGGACGCAGCACTCGGATATTCCGCGAGCATGCCAGTGTGCGTACCACGTACATACGCTACACATACAATGGTCAGTACAACGACGGCATACAGTGGAAAGATGCGGCGAAATCGCGCGCTAAGAAACGCCTTCGCGCCAGGCCACGGAGTTGCGGACCGCGCCACGACGACCCCGGAGAGGACGAC
>CAMCKZ010000046.1 GCA_945875545.1 Polyangium aurulentum | reverse complement strand
GGGTAGCCCCGCGGATCGAGACCCATCGCTTTCAAAACCTCCCCGCTGCCCCCGTCGAAGGCGACACGCGGGGCCTGTTCGCGGACCATGAGAGTGACCTCTTTGCTCTCGTCGTCGGCACTATTTCGCGACACGCGAATTTGAAACCGCGTCGCACCGCGGCCAGGGATTTCGCAGTCCCACCACACAAGCTCGCGGGCCTCGGGCCGCGCCAGGCAGTTCATCGTGTTCTCGAGAACGTAGCGCCGCATCTCTTCGAACGACGCGCGTCCCGTCGCCAAACCCTCATCAACGGCGAGGTCGCCGAGCGCAAAACCCTTGGGCACGGGCAGCCCTTGAATCGTCTCGCGAGAGCCCACGATTTCGCTCGCTCCGAGGTGGTCGACCGGCTTGTAGAATACACCCGCATCCACCGCCGCGGATGACGGTGCGGGCTCCTTTTTCTTGCATCCTGCAAGCATCGCGGCGACGAGCAGCGACGACAACGCGTGCCGCCCTCGACCTCTCACTCGACCACCGCAGCCCACGCATCGACGCGCGCGCGCCGCGACGGGCTCTTCAGATTGACGGTGACCGACTGGGTCATTTTATCTGCCGCGCTGGCACCAGCCACTTGGGCCCGAAGAACGTAGGGGCTCGCACTGCGAAACGTTTCTGTGCCCATGGTGCGCCCGTAGGCATCGGGCGACGCCGAGAACGTTGCGCAGGTGGGTGCCAGTGTCAGGGAAACTCCGGGGATAATCTTTCCCCTCAGTTTGCTCGTGCCGTACCGGTCGATGCCGATTTTAGACGGGTAGAGGTCCGTCGTTTGCGGATCTTCGAGCTTCGGCAGGCCGCCGCTCGCGGGGTTTGAGCTATTTGCAGACTGCACGTAATCGTGACCCCACAGATACCCCAGGCTCGACGTGTCGTCGCATACCGCGGTGGCCGAAGACGGATCAAAAGTGGCGAAGTAAAAGGTCTTGTCGAAGACCGCCATCGGCCCCGTGGCGCGCTCGCCGCCGGTGAGACGAACGAACCACGACACAATGGCACGGCTCGTCGGGGCGTCGTCGCGGAGCGCGTAAATATAGTGGGAAACTCCAGCCGTTGCGACAATACCCTCCTGCTCGCCCGTCGCCACGCCCACCATGATGCTGCCGTCGTCCATCGGGGCCACGACGGGTTGCACAACGATGGGTTGGCTATAGGTGTATTGTGCAGCTGTTCCGATCACACGCTCGTTGCCGTAGGTATCGATAAAGAGCTGCAGCTTCCAGTTGTCGGGGTTGGTGCTCGTCAGATCGAGCCGCCACAGCGTGCCGTCTGCGTCGCCCACAAAGGCCTTTTGCGCGACGGCGCCGACGTCCGCCGGGTGCACCACGGGCTGGCCCGTCATGGGCGAATCAAGGGGCGTCTGCGTCACGCGGCGGGTGTACCAATTCGTCGTGGTGAGGCTCGGATGCACATCGGCCTTGCGCATGAATGTCCTGAGAATTTCCCCGGTATCAAGGCGTACGATGGAGAGACTTCGCCCCGCCACTGGGAGGTCGTTGATGCCCACGGTGCTGCCGCCGTGGGTGGCCGCGTAGGTCGGTGCCTCGGGCGACCAGCAGCGGACGTTTTGACGAAATGCGTAGCGAGCCTCGGAGGGTTGAATGGGGTGCGTGTACGAGATGCGCGAACACGGGATCATGGCGCTCGGCTTCGCGATGTCGCTGCCACCTGGCAAAATGGCGACGCCAATTTCTTTGTCGCCAACGCCGTCTCCGTTCGTATCGACGAAGACCGTGGTGATGGCAGGCGTGGCGGAAAATTTTCCGAAAACCTGGCGCGCGTCGGTCTCGGGCACGCCGGGCATCGCGCCCACCTGCCAACGAAGGTGCGGCCCACCGAGAGAGCCCTTCACGTCCGCCGTAATTCGCGCCTGCAAATCGGCACCCGTGGCCGACGAACTAATTTGGCGGTAATTTGCTGGGTCCGGGTCCGTTATGTCCACGCCAAAATACCCGCGTTCCCCCGATTGCCCGCCGTAGCCGAGGCCCGCGACGAGCATCGTTCGCCAGTTCTTCCATCCGGGTTCCGTCGCGACCACGTCCGCCGACGAGCGCTCGAGCACCACGTCTTTTGTGATGGGTCCGCCGTCGAGGATGCGCACCTCTTTTGGCGGATACAGCTCCCGGAGACGCGGAAGAACCGCCGGCGGGATCATGGCCCAAAGTTCGTTCGACTCTTGCCGCGACACCGCGGAATCAAACGCGTGGAGCATGCCATCGGTCGTCGTCGCGTACATCACAGGGGGCCGCGTCGCCCAGGTTGCCGCAAACTTTTGGTAGCTCGGATCGCGAATGAGGGCCTTGGGCTGCGCGACGTAAGCCGGCGTCGCGTGGTCGATGGCACCGAAGTCCAAACCCGCAGCGTAGCGGGGCTGAAAGGGGAGAAATGTGTTGTCTGGGAGGGCAACGCCCGACGACGATTCTCCGAGAAAATACGAGAGAACCTGCCGCGCACAGCTCGATGGCGCGAGGCGCTGCGACTGGCCCGCATTGCTGCATCGCGTGTTGTCGAGGTCGAGGGTCGGCGCCTGCCCGAGGGCCTGCCAGGGCACACCCGCAACGATGGCCGACGCGGTCTTACCGACCTCGGCGGAGGTCTGACGCCCGAGTCCGTCGCCGGTTGAAGATGAGTCGACAAAGGGCCGCACAAAGTCTTCGTAGGGGGCGGTGGGAACGCTGCCAAAGAAGACGCGCGCCTTCGAGTGCGTCGACATGTTGAGAGAGAAATCGTCACCCTTGGTTCGGTCGATCGCGACCTCTTGACCCACGGAACAATCGAACCGACGCCGGGTCAAATTGCCAATGTTCGGCCGATTGACCAAGCGCTGCAGCGAGGCGGTGTACGTGGAGGCGCCGGCGACAAGAACGCTGGTATCGCCCTGAAAAACGACCGTCGGCCCGGTACTGACAGGAACGGTGTGGGTGATGGCCCGCGAGGAAATTTCCCCAAGAATGCGATCGATGGCGAGGTCAAACTCATACGGCGTCTCTACGAAGTATGCGCGCGCCGTACTCGACATGCCCTGGCCATATTTTGCGATCCGCTGAAGCTCGCAGCAGGGCTGGTATAGGTATTGTGTATACGTATTCGTACTGTTGCACGTGGCGTCGAACAGGGCGGGGTCCCGGGCGAGGTCGCCGCAGGAGTACGCGTTGTTCTGCCGGTTGATGGGCTTCTCAACGGCGAAGCCAATGACCACCACGGTCACGCCGCTGTCGTAGAGCTGCCGGGCGACGTCCCACGGGCGTTTGTACGGGCAATTCTGTTCGCCGAACGTCTCGCAGCCCGGCCTCGGAAGCGACGGATTGCGCGTGCCTCGAAGGTCAAGATTTTCGCCGCCATCGGTGATGAGCAGCGCGTAACGTTTGCGGCAACTCTTGAAAGCATCGGTGCTGGGAGGGCGAAAGTCGCCGTCGGTGGCCGTCTCGTCGACGAGAAACGTATACGCGTCGGCGAGCATGCCCGCGATGGGCGTTCCCCCGTAGGGCCGCATCGCCGCAATCACGCGCTGCACGCGGGTGCTCCAGTTCACCCGGTCGCCCGCCGTCGCAAACGGGTCGGGAAACGACATGAGTCGCCCCTCCCACTCGGGCGCGCGCTGGTTGCGGCCCCCCACTTCCCAGGCCGCCGTGGAGGCCGGCGCGGTCGCGGGAAAGTCGGTGGGAACCTGGTAACTGACCGGTGCGGCACCGCCCAGCCAGTTCTTGAAATAGCTGAAACGCCCCTGGTAAATCGTTGAGGGAGTCCACGACGCCACGTTCGTGTTGCTCCCTACAAAAGGGTCCGGATCCGTGTCGAAGGTCATGAGCCCGAAACGCACGAAACTTCCGTAGCGGTCCAGCGCACCGTCGGTGTTCTGCTGAAAGTCGCACGGCGCATTTCGATTACCAAGCACATGCCCTATAATGTTTGCGTCTACCCACGACCCAGACGGCGCATATACTCCGGATGTTTTCGGTCCGAGAACACACGGGACGCCGCCCACGGTCGACACCACGCGATGGTGGGGAAGATAGTAGCCAAGATCGTAGGGTTTTGCGGCGTTTACGGTGAACTCGGATTCGAAAAGCGACCCCTGATCCCGCGGTGTTCTCGCGCAGGCAAAATAAGGCTTGACAGTGCCCGTGAGCGACTGGACCGCCGTGCCCCAACGGTTGATGGCCTTGTTCGACGGAATGGTCGTTCCCGGCGCAGGAGGGTTGCACGTGAGATCGTTCGGGCCGCACGCGCAGATTGGAAGCGCTGCACTTCGCGTTGGATCGGGCGCGTTGAGAAGCGTTTGCCGGGCGTCGTTGATCAGGTCTTCCATCGAGCCCGAGGTGTCGAGCATGAGAAGAACATCGGGCGGAATCGGGTCTTCGGCCTGCTGCGCGTGCGCGGTGCGCGAGGGCCCAGTGAGCCCAATGAGCCCCGCAGCGAGGGCGATGGCGACGGAAAAAGGCCTCGTAAACCATTGAAAAAACTGGTATTTCATCGGGAACACGGGACTCCAGGCACGACGTAGCGCACACGCTCAAGTTGAACATTCATGGCGGTCACAACAGGGGTTTCAAGGCCCGCGTTCGAGCCCGCGCGCGGGCCTGTGCGGCCATAAGAACTCACCGTGAGGGCAAGGTCGCAGACCGGGGCACTGCTGCTCGAACCAACGGAACCTTGGAGCTCCGTCGGCTCGGTGATCTCCACGAGGTAGTCCCACCCGATGCCGTCTCCGAACGCGTTGCCGACCTCGCGCCGTTGGTCGGTGGTCAGGTAATCGGTCACGTAGCGCCGCGCGCACGCCTTCGCGAACGAGCTCGCGGTGGCGTCGAGGGGCACGCCGTACAGCGAGAAACATTGATTGTTCGCGTCGCGATGATCGCTGCGCGTGGGGTCGAGCATGGGGCCCACGAACAGGTACGCGTTGTCGGGGCGAAGCTGCGCCAAGGCGCTGGCCAACGCAAAATCGCCGACGGACCGCGCCTGCGCCCGCTGACGAAGGCTCGCGCCGGTGCGCAGATCCGACAGCACACTCGCCACCGCAAAGGTGCCGAGGCCCGCCAAGACCGCCAAGGTTGCCGTCACGACGAAGAGCGCCACGCCACGTTGTTTGGCTCGGTTTTCGGCTCGGCGGGCTCGGCGGGCTCGACAGGGCCGTATTACGTCAGGCATATTAAGACGTGTGACAGTATTTTGTTGCATAGTTAGTAGAAGACCCCGGTATGGTTTGGAAGACCGACCTCCAGGTTCATCGTGCGCGTTCGCGCGAAGGTCAGCGCGCCGGGCACACACGCGCCCGGAATGCAGTAGCGACGAAGACCTGCGCCGGCCGGTTCCGGGCGATCGCGATCGGCCATTGGCACGCGCGCGGTGACTTCGATGCCGACGGAGCGAATGCGGTGCGGACCGATGGAACCCGCGGTTGATGGGGGGCGCGCCAGCGTGCCGTCGATGAGGCCTGCCCATTGGCCAAGGCCCGCGCCGTCGGTGAGGGCAATGCGCTCCAACGTGCTCGCGGTGCCCGGCGCACCCACCACCGCCGAATCAACCGTGAGGCCAAACCGCAACCCCGCGACGTACTCGGCCACGAGCTCGGCACCCGCGATCGCGTTGCCATTGGCGTCGAGGTAACTGCGGTAAAGATCGTACTTGGGATTGGCCGCGGTGGACGGCTCAATGCCCGTGAGCGTGGGCGCCAAGACCGCACTCGAACCCACTTCGTAGCGGGCCACATGCACCGGATTGAGGGTGCATCCGCCGACGGATCGGCCGGGCCAGCCGCCAACGCCGCCCGTGTCTGCGGTCGTGAGAATTCGCTGACCAACACCCGCCGTGACGTCGATCGCGATGGCCGGTGGCGCGCCGGTTTGTGTGACCGGAGTGGCCGTCGCGCACGTGGCGAGAAACTGCGAACGGCCCGTGGGGTCGAGGAGACGCACGAGGTGTTGCGCGGCGCCGCCGGCGACCGTCGCGGGCACAAAAAGCCCTTGGATGCGCGCCACGAGAGACGTCATGGGATCGGCGGCGGAGCTGTCGCGAAGGCGCCAAATCGTCGGCGAGTCCATGTTGAGAATCACGCGATCGCATCCGGCATTTCCGCCGCCGATAACGACATCGAGAACTACGAAAGGGTCCGAGCCGCTTAGGTTTCCAGAAACCTCCAACACATCGTTTCGGTAGCCATTTTCCACGTTTCTAGGGGCTGCGCCATCGCTCCCACCGGCCTCGATCCGAAGCCCTTGCAGTCGCCTGGCACCGCCTAGAACACCGACGTTGGCGTTCGAACCCGCAACGCGCGTGTGCACAATGCGCGGATCGGAACGAAGGTTCGGCGACGAGAGATACGACGTGAGGGCCAAGTCGCTTTGCAAGCGCAAGACCGCGGAACGAACCGAGGCTTGCAGCGAGCCCACGCGGACCTCTTCGTTGAAGGCCACCGTGGCGTTTTTTGAGAGGCCCATGAGGCCGACCATGACCAGCCCGCCCGCGGCGAGCGAGACCAGAATCTCCACGAGAGTGAAGGCGCGGGACGGGTGGCGAATCATTGGAGCGTGGGCCCTACGACCGTCGATATTGTGACCGTGCGAAAGGTGGAATCGAAGGCCGCGGAACGATCGGCACCGGCCGCGGGAATGGCCGTTAGCGCGTTGTTAACCGTGCAAAATGGCGTATCGGCAGCGGTGGCGCCTTCGCGCGGAAAGAAGACCGCCACGGTGACCACAATCGATGCGCACCCGGGAGCCGCAGCACCGCTCGTGGCGAGGCACCGAAAACGAAGACCGGCGCAAAACTTGGTGTTGGTATCGGTCGGGGCCAAGTCGGTTCCGCGCAGGTCGGAGCCGGCTTGCACGGTCTCGGTGCCATAGGCTCGCGCAGGCAAAAATGCGTTGCCCGTGGAGCCGCTCGCCAGAAGGTTCGCGTTGCCAAAAGTGGTCTCGGAAATCCACGCCGTCGCGTCGGTGCGAACACGCTCAACCCACGACTGCGCGAGGTTCGTGGCGGTGTCGAAATCACGCACACCCGTAGCCCCGATGGTCACCGTTTTGAGCGACGAAAGGACCCCCGCCGTGCCCAGACCCAAAAGGCCCATGGCCATCATGACCTCGACGGCAGTATAGCCGCGGGACTGTTTACGACATACCACACGCATGCTACGCATAACTAGAGAACTCCTGTATTTAGCGGGGTGCTGCGCACTCGGAAGGTACCGGCGCTCGTCACGAGAACCCGGCGCGCAAGGTTGACGCTCGTGCGCGAGAGGACGAACTGATGGCTCGCCGCGAGGGGCTGGGCCCCATCGAAGTTTGGGGTGGCGCTCTGGTAGACGCGGCCCGTGGGCGTGAAGCACAAGTACACGGTCGTGAGGTCGACGCCGCCTTGGTCGCGGTACACGGTGCGCAGCCCCGCATGCACGTCTCGCGTGCCGGTAAAATCGGCGGAGGTCAAGAGCCAAATATTGGCATTCGTGTTCGCGAGAGGTGCCCATCGCGAAGGCGACCGGCAGGTACCGAGCGGCACGCGATTCACCCCCGGCAGCATGCCTGGCATCGTCGTGACGGACTCATAGACGGCAAAGGCACCACCCCCGCCGCCCCCACCCGTAAACGCCACCAGCACCCCGGAGCCGCGCGCCATTGCCCGAGCACGGGCTTCGCGTAGGAGAGATGAAATTTGGGACGCATCGTCTTGCACGCGCCGGTCGGTGAGCAGCTCGGAATACGAGGGGATGGCCACGGCCGAGGTGATGCCAATGATGATCACGACGACCATCACTTCGACGAGAGAGAAGCCGCGGCGCAGACGCATGGGCACGACCGATGCAAGACTTGTTCCTTGCCTGCTACGGGGCATCTGACTCATTTTATTGATCTTTTTGTTGCGGCGGAGCCCAAGCCCTTACCTTATTGCGCACTAGCCTACCCCAATTATCGACTTTATTGCGTACTCAAGGCCCCGCGGGCTCGACGCCTGCCCTATGAAGTCTTCCCCGCGCCGCGCATCCTCGTGTAGCGCACCGGAATGGCCCTCACATCCCGTCACGCGCGCTGCTTTTCTCTGGTCGCTCTGCTGCTGGCGGCAACGCCCGTGGGCTGCAAAAAGGCAGAGGTTCGGCCCGCGCCAACGAGCGACGTGCCGCCTGCGAGCGCGGTCCCGGCTGGCACCGACGCGTGCGCCACCGCGGGCACCGTCACCGACGCGGTCAGCGCCTCCTACTTTGCGGCTGCAATTCCCGGCGCTTGCCTCGACGCGAAGAGCGAAACGCGCACCTTTGGCGACCGGGGAAAAAGCACGCTCGAAGAGCTGTGCACCACGGCCTTTGATGGCGAATGCGAGGTCTATCGCGGCTTTGGGGTGAAGCGCGTCGTCGGGGTTCGATACGTGGAATCGCTTGGAAAACAAGGCACTGTAGAGGTTTACCTGAGTCAGTTCGCGACGAACGCCGGTGCCCTCGCGATGTTCACAAAACGCGCCGTGGGCGAGAGCGACCCGGCGGACCCGAAGGCACCAAAGACCTTTGGCGCGGGCGATCGCTCGGCCATGGGAACAGGTAGGGGTTACGTATGGGCTGGGGATTACCTTATCGAACTCACGTATACGAACGATGACGGCAGCCTGACGCAGGAGGCATTCGGGGCCTCCGCGGAGTCGCTTTTGTCCCCCATCGGGCGTGCCATCGCCAAGGCTCTCCCGCGCAACGACACGGGCGTTCCATCGGTGCGCGCGCTCCCCGTCGGGTCGATGATCGAGGGCGGATTGGCGTTCCTTCCGAACGACGCGTTCGGCATTGCGAACCTCGGCCCGGTGGGGCTCGGTTATTACCAAGACGGCCCCGCGCGGTTTCGTATTTTCGCCATCGCCCGCACCGACGAAAAGACCGCCAAGGCCGATATGCTTTTGCTCAAGTCGAGGCCGAAGGCGAAGCCTCAGACGGGACTCGGCGATGAATCGGTGGCCGTTGAACTTGACGGCAGCACCGATCATCCAGGCTCTCACTTCGTCGTGACCCGCGTCGGCGCATCGGTGATCGGCGTCGGCACCGAACCCTTCACGCCTGCACAAACCCTCGATGAAACCGCGCGCCGATCGCGACTGCTCGGGCTCGTTTCAGCCCTCGGCGGCACAAAATAGGGCGCGGCGCTTTTGCGTGCGCATCGCGGCGAGGCCAAACGTTTTCTTATTCGCATGCCCGCAGACTCTTGGAGCCCGCGACGCGCAAAACCAGGGCTTGTGCGCGAGGTGCGCGAGGCCGTTAGTCGTCGCTCATGATGGCGTTCATGATCGCGTCGTCGTCCGCCGGATCGCCCGATGACGCGTCGCTCGGCACGTCTTCGATGCCCATTCCGGCCATGTCGTCGAACGCGGAACTCTCGCCGAGGCCCGTCGGTTCGTTCGCGGCGTCGGTGTCGAACATCATTGTGGACCCCGGCTGCAGGCGAACTTCGTTGGCGTCTTCGCTCGCGCGTTCGGCGTCGTCGAAACGCTGGTCGCCGGTCGCGAACTGACCTGCAAGGGCCAGCAGTGAATCGGCCTGACCGTGAAGGGAATTGGAAATGGTGGCAACCTGTTGGCTACGCGCAGCGGTGTGATGCGTGATCTCGGTAACCTGCGCCACTTCTTTGGAAATTTGCTCGGTATCTGCCCGCTGATCGTTGGAACCCTCCGCGATTTCCTTCATCGACTCAACGACAAGTTCCGCCTGCACGTTGATCTCGTCGAGGTCCGAGAGCACCTTCTTGTTCATCTCCACGACCTCTTCGGTGTTGCGAAGAGATTCGGCAATGAGCGCTTCGGTATCTTTGGCGGCGTTCGCGCTGCGCATGGCGAGCTTGCGAACCTCCTCGGCGACCACCGCAAAACCGCGCCCGGCCTCGCCTGCCCGCGCAGCCTCGACCGCCGCATTGAGCGCCAGCAAATTCGTCTGGAACGCGATGGCGTCGATGGTGCGCACGATGGTGGACGTGGACGCCGCGGACGCCTGAATGCGGTGAATCGCGCCCGACAGCCGCTGCATGTTGCTCGTGCCGCTCGACGCCATTTCTGCTGCTCTTTCAGCAAGTAGAATGGCCTGATCCGCGTTTGCTGCGTTGTCGCGCGATTTCTGCGCAACAACGCGCAGTCTCTTCGTGATCGTCGCCAGATCGCCGCTCATCTCGGCGGCATCGGTGGCCACGGCGTCGGCCTCACTCTTGACGGCCTCGCTCTCCGCCGCGATGTTGGCCGCGACCGCGCTCACCGTGCCGATGGTTTCGTCGAGGATGCGAATGGACCCATTGAGGTCGTGGCGAATCTCTTCGAAAGACTCGCCGAAATGCTCCTCCAAACGGACGGAGAGGTCGCGACCGGCCACGCGCTTCAAGACCCGAGACATCGCCACAAACGGAGCGTGAGACTCTTGCGAAAAGACGCTGAGCTGCCTCGAAATTTCGCCCCACGAACCCTCGCCCTCGGAGCCGATGCGAAAGAGCTCGCCGCTTGCCAAACGCCTGGGATCGCGAAGGCCCGCCACGTCTTCGGCCAGCTGGCGAAGGTGGTTGGTTACGGTCACGACCGACGCCCCGAGTTCGTCGCGTTCGCTCCGCGCAAAGTACGTGGTCACAGTCTCGCCGCGCGCCAAGGTCTGGGCTCCCTCGGTCGCCTCGCGCACGTAATCGGACCACCAGCCCTCCGCCATGGAGAAGTCGCCGAGCTCGCCCATCATTTGGACGAACTGCTCGCTGTCTTCTTTGTCCTTGATCGCCGCGAGTTCTTCCTCCGTCGGCGGCCTGCGCTTCAGGATCGAAATCATCGCGTAAGTGGCGACCGCACCAAAGGGAACCATCAGGAAAATACTGAAAAATAGCGGCAATCCGGGGCCGACGCCGTCGCCGTTCCGAATGACCGCTCGCTTCTCCGCCAGCACCACATGCGCCGCTTCCACCGAGGCATTCAAAAACTCGCGGGCGGCTTCGTCGCGGGCGCGCACGCGGAGCGAAAGTTCGCCCGCTGCTTCACCGCGCTCGAAATCTCCGATGGCCTGTTCGTATTCGGCTCGGAGGCGGCGAAAGGAGTCGAGAAACGACTCGATCGCGCGTTTTTCTCGGGCGTCCAGGCCTGTTCGACCGAGAAGGTTGTACGTGGTGTCGAGGTCCGACAACCGACGGAACAACTCGTTCTTTCGTTCCGTGTAGTCTGCAGCCTTCGGGCCGCTCAAGAGCATCGAACGAAAGATGATTCCTTGGTCCAAAAAAGTTCGCGCCGCATCGCGCATCGTTTGCTCTCGGGCAAACTCTCCCTCGAGTGCGCGCTCGTAGGTGCCGCGTGCGCCCGCAAGGCGGAGCGACCAAACGCCGCACAAGCAGAGGCCCGCGAACACCATAAGAGCAGCGAGAAGCGCCGCTTTCAGGCGGTTCGCCATTCTGTCAAAGCGCTCAAGATACGGGTTCACAGGGGGCCTCGTGCGGGCAATGGAAGTGGAGTCTCCAACTTGGGCTCTCCACGTGTGCCGCCGCCGATGGTACCCAGAACAGGCGAACCGGGAAAGTTCCCGCGCACGACAGCTCGACGTGGGACCTTGGGCGACGAAATGGGCCGCGCGCCATGAGCGACGCGGCGTCTCACACCAGCATCTCGCAGCCTATAGCGGCTTTCATTCGCATTGACCCCGCATGGAGGCAGACGCGTCAGCATAAAAGCTGGTGGGGGTCGTTGGGGGAGCGGCGCGGTCGTAAGCAGGCGGCCACTCCTAACACGCCGACCGTAAACGGCTCTAGCCTCACAGAAACAGCAGCGAGCCTGCGGGAGCGACGCTCTCCACATCGGCGGACTCGAGTTCCTTGGCATCGAATAGGTCGAAGCAAAACTCGAAGTGCACCGTGCCCATAGGCTCTTGGAAGTCGAAGACGATCGACGGGTGAGGTGCCTTGTAGCGTACCTCGCAATTTTGGCCGCGGATGATGATCGGCAGGCCGAACTCGACGGGCAGCGATTTGCGCCAGAAGAAGCCCTTCAATCGGCCAAGAACCTGGTTGCACATCTCGCCGGCGAGGTCTTCGGCCTCGTGCAGGGAAGGCGGCGTTGGCGTGGGAACAATGCGCCGACGCAACTCGCCGAGATACGTTTTCGCGGCGCTAACCACAAGGCGACCACTGGTACGACGGCCCGCAAAGGGCAGCAGACCGTTCACATACGCGAGCAAGTTTCGGTTGGTGCGAAGCCCAAGCCGTACCACCTGGCCCTCTGTTTTGAACGTGGACGACATCACAGCAATGATGGACTCACGAAGGACGTTGACGACCACGTCGGGGTAGAAGAACCGCAAGAGAAGCTCATCTGCGCTTCGTATGACTTCGACGACCGGCACGCGGTGCGCGAGAATCTTGTCGGGGACGAGGTCTTGAAAGATGAGCAGCGTCGGGTCTTCGCGCGTGATCCAGAGAACGGGCACGTTTTCGAGCATTGCGCGCACGTTGGTGAGCAACGACGCGCCAGCCTCAAGGCCGAGGGCGTCGTCGATCGCGACGAGTGCCACCAGCTGCCCACCTTGAAGAAAACTCTCGGCTTCTTCCACGGTTGAAAACAGCGCAACCGGCAGCCCGAGCGTCTGAAGGCGAGGCGTCAGGTTCGCGACGAGCTGACCATCTGGCGGCTCGATGAGCACAACGTAGTTCGAATCAGAAGACATGATGGACCTCGCGCTGTCTATGCCGGCGACGGCCCGGGATCATTGCCCAAGAACTTTATTGATGCCATCGAGAAGACTCTTCGGCTCGTAGGGCTTGACAATCCACGCGGTGGCACCGGCGCGCTTGCCCTGCTCAATGACGCCCGAGGTGGACTCGGTTGTCAGGATGAAAATGGGCGTTTTGGCGTAGTGGGGAATCTTTCGGATTGCGGCCACGGCCGTGAGCCCGTTCATACGCGGCATGTTCACGTCGACAATGAGCAAGTCGAAGTTACCCGCGCGGGCAGTAGCAAAACCTTTGAGACCGTCTTCGGCCTCGGCAACCTCAAATCCGTCGCTCTCAAGGAGCAGACGCAACTGTTGCCGCATGGTGACCGAGTCGTCGACAATGAGCACCTTCTTCGCCATGGCCTGTATCTCCTCACGCATGAACCGACGCTGGGGATATTGCGTCGAGTCTTCGCCGCCGTGCCTGTACGTGTCGCTTGGGCGACGGCGATGCGTTCCGTTCTCTGCTGTGAAGGCTAACTTACGCTTCTTCGTTTGGGCAAGCCAAACAGCGACGAACATTCACTTTCTGATCTTCTTCTTGGGCTTCTTCGAGGCCCGGTCGTCGCAAAGGCGTGCCCCGCTGGTGCGCCCGGCGCGTGGGTTGATACCGCCGTGGTGCCCAGCGTTTTTACAGACCCATTTCACGGAAACGTGCGTGCGCGAGGATGGCATCCGTGCTCGACCGCCGACCCGAAAAACATGCGCCGTTTTAATGTGTTCGTCGGGGCTCGGAACGTGGCATTCTTCGCGGCACGCTCTCTCACTCCGAACGAGCTTACGGTTGCTTTTCGGAGGGTTTTTTGCACAAAAAAAGTACCGATGGCGATGTTAGACGGACCTCTTCGCATCTATGCGGCAATCGTGGAACCAAACGACGGTGACCTTGGTCGGTTGACCGAGGAGTTGTTCGCCCTCGGAATCGTCGTCGTCGGGCAGGGCGACTCCATCGATGTCAACACGGTGTTTGACGAGGTTCCCAAGCTCTCGTTGCTCCTCGTCGACGACGGCGTGGGCTCCAACGTGGGCGGCGCGCTCGTCGCTCAAGCCAAGTTTTTGGAGCCTGATGTCCCCATTCTTTGGGTATCCGCAAGCACGACTTCCCTCTCGGGGTTTCACCGCATCGCGCCCGACGCCGTGTTGCCGCGGCCGCTTGACGTCGGCGCGGTGGCCGGCATCGCTCTCGGGCGATTGCGCGCGCATTGGTACTCACCGGCTCTCATCGACGCGCTTGCGCAGAGCGTGGTCGAAACCTTCTCCGCCACGTTCGACGAAGGCGTTGAGATCACCGATGTTTTTCTGAAAGCGTCCGCGCGCGCAAAGGGCCCCATTCATGCGGTGGCACCGTTTGCGTCCGTATCGAGCTCCGGTCGTCTCGCCCTCTCCGCGGACCACGCCGGCTTCGAAAAACTTTATCGAAAGTTGCTTCCGATATCCGGCCCACCGGGGGTCGACGAGCTGCGCGACGTGGCCGCAGAACTGCTGAATCGCCTCTACGGCCGCTACAAAGAGTGGTCCGCGGGCCACGGGGTTTTGCCCCATTGCGGCGCATCGGGCTGCATGACCCACGCCGAATTTCTCCACCGTTTCCGCGGAGGGCAGCCCGCAGTGGCCATCGAGTTCACGACGAGCGGCGGAACGTTTTTGTATGAGCTTGCCCTCGACCACTTCGAGGCGATTGTCCCTGCCCCTCGCGAGGCGGACGTGCCTGCCCGCCCCTCGGGTGGAGTGCTTTTCCTATAGGTCGACATCGCGCCAACGAAGCGGCGGCCAGCCGTTGCCCGTCCTCGATCTATCGGTGAAAACCCGGCGGAAACATCTGCGTCGGCAGCGCATGGCGCGCCGCGAGGGAGGTCCAGTCCATGACGCCGGCGACGGTCACGTGGACCAGAAAGCCCGAGTAAATGCTCTTGGTACGCATCGCAAGAGAGCCGAGCGCGATGCCCGCAACGATGGCGCCGTTGGCCTCAAGGTACGGCTTTCCGTAATGGATCATGCAGTACGGAACACTCATCGCGAAGACCGCCGCCGAGCCCATCGAGTCGCGCAAAACACCGACCCACCAGCCGCGAAAAAAACACTCCAACGCGAAGAACTGGAAAAAATAGATGAACTCCCAGGCGAGAAAATCGAACCAGCTCCGGGAGGCTTGGCGGTAAAATGGGTAGTACGATCCGAAGTCGGACTGGCGGCTCATCAAAAAGAGCATCGGAAGCATCACTGCGAGGAAAAACCCGTAGATCCAGAGGTGACGAACGAAGCCTCGCGTGCGCAGACCCAGGTCCAAAAGGGAGTCTCGCGGAAAGGCAAAGGCCCAAATCACGAAGGGCAAAAGGTACCCGCCAATGCGCGTGATCGCCCACCAATAGAAGCCCGCAAGTTCGTCGAAGAGCGCGAACGTTTCGCTCCAACCGCGCGCATCGCAAACGTCGCTTAGCCATGGGCGAATGTTTCGGTCATACATTACGCGGCCACCGTAATACTCCTGCATGGTGAGGATGACCGCCGCGACCGCGAGGCTGACGAGAGGGCGCGCATCAACTTGGCCTAAGCGCAGACGCTCCGCCCGGGCGCGCTGAGACGCGGCGTCGAGGTCGTACCAGGTGCGGCGAAACATCAGCCACAGGCACGGCAGGACGACCAGCAGCACGGGGATCGGCAAGAGCGGCCGCCAGCGCTCAAGCCACAGCGTAAACGTCATGGCGAGGCGCCCAGGGCCGCTGCGGCGCGAATGCGACCGGCCTCGAGCCGCGCCAAGCTGACGCTTCGGCCGAGCACTGCGAGGACTTCGAAAAGCCCGGGGCTAGCGCTGCGCCCGGTGAGGGCAACGCGGCAGGCCTGCGCGACGTCTTTTATCTGCAAATTCTCTCGCATAAGCCACGCATGCACGGCCTCTTCGAGGGGCTTTTCGGCCCACTCGTTTGCGGCGGCCAGCGCGCCCGCGAAGCCGCCCATACGCTCCGCCACCGGCGCCACCAAGAACTTCGCCGCCGCGATCTCATCGACGACGGGCTCGGCGCGAAAGTAGAAATCGAGGGCCTCCGCAGCCTCGGTAAACGTGCGGCTCCGATCGCGCACCGTCTTGAGCGCGGCATCAAGCGTGGCCTCACTGCTCGGAAGCGGCAGGGACCGCGCGAGAAGAAACGGCTTCGCGCGGGACGCGTAGGTCGATGCAGTCTGCAATCGTTCGAGTTTCATGTGCTCGTGGTTCACGGCGAGAAACTTTTTCGCATCGAATTTGCCGTCGCCCCTGCCGCACGTTTCCCAGGTGAAGGCCTCGACGAGTTCGTCCATCGAAAAGATCTCGCGGTCTCCGCATGACCAGCCAAATCGCACGAGATAATTCAAAACCCCCTCCGGCGTGTACCCCTTCTCGCGGTACTCGGTGACCGAGACGGCACCGTGACGCTTGCTCAGTTTTTCGCCCGATGGCGCGAGCATCATGGGCAGGTGCGCGAACGATGGGACAGGCGCGTCGAGGGCCTCGTAAAGGAGAATTTGTGGGGGCGTATTGACCATGTGATCACGCCCGCGCGCCACCAAGGTGATGCCCATCGTGAGGTCGTCGACGACCGCGCCAAAGTTGTAAAGTGGCACTCCGTCGCCGCGCAAAATCACAAAATCTTGCTGCGCGCCGTTGGGCGTGCGCACCTCGCCGAAGACCTTGTCCGTGTAGACTACAGCACCGTCGCGGGGCACCGTAAATCGCACCACGTGGGGCTCATGTGCGCCGTGCCCCTTGTCGCGGCAAGTGCCCGGATACCTGAAGTTTGCCTTGGGATCGCGCGCCTTCAGGGCCTCGCGCTGGGCATCCAAATCGGCCTTGGTGCACACGCACCGGTACGCCCTTCCAGACGCGATCAAGCGCTCCGAATATTGCTTGTAGAGTACAAGTCTTTCGGTCTGCACGTAAGGACCATGGTCGCCGCCTGCCTCGGGGCCTTCGTCCCATGTGAGGCCGAGCCAACGAAGAGACTCGAGAATAATCGCGGTGCTCTCCGGCGTGCTGCGCTCTTGATCCGTGTCTTCAATGCGGAGCACGAATTTGCCCCCGGTCTTGCGGGCCCAGAGCCAGTTGAAGAGGGCCGTGCGAACCCCGCCAATGTGCAAATAGCCCGTGGGCGAGGGAGCAAAACGAACGCGAACATCAGACATGGCGCGGGCTTAGAGCGTTTTCGGCGCAGATGGGCCCCTTCGGAACATTTGGGCGACAAAAACTGCTCTAGAAAATCGGCGGGAGCCCCGGGGACCGGCCCTTTTTCCGCAGCCGCAGGCAATGCGGCGTGATCCGCCGCGGCGTCTCCCGCGCCGCGAAAGGCGCTAGCGCACGCTTCGCCGCGTAAAAAGAATCTACACGGAGCGCTTCGAACTCGCCGGCCCCGCGTTGCCGCGCAGCCCATCGAGCATCTCTCGTGCCTCTATGCGCAAACGCGCATAACGAAGGCTCTGCGCCTGTTGCAGCACGGTCTCGAGCTCGCGCCACGCCCCGCCCCGATCGCCGCGCTCGGCCATAAGGCTGGCCAAGAGCGCTCGGCCATCCAGTGCATCAATCGCAAAACCGGAAGCCGTGGCGCGCCGGATCGACTCACGAAGAGCGACCTCGCCACGCTTGTCTCCCGAGAGCGCATCGAGGTACCCGAGCAGTCCGCGATTCATGCTGGCAAGACGGTCGAAGCCCACACTCTCGGCCAGCTCCAACGAGTGCCGGAGCAGGCCGTGTGCATGCGCGGGGTCGCCGAGTTTGAGGAGCGAATGTCCAGCATTATGCAGGGCCGCAGCCAATTCGAACGACGGCCCGTCGCTGCGAATTCCTTCAAGCTGCGCGGCTATCGTGGCGTAGGCCATCTCGTAGGAGCCCGCGAGGAAGGCCACGAACGCCGATGTGCGGGCCCGCTCGGTCTTCGCATCGCGCGCGTCGGGGACGAGGTGGCGCGCCCGTTCCAGTAGCTGCACGGCGCCGTTGTCGTCGCCCTCGCCGGCCCGGGCCACGGCACATAGGCACAGGTTGGCGTGGGCCTCGGCCGGGTCGGAAAAGCTCTCTTCAATGGGCTCGACGCGGGAAAAACATTTCATGGCGGCGTGGAAATCTCCACGGCGCAGCTCCGCCTCGGCCTCGGCGACATCGAGCCGCGATCGCCCGACGTCGTCTGCGCCGAGGACCTGACGGGCCCGCGAAAAAAACTCCGCGGCTTCGACGAAACGATTCGCCGACGAGAGCGCGCGACCAAGAAGCGTGCGCGCGACCGCCGCGCTTTCCGGGTGCTCGCGGGAAATCAGAATCTCAATCGCCTCGATGCGATCGCCCCCGAGCGCCGAGGCGCGAACGCGCCGCGTGAGACGCTCGTACTGGTCAACATGTTCGAGCCACGTCATGCCCGTCAGCGGGGTGTTGGCGAGCTCGATTCCCCGCTCCAGTTCGCGAAGCGCGCCGCGCATTTCTCCGCGATTTTCCAGGGTAATCGCGCTCAAAAGAAACGCTTGCCCGGCTTCGTCGAAGTCGCCCGCTTCAAGCAAGAATCGCGCAAGGGCGCCGCGGGCCAGCAGAGACTCGGACTGCGCACCACGCTCGGCCAGGGATCGATGAATGGCCTTTCGCCGATCGCTCGGCACGGCAATGCGAAGCTCCGCGGCGACGGTTTCAGAGCCGAAACGAATGGCCGCCGTCACCTCGTCGACGGCGAGAACGCCGAGCGTCACGAGCGCCTCGCAGCGGGCATCGCGCGTGACCAAACGGCCGATGGCGTCTTCGCCCGCGAAGGCCAGCTCTTCGGCCCACGTGCGAAGTTCCTCGCTCAGTTCGCGCACCACACGCCGAGCTGCCGCATGCCAATCTGTGGGCAAATCCTGAATGATCAGGGCTGCGCCCGGAAGGTCGGCCATCACCGCCCGCGCTGCAAAGGCGAGAAGCCCCGCGTGGCCCTTGGTCGCCGTCCACATCGCGTGAACCACGCGAACGTCGAGGGTGACGCCCAATACGCGTCGCACAAACTCCGACGCCGCACCCTCTTCGATCGGGCAAAGCGTCACCGACAGAATGCCGTCGCGGTGCACTTCTTCTCCATCTTCGGGCAAGCCCGCGAGCACCAAAACCACGGGAGAACCCACGAAAACGTCGCGCACGCCGTCGATCAAGAGTTCCATCGACTCGTCATCCATGGAGGCGACGTCGTCCCACGCGAGCACGAGCAACCCATCTTCCGCCAAGCGTCGAACGATGGCGATGAACGCCGAACGCAGCGCACGCGAGAGGTCGTATTTCGATTGGGCGCGAACGACGCCGGTGCGCGTAAGAACCGCGCTTCGCTCGTCGTCGGTGAGGCCGAGCGCACGCAGAGAGGCGTCGAGGGGGCCCGGCGCACTGCCCATTTCGTTGCCGGAAAAACCGAGCAACGATCGCAACATCGCGACGATGGCGCCCATGGGCGAAAAGTCGTCGGGGGTGCGCACGAGGCAATGGCGTGCCGGAGCATCGAGGCGCTCGAGCTCCTGGCGAAGTGCCGTGGAAACGCCCGCACCGGGGCAGCCGTGCACAAGAAATACCTGGGGCCTCCGCTGGGCTGCGGAACGAATCGCCTCGGTGAAAACCCGGTGAAGCTCGCGCCGCGGATAGAGCGAAGCTCGGGGTGCCGCCCGCAGCAAACTCGACGTCGGCATGTGCGCCGAGGGGGCCGCCCAAGGAGGCAGCGGTATCGACGACTCGGCGGCAAAAATGGAAGCCACAAGCGCAGACAGCTCGCTTGCGCCATCGCTGCACCCAAGCTCGTAGGCAAGGGCGTCAAGCTCTTCGTGGAGGGCCGCTGCGGTGCTCGGCCGAAGCGACGCGTCATCTTCGAGGCAGTTTGTCAAGAACTTTCGGAATACCGCCGGAACGCTCTCCCAGTCCGCGGGCGATGGGAGCTCCGCGTCTTCCCTCGTGACGGCCAGAGACCTGAGAATTACCCCAAAAGAGAAGATGTCGTCCGCGTGGCCCGCGCGCTCACCGATGCGGCACGCCGGGCTCGCCCAGGCCAGCGCGGAGTCGTCGAGGCCCCGTTCGCCCGCCAGTTCAACGAGAGGCCTCGCGATGCCGAAGTCGGCCACTTTGACCGTGCCCTCGAAGGAAATCACCACGCACCTGGGCTCGAGCGCGCCGTGCACCGCACCGAGTTTTTCGCCGACGTCGTTGCGACGCCGGTGCGCGTGATCGAGGGCCTTCGCAACCTCGCCCCCGACGAAAAGCACGAGACCCAAATCCAACTTGCGGCCTAGGCGCTGCAGCCGATGCACGAGGTCAAGGAGCGTCACGCCTCGAACGTGTTCCGTCATCCATACGAGGTATGCGCCTTCGTCGGCTTCGCCGCGAATCAGGTCAAACATCTGCACGACGTTGGCGTGACTTAGCCGCAACGCGCGCGTGGCCTCCGCATGCACACGCGCGTGCACAACCCCGCTTGACCGCCACGGCTCCGCTAGAACGCGCGCCACCATCGTCTTCTCGAAGCCCTCCACGCCCTGGCTCTTCGCGAGATGCGACTCCGCAAGGCGATCGCCGCGGAGCTGCGAAAGAATGCGGTAACGGGCCGACAGGCGCTCAGGAATCGAGGTTGTAAAAGACATAGGAGCCTGGATGGTAGACGAGCGGGGCTACGAAGAAAGGGCGAAGGACGCGGGCAGACGCTGCCCCTGAGACTTCTCACACGGCAGGGGAAATCGCGAGGCGACGGCCGGCCGCGCTTCGGGCCAAGTGAACGATGCGCTCCGCCGGTCCCCCGAGGGCGAGCTCGAGACCCGCGCCCCATTCTACTAGGAGAATTGCACCATCGGCGCGTTCATCGCGCAGCCCGAGGTTGCGCGTGGCACCACCCGCATCGGGCTCGTCGCGCAGGCGGTACAAATCCGCGTGAAGGACACATTGCGAGCCCACCTCGTAGCGATGCACGAGGGAAAATGTCGGAGACGGCACGGGCACTTTTGGAGGCACGCCAAGGGCACGCAAAAGCGCCCGAACGAAAAAAGTTTTTCCCGCACCGAGCGGGCCGTCCACGAGCACGAGACTTCCGGGTGCGAGGAGAGGCGCGAGCCCGTGTGCTTCTCGAATGGTGTTTTTTCGCGAGGAAATAACCTTCCAAATGAGCGCCGCGTCGCTCACGCGGGTAGGACCACCGCGGGCGCTTCGAGAGCGATTTTATGGCCGTCGCGCTCACCGGGGCGGTCGTACGGAGCGTTGCCCATGAGGCTGCGCAGGTGACCCCAGAAGCCCATCGATAGAAGCGCCGTTGTCAGCCCAATGAGCTGGCTCGTGGAAAGCTGCGCCACGTGCGTGGGCTCGAACTCTCCGGGCCGCATCACGAGGAAGGCCGCGATGGCCGGCAGCAGGGCCAACGCCGACACGACGCCGCGCACCTTTGCAGACGCAAAACTCGTGGCCGGCCCGGCAGCAAAGGCCACCGCAAAAATCGCGAACGACAAGGGAATAAGCACGTGCTCCGCGAGTGCGGGCCCGTAGGTTCCTCGCTCCGTGTCGTCGCGCAGGAGCTCCAGGCAAAACCGCAATAGGCCGTAGCCAAAAGCAACCGTCAGGCCCACTTGCCCAATGAACGACTGTTTGCGGCGCACCGCGTAGGCCACGAGCAAAAGAAGAGCGCCGACGGTGGCCTCGTAAATCTGTGTAGGATGCACGGGTAGCGAGGCATGTGTATCATGCAGCCTTTGCGCGAGCTCTGTGTGCCCGAACAGCTCCATGTGCCGGATATACGCAGGGGATCCGTCGCCTTGATCGAGGGTGCCCGCAGCCCAATGCGGAAACGTTCCCATCGTCTGAAGCCACCCGGGCGCGCCCTCGCCGAGGGGTTTTCCGAAGTCGCAGCCGTAGAGGTAACAGCCGATGCGGCCCGTGATGAGCCCTAGGGCAATTCCCGGCATGCTGCAGTCGATCCACCGTGAAAAGGGGAGGCCCAAACGATGAATGTAGAATGCACTCGCCCCGAGCCCCCCGATGTAGCCTCCGTAGGCCACGAGGCCGCCGCGCCGGAGCGCCAGCATGTCTGTGAGCGAATGAAATTCTTCGAGGTTCGTCAGAATGTAAAGCAGGCGCGCGCCGGCAATGCCGCACGCCATCGCAAACACGAGCTGATTGCTCATGGGCTCCCGCGGTAGGCCCTCGCGGTCCGACAGGTCGAGAGCGAAAAACCAGGAAACCACCAGAGAAAAGCCCAGCATCACGCCGAACGAATAGATGGGCAGTGGCTTGAGATTGATGGTCTCGCCCCAATGGGTGGCGACCCACCCGAGGCACGCCGCCGCAACGAGCCCGGGCAAAATAGCCGCGTTCTTGTCGCCGCGCCTCAGCGACGCGATGAGAGAAAAAATCGCGATGGCCGAAACGGCGAAGAGAATCCACGCAAGGGGGATCGTCTTCAAAGGGAGCGGAATACGAAGGAGGACCGGATGCATGGCAGTGCGTCCATCTAGTCAGTATTGGTTCCCAGGATGGAGCGCGAAATTCGGGACTACTCAATCACCAGTCGCGAAGCCTCGGGCGCGCCGCCAACACGCTCGCAGAACGCGCGGGCGTGGCTTAGGGCGTTTCGTCCGCTTGCCCAGGGAAATCTCGCGCCATTCATCCTCATTGGCGCCTCCGAAGGGGCCACCTCGGGTCGCGCGATGGGCACGGTGGGAGTGGGTCTCGCGCTCCTGTGGGGCCTCATGGATCACGGTGTGATCGTCTTCGCCAACGACCTCGCGGACGAACAATCCGACGGTGCGAGCCACGGTGCCACACTCCTTTCCGGCGGTTCGCGGGTCCTCGTCGAGGGGCTTTTGCGGCGCGAAGACCTCGCGCGGGGCCTTATTCTCGCCGCCGCGGGCCTCGTCGCGGTCAGCGCCATCGGCGTCGCTCGCTGCCCCGATCGCTGGGCCATCTTTGTATTCTGCACGTTGTCTGCGTTGGCACTTCTCTACGCGTACGGCAACGGCCCGCGGCTCGCGTACCGGGGCGGCGGCGAGTGGCTTCAGGCGCTGGGGGTCGGCGCGGTGCTGCCAACGGTGGGCGCGGCGTTTCAGAGTGAACATACTTTTCACCTGCATTTTTCCAGCTATGCAGCCCTCGTGCTCTTCGGCCTTGCGGGCAATTTTGCGACCTCCCTGCCCGATGCGGAAGACGATGCGGCCGTCGGCAAGTGGAGCCCAGCGGCGCGTCTTGGCGTGGTGCCCGCGTTTCACATCGCCCTCGCGCTTAACGCTCTCGCGATGGTCGTCGCGGCGTCGTCGGGGCACCGGGCGTGCATCATCGGCCTCCCGCTCCTCGCGTTTTCAGTCCTTCAAATGCGCTTTTTACGTGCATCCTGCACACGTATGCGCGCGGTATACCCTCTCGCGATTTCGGGCGGCGCGATGGTGGCGGCGTGGGCCATCGAGAACCTCGCGAAGGGCTAAAGTTTCACGCGCGTACGAGGCCGAGGGCGCGCGCCGATTCCGTGCGCAGCTCTTGGTACGGGCGATCCCAAACAGGGCTATCGGCGAGCAAATATGCTCGCACAGGGAGTTCTCCGCGCTGCACCAGCCGCTCGTGCAGCAGGACCTCCGCGGGGGGATTGCGGTCAAAACCAAAGGGGTTGCGCGGCGCCGACCCGCGGAGCTGTGGGTAGGTCGAATCGTCTTCGGCGATGAGGCCCAAAAGCTGGACGCCGCGCTGATGCATGTACCGAAGAAACCGCAGATCAAACGGACCTACATCGGCGCGCGTTTGCGGATCGCGCCGCACCCACTTCGCCCAGTCGTAACCGTAGATAAGATCGTGCACGTAGCGAAAACGCACCGTGGAATGGCACCCAAAAAGCGCCTGAAGCTGCACCAGGAGATCGCCCGTTTCTCGAAGGGTTTCGAGGGGGTCGACCGAGGCTTCGGCGGCGGACAAACTTGACGCCACGAGAAGTGCGTAATCGCTGAAAATATTCTCGGGAAAGTGCTCTTCGACCGCCCGCACCACCGCCGCTGCCATCTCCCCCACGGCCCCAATCAAAGGCTCGCCGCGCGAGGCAATATCAAGCGACGTGGCGAGGTCTAAAAACGAACGCGACTCTTCGCGCGAAGGATCAAGCGTGCGGCGCGGGAGCGACCGCGAGGCTATGTACGCATCGAGCTCGTGGAACGCCGTGAGTCGATTGCCGCTCATGAGAAAATCCGATCGAGAGCGAAGCCCGCAACGGCCGCGATCCATGCAGTTTGCACCGATCGACCCAGGGCACTTTTGACCCGTGAGAGCCCGTCGCTGGACAAGCCGTTCCACGCCTTGGACGCAGAAATCACGCGCCCCATCGTCGCGGCGATGGCGATGGCAACAACGGCGGCGGAGGGTTTTCCCGCGAGGGATCCGAGCATTGCCGCGAACGCCGCGGCATTCAGCGTGACCGCGCTCGCCGTTGCCGCCCTGCCCGCTCCGAGGCGCACGCTGACTGTGTTTTTCCCCGCCGCAGCATCGGCGTTCGCGTCTCCGAGGGTGCTTCCGATGGCGCTCGCGAGGCCCAGAAAACCCAGCGACGGCAAGAGCGCGGCGAGGGCCCGAGGCGACGACGCGCCGCACGCGGCAGCACCAAAAAGGGGAAGCACGACGCCGACACCGAAGGCTTCAACGAGTTCACCGCCGCCGCGGTAGTTGAGTCGAAACGGGTAGAACTCGTAAACGACGACGCACAACACCGCGGTCATCGCGAGAAACGACGGCGCGCGCTGACCGGTGTGGGCGGCGAGAAAATGCCCCGCGGCGAGCACCATGGCCGCGCCGGCAAGAGCCGCATACGCCATCGCGCGCCGGGTGACGGTGCCATCAAGAAGGGCCTTGGGGGCGGGGTTAACCTCCATGGTTCGGCGAATGCGGTCGGCCTTTTCGTCAACCAGATCGTTGGCAGAAAAAATAAGCATGGCGTCGCCGACTAGAAAAATAGCCAGCAATCCCAATATGTTAGGCGATATGCGACCACCCGAACTTAGCCCAGCCCCAACCCCCGCGAGCAAGGGCAAGGCGAGTTTGGCCCACCCTTTCGGGCGCGCCACAGCGGAGACGGCACGAAGCGCCGGAAAAAAAAGTTGGGGCGGGGGCACGTGGAAAGGGGATTACCCTCTTGGCGTCGCGTTGGCGATGAGGCTAGGGAGCTTGTTCCGCTTCGGGCCGATGTAGCCCGCGAGGTTCCTATGTCCGACACGAAGTTCGCTACACTCATCCGCGATAGAAAAATCGACCCACGCCGCCTCGTCGCTGCGTCGCATGGCCTTGAGTCCCTCACCGTCGAGGATCGCAAGATCCGCCTTGCCAAGCGCCTCGCGCGGCAAGCCGAAGGCGGCGACAAGGCCAAGAAAGACCCGCGCAAGCCCCGCTCGGGCAGGCCTGTCACGCCGCGCGCGCTCACCGCTGCACTCACGGGCAACGAAAAGCTCTCGGGTCACAGCAAGACGCGTTTTCTCAAGGCCGTGAACGCGATCTTGGTC
>CAMCKZ010000045.1 GCA_945875545.1 Polyangium aurulentum | reverse complement strand
CGCCGCGCGCCAGCGAACCCAAGAGGGGCAGCGAGAGCTTGTGCGCCTCGGCCCATCGAAGGAGTTTGGGGGCCAAATCGGTCGCCACCACCCGCTGACCGATGGCTTTTTCTGCCTCGGCTACGGATTTTCCGCTGGCGAGAATTCGGCCAACAACCACCTCGGGCCGGTTTTCTTGGGCCATCGCCGCGAGCAAATCGCCGTAGCCGGCCAGGCCCAGCATTGTGGCTTCTTGGCCTCCCGCGACGACCACAAAGCGCGCGGCTTCGCGAACAGCTTCGCTTGTGACCGCGCTCACGAGGCCGGGGCCGAAACCTGCACCTTGCACGTAACCAACGCCGAGGGCGAGGCACGCCACGAGGGCGCTCGACCACTCCACGCCGCGCCGATCCGACGTCACCGCGACCCGCGTCACTTTGTTGCCGAGCATCTCCTTGGCGAGCGACAAAACCTCCGGGAAGGGAGATCCGCACACGAAGAGCGCCGGAGTGCCCTCTTCGAGTTCACTGACCAGCACGGGGCCGCCGAGGGCACCTATGCGGCGCACGCACGTTTCTTGTTGGAGCACGTCACCGATGGTGCAGACGGGTTCGTCGGTCAGGCCGCGAACCGCGTGCAAAATCACGGCATTCGGGCCCGTGTGAGACGCCAATTCGCGGGCCATTGTTCGCGCGTTTTCCGGCGGCACGGTGAAGACAATGACGGCCGCGTGGCGGGCGCAGGAGAGGTCTGTGGAGCGCAGGCATCCGGAAACCGGAGTGAGACCCTCACGCACCGACCAAAGCGTGACCTGATGCCCATTGCGGGCCGCCGTTGCCCCCAACGCGGAACCCCATCGCCCCGCACCCACGACAACGACTTTGAGTCCCATCGGGCCATCGTATCGAACCGGTGCCCGGCACCTTCACGGAAAGCGCCATGCCCATGCGAAAAGTCGTCGCTGAAAAAGGCGGGCGGGCCCCGGGACGACCCTACGGGGCGATGCGCATCTTGACCGAGAGGCGACGCAAACGCATGGCGGCACCGACCTGCTTGGAGAGCATTTCGTAGTTGCCTTTCATGCCGATCACGCCGTCAAACTTCAGCGATTTGTAATTCGCGGCCTGATTCGAGTCGGTGGTGTGGAGGTACAGCAGCGGCGGGTTTTGGGCGTTGCCCAGCGCCTTGCGGAAGGCCACCACCATGTCGGCGCCGTCTTGGCCGGGCATGTGAAAATCGATGATGACAAGATCGACGCGGCCGAGGTGCGGGCGAGCCTCCGGGTAGGTGGTCGCCGTGACGACCTCGTACTGGTCGAGCAGCAGGTGACTCTTGATCTTTTGGAGCAGGGTGACGCTGTCGTCGATGATCAAAATAGAACCGCTCATGACTACCTCAGCGCAAAACTTCCAGATCACAGCGATCGTGGCAGCAACGGATTTACGAACAGAAACCTATGGATGCACCAAGCCGAACACCACGGGCCGCGCGCGCGCTCAGGGGAGATGAGCCACGCCCTCGATCTCGACGAGCGCACCCGGTTCGATGAGCCCGTTGACGGAAACGAGCGTCATCGCAGGGTAATAGTCGCCGAAGCGGGCCTTCCAGACCTCGCGCAAGTCGCCGGTACTCTCACGGTATTTCCCCATATCGGTCACGTAAGCCACGAGCTTGACGATGTCTGTGGACCCGCCTCCCGCTGCTCGAACAACCGTGAGGACGTTGTCGATGCACTGGGCAAATTGCGCGGTGAAAGCCGGGCTCACGAGCTGCCCCGTGGTGTTGTGGGCGACCTGCCCCGACACGTATAGGACCGTGCCAGTTGTGGTAACACCGTGTACGTAGCCGCGAGGCTTGGGGAGGATCGAAGGGGTGATGGTTCGGTTCATCGGGCCATCATCGTCCGCCATTCGGTCGCGCTCGTCAACGCGGCGGCGAAACCACCGGTGCGGCGAGGGCGTTTGAAAGGGCTGCTGCGGCCCCTTTGCACGTGGAAAACCTCTCGTCGACGGTCTTGCCGAGCATGCGCTGAAGCACCGCGTGGAGCCGCTGCGACAGCGCGTCGTCGGCGAGCCCCAACGGCGGCAGGGGCGCGAAACCATGAAGGCCCAATATTTCGGGGACCGTTGCGGCATCGAATGGCAGGCGCCGCGCGAGGAGCTCGAAGGCCACAACGCCGAGCGCGTATTGGTCCGCCGCAGGCGCGAGATGTTCAAACGTGGAGGAGTGCTCCGGTGCCATGTAATGCGGGCTTCCGTGAGCAGGCGACGGCGCGCGAACGCGTTCGGCCACCATCACGGGTTGGCTCGGGCGCGGGCGTGGCGCATCGTTGAAGCTTCGCGCGACGCCGAAGTCCATCAGTTTCACCACGTTGTTGCTCGTGATAAAAAGGTTGTCGGGCTTCACATCGCGGTGAACGATGCCGTGGTCGTGGGCGAACTGAAGGCCTTCGCAGGCCTGCGAGATGATGTCGATGGCTTGAGCGGGGGTCATCGATCGGCGCATGCGGTCACGCAGCATTTGCCCCTCGAGCAGCTCCATCTTGATGAGAAAAAGTCCCTCGTGGACGACGAAGTCCCACACGTTCACGATGTTGGGGTGCGCGAGTCTGCGCGCCAAAGCCACCTCGCGTTTGAGAATGCTTTGTCCCTGTTCGTTGTCGTTGCTGTCCAAAACCTTGAGCGCGAGGGGCTCGTCGAGCTCGAGATCGTGTGCACGATACACGCTTGCATAACCGCCGCGACCTATGCGTTTTTCCACGCGAAAGCGATTGGCAAGCACCGTTCCGGCGGTGATGAGTGCCGATGCGCGAAGGCCCGAATCAGGCCGCGTCGGTGTCGGCATTGTGCCCGTTTGATCCGGCGAGGCGGAGGCCGAGGCCGGTGCCGCACCCGCTTGGGCTCGCAACCGTGCCGCGACCTGATGGACGACCGCCCGATCGGGGTAGTGGGCGGCGAGAGCCTCTACCCGCGCAAGGGCATGCGCGCGATGCCCAAAACGCAATTCGAGCTCCGCGAAAACGAGCATGGCCGCCAGCTCGTCGTCGGTGTCGGGGAAAGACGAAACGAAGGGCGCGACAAGCAACAACAGGCGGTCTGAAAGCACGCCAAGGCGGTGGGCCAAATGGATCGCGTGACGGCACGCACCGCGGTAACGCGCGTGCTTCGTCTCAATCGTGAGCAGCGCTTCAAGGCAGTGAACTTCGTCTTCACCCTTTGAAAAAGAGACCGCGGATTCCCAGGGAAATCCCGCGTCGAGGAAGGCTCGGCCCGCGGTACTGAAGTCGCCACGGCGGTAGGCTGCCTGGGCGCGATCTTCGGCGGTTTGAACCTCCAAAGCCGGGCCCGCGGGGATGCTCGGGAGCGAAGGGCGAACCAGCGCCGCGTTGGTGGACGTGCCATCGCTCGGGGCCTGTCGCGGTAGCAGCCCGCGGCCCGTCAGGCGCTGCCGCAGGCGCGCCGCGGTGTGTTCGTCTCCGCCCTTTGCGAAACATTGCGCGGCGCGTTCGAGGTCTCCGAGGGCACCGTAAAGTTCGCCCGCGCGGGGCCATTCTTCGCCCTGCGAAAAGAGCACCGCGGCTTTTCGCGCTTGCCGCCGACCCGTGGCGTCGAGTTCGTCGATTTTGTTCGCGTCAATGGCAAACTCTCGGAGCAAGAGTTCGGCCGCGTCGCGGGTGCGGCCGAGGCCCGCCAGAACGCGCGCGGCGTCATCGGGGCTGTTCGCCTTTAAGTAAGCGCGCCACGCGCCGTCGTGATTGCCCGCCCTTTCCAAGGCTCGGGCACCCTCGAGCGCTCGGTTCCTGCTGTCATCGTCCACGCCCCTCAGATTCTACGCCAACGGGGCCCATGCGTCACCATGCGTCCGCATGGGCGGAGAGCATTTCCCCTAAAAAAAACAATCGCGGGTCAGGTTTACGCAGCTGCCCGAGGCTTGAACGACGAGGTCGTCTTCGATGCGAATGCCCCCGAACGGCGTGAGTGCATCGAGGAGGTGCCAGTCCACGAGCCTTCCGGCGGCTGCCCGTGGCCCGGCGTTTTCCTCGCGAAAACCTCGGAGGAGGCGCTCAATAAAATACAGGCCCGGCTCGATGGTGAAGCACTGCTCCGGCGCGATGGTGGATGTATTGCGCAAGAACGAATTGTCGGCCCGGGGTTGGAGCGAAGCGCACCCCACATCGTGGCATTGAAGGCCCAGAGAATGCCCGAGCCCGTGGGGCAAAAGCGCGCGCGTGAGCCCGCTGTCGACGGCCTGTTCGGGCGTGCCGGCGAACAATTTCACGTCCACCAAGAGGCACGCGAGGTGCCCATGGGCCTCGTCGTGGAGGGCTTCGTAACTTCGTCCCACGGTCGCATTTGCGACGAGCGTTTGCTGGAAGCTATCGACGCCATCGATGAGCGCGCGAAAGGTTTCCGGCAGGCCGCCGGCGCCGCGAACGTAGGTGCGGGTGATGTCGCTGCAGTACCCTCTCACGCACGCCCCGGCATCGACCAAGAGTGAGTCAACACCAGCAATTTTCCTACTGTGATCGTAGCGAACGTAGTGAAGCGTAGCGCCGGCGGCTCCCAGCGCGACGATGTTCTTGTACGGCGTTTCGGCGTCGTCTTGACCCGACGCGCGCAGGTAACCGAGATGCAGTTCGAGTTCGGAAAAGTCGCCGGTCAAGAACTGCTCACGCACCGCCACATGCCCGAGGCACGCGCGCCGGTTGGCCTCCGCGAGGCACCTCTGTTCGTAGGGCGTTTTGCGCACGCGAAGGGCGTCGATGGCCGCAAGCACATCGGGCTCGGTCTCGACGCCACGCAGCCCGAGAGCGACGGCGAGCGCATCGTTTTCGCCCAAAAAGAGACCGCGTTCACGCGGGTCACAAATGCTCTTCAGGGGCAACGGGCCGTCGACGGAATGAACCTCGAAGGGCTCAAAAATAGCGGGGGCTGTGCGGGCCGGCGCGTCCCAATAATCGGAGAGGGTTGACCGCCATATGACGGGGGTTTTTCCAGGGCGCAGCACCAAAAGTGCATCGGCCTCCTCGAGGGGCAGCCAGTGCTGAAAATGGGGGTTCGGGCGCAGCGGCCAATATTGGTCGTCGTAGCGGGTTTTCTTCTGCAGGTACCCCGAATGAACCACGACAAAAGCGAGAGCGAAGCGTTCAAAAATGGGTTCGTAACGCGCCTGAAGCTCGGTCACGTGCGCGCGATGAAGGTGCGAAAAGTCGGTGGGCATCGGTCGTCTACTGCGGTGCGGGATTCTGGAAAACGCGTGTCGTTAGCATCCACTTAGGCGGCGGAACGGCAGTCGCTTTCTGTTGGTGCGCGCACCCCGAAGCCGTCGAAGGCGTCGACGTAACGAGCCTCCGGGAGGGCCTGATCCAGCATGGCCAAACAGCCTTCAAGTTCGGGCATGGTCAGCAAGCGTTGGCGCAACGCTGACGCGCCCACAAGGCCGCGAAGGTAGCCCGCGAGGTGGCGGCGAGTGACTTGAACGCCGTGCTTTTCTCCTCGTTCCGCGACGTTTGCGAGCAGGTGCTCGCGGCACAACGAAAGGCGCTCGCCGGGGGTGGGTGCGGCAACGATTTCGCCCGCAAGCTTTGCGCGCGCCTCGCGAAAAATCCACGGGTGCTCGATGGCCCGACGGCCCACCATGACGCCCTCGCAGCCCGTTTCGCGAATCGCTCGTTCCGCGTCTTCGGCGCTTCGCACATCTCCGTTGACGATGACGGGCATTGAAACCACCGCGCGTGCTTTTTGTGCCCACGACCAGTCGGCACCTCCGCTGTGACCCTGCTTCGCGGTGCGGCAGTGGATGGTCAACGCCTCGACGCCCACGTCTTCGAGGCGGCGCGCCAAATCGACGATGGGCATGTGCGATTCAGGCCCGAGGCCAATGCGCGTTTTGACCGTGACGGGCACGGAGCCGCCTGCGCGATCAACCACCATTTTCGCCATGGCCACCATCGCCTCGGGCTCGCGAAGCCAACCCGCACCGGCACCACGCCCTGCAATTTTAGGCACCCAGCATCCACAGTTGACGTCAATGAACGCCGGCGAAGCCTCTGCGGCGAGCTCCGCCGCCTCCGCAAGCCTCTCCGGATCGGCCCCGTAAATTTGGATCGCCGTCGGCGTGTCGGAGGCCTCGAGGCGGATCTTGCGTTTCGCGTTTCGGCAACCGCGCAGCAACCCTTCGACATTTACGAATTCCGTGACGCACACATCGGCACCAACGGTGCGCGTCAGCACGCGAAACACGGCGTCGGTCACGTCTTCCATGGGTGCCAAGACCACGGCGCGCCCATCGTAAAATCTTCGCATGCGGGAAGTACTCATCGTCGCGCGGGCGTAGCGTGGAACTCCTTTCCGGGCCACCCCCGTAAGACCCAAAATTGCGCGCGCTTTGGCCTTTTTCGACCGGGTACTGCTAGGGTTCGACGTCATGAAATACCGCCGCCTCGGTCGCTCGGGTCTCCAGGTTAGTGAAGTTTCTCTCGGTGCGTGGCTCACGTACGGTGCCGCCGTCGACACAGAAGTCGCTGAGTTGTGCATGCGCGAAGCTTACGAGGCCGGGGTCAATTTTTTTGACAACGCCGAAGTTTACGCCGACGGAAAAGCGGAACTCGTGATGGGCGAGGTGCTGAAAAAGGCGGGCTGGCGCCGCGAATCTCTCGTGCTCAGCACCAAACTTTTCTGGGGCGGAGAGGGCCCGAACGACCAGGGGCTTTCGCACAAACACATCATCGAGGGCATGGCCGCGTCTCTTCGGCGCCTGCAACTTGATTACGTCGATATCGTGTTTTGCCACCGGCCCGATTTCAAAACGCCCATCGAAGAAACAGTGCGTGCGATGGACCTCTTGATTCGCCAAGGTAAGGCTTTTTACTGGGGAACAAGCGAGTGGCCCGCCGATCGCATTGCGATGGCCCACGGTTTCGCCGAACGCCACGGGCTCTTTCCGCCCACCTGCGAACAGCCCCAGTACCACATGCTGCACCGCGATCGCGTGGAGCGCGAGTACGCGCCGCTGTACGAAAGCATGGGTCTCGGCACCACCATTTGGTCGCCCCTCGCATCGGGTTTGCTGACGGGAAAATACAACGACGGAATCCCCGAGGGGACGCGTCTCGCAGACCCCCAACTTGGCTGGCTTCGTGAGAAAGTGCTCGTCGAAGGTCACCTCGACAAGGCCCGCCGTCTCACCGCGATAGCCCGCGACTTGGGCGCTTCCCTCGCGCAACTCGCCATCGCGTGGTGCCTCAAAAACGAGCGGGTCAGCACGGTCATCACGGGCGCTACGCAGGTTGCCCAGGTTCGAGAAAATCTCGCCGCACGGGCCATCGTGCCCAAGCTCACCACCGAGGTCATTTGGGGCATCGAGACCATTCTCGATAACAAGCCAAGTCTCGGCTGACGCCCGGCTACAAGACCATGAACGAAAAGCTCCTTGCGCTCTCAATCCCAGTCTTTGTGCTGAGTATGCTCGCCGAGTTCTTCGCCAACCGGGCACACCTGAAGGCGCATCCAAAACCGGGCCAGCTCGGTCAAGGCGCGTACCGATTCTCCGACACCTTTTGCAACGTCGCGTGCGGCGTCGGCAGCCAACTGTTCGACCCCGTGTTGCGCATTCTGGGCCTCTTCGCGTACGGCGTATTTTTCGCGCACGGGCTCAACGCTTTTGGGGGCCACGAGGTCGTCGAGTGGACGGTCGCATTTTTTGCCGTAGACGCCCTTTACTACGGGTTTCACAGGGCTTCGCACCGCTCCAATCTTTTTTGGGCCGCCCACGTCGTTCACCATCAGAGCGAAGAATACAACCTCGGGGTGGCCCTTCGGCAGCCGTGGCTCGAGAAGATTCTTGATGTCCCGTTTTACCTGCCGCTCGCATTTCTTGGGGTGCGGCCAGAGGTGTTCATCACGACCTTCACCGTGAACCTTCTCTACCAGTTCTTCTTGCACGCGACCTTCGTGCCGAAACTCGGTTTCCTTGAATATTTCCTCAATACGCCGTCACACCACCGGGTGCACCACGGCATCGATCCGCAATACATCGACAAAAATTACGGCGGCATACTCATCATTTGGGACCGAATATTTCGCACCTTTGAAGAAGAGGTCGCGGAGGTTCACTACGGAACCGTGAAGCCTCTCGGGGCCTTCGATCCGCTGTGGGCGAACGTCGCGCCATGGGTGCATCTTGCACGCATCTCCCGCAAGACTGAGCAATTCTCCGACAAGATTGCCATCTTCTTTGCACCCCCAGAATGGCTGCCGCAAGACCATGGCGGGCCCGTCACGGTGCCGCCCGCAAGCCCGGATCGCCGTTTGTATGATCCCCAAGCAACCCTCGCCGCCCGCGCAGGAGCTTTGGTGGCGCTCGTCGCGGCGGTGGTGGCCCTCGTGTTTTTTCTGGAGGCCCGAACAACACTTTCACTAGCGAATTTGCTGGTATGTCTCGTGGCCGTGGTGGCGGTGATTTCCGTCGCGGGGCGCGCGCTTCAGGGCTCACAGCCATCGGCGCCGTAGATTTGTGAGGCGTAGCCGGCCTTGCCGTTGCGCTGTCGCCGCGGTTCCGCGATCCTGTGCGCGATGACCCATCGCTACGCGTTGCCTCTTCGCTGGCTTGCGCCCGCCGTTCTCGCTGCGTGTGCCACGAGCGCGGGCAGCGGTGGCGGCGGGTGTTCGTGCGCGAAGGCGATTCCGTCCGGAATTCCTGCGGCGTCCGTGGTCGAAAAAGCCGCAACCCTGCGCGTCACAAGGCCGGGACTCGACTTTTTGTCGTCGCGAATTGGTGCGCTCGCGGCAAGGAATTTGCAGCCAAATGGCCTTCCTTACGTGGTCGATGTGCCCCCGTCGTCGTCGACGGGAATCAGCATTTGCCCGAACGGACCGAACCGCTCAGCGTCGCCTCCCGAGTGCATCGCCGAGATCGACTTCGCAAGGGCCGCGCTGCGCGTCGATGGCGTCGTGGCGAACAAGCTTCGCATCGCGGGCACCATTCCGGTTCGCGTTCCCAATCTTCGCGTCACGGCGGTCGGGTTCGTCGAGTTTGGTCTCGGCGTAGGCACACCGCGCAACGCTTCGACGCCGTGCCCCAATGGCAATATTCCCGCCGTCGCAGGCTTCACCAATCTCAACATCGTCATCCTCGCGCCGCTCATCGGAAGCCCCTCTTCGATTCGCGCGGGCTCCACGATCATCGACTCCGCGAACGCCGACGTATCCGTGCAGATTCCCCGCAATGACGTCACGATCTGCAACGCATTTCTTCCAAACTTTGTCACCAGCGGCATACTTTCGCTGGCCTTCAGCACCCTCGAAACAACCCTCGCCGACAAGGTAAAAAGCGCCCTCGGCGACGCCACGTGCCAGGCGCCCGATGCCGCAAACACGCCTCCGTGCCCGAGTGGTTCCAAGCCCAACGACGCAGACCCGTCCAAGTGGTCAAAGTGCGTGATGAATACAAGTACCAACGTCTGCGTTCCGAAGCCCCTGGGCCTCGAGGGCACGGCCGATTTGGGCACCCTGCTCACGTCCGTCGCGCCCGGCGCGCATGCGACCCTCGACCTTTTGTTCGCGGCGCGAGGCTCGCTCGATCCAGCTCCGGGCCGCGCCACCGACAACGCGCGCTACCCGGGCTCAACCCCGAACGGACTGACCCTCTCCTTCGGCGGCGCCGCCCTTCCGAACCCAAAGTCTTCCTGCGTGCCCGCAGCCGCACCCGCGATTCCCCTGGGAATTCCCGTGCCAGATGAACTTCGCGCCGATGCCGTCACGGGCCTCACCGCGAGTCCCCACCTCGGCCTCGGGGTCAGCGAACGCTTTCTCTCGTACGCCCTCGGGCAGTCGGTGCGGGCCGGTCTTCTGTGTTTCGACGTCAGCGGCGAGCGGATCAATCTCGTCAACACGGCGATACTTTCGCTCCTTGCCAAAGGCCTCCCGACCCTCACCCACGAAGCGCGAACGAGCGCTGCCCTCGTGAGACTTCGCCCGCGCGGACTGCCAACGCTTGTCGTCGGCGGCGGCACCGACGCCAAAACAGACCCGCTGCTGACCATCCGCGTCGAGAAGATTCGCCTGGAAATTTACACGTGGGCGTATCGGAGGTGGGTTCACGCCTTCGACCTTGAAACAACGATCGTCGCGAAGGCCGGCCTCGATGTCGTGCAGAATACAAGCTATCCAAACGGCGCGATTGTTCCCGTGATTGCAGATGTGGCCCTCGAAGATGCCGCCGTTCTCAATGGAGACCTCATCCCCGATGATCCCAAGGTCGTCGAACGCAACTTCAAGGGACTCATCACCTTGGTCGCCAGTCGCCTCGGAACCCTGAGCGCCATCGACCTCTCGTCAACCCTCGCTCCCTACGGACTCACCCTGGAGCTTCCCGTGGGCGGGGTGCGCCGCCTCGTGAAGGGTCAAGACCGTTTTCTGGGCGTATTCCTCAACTTTGGCCTCGTGGCGAGCGCAAAACAACTGCCTCCGCCCTCCGTGCAGATTCTCCCTGCGCAAGGCGGCGCGAATGCTTACGTGCAGTTTGCACCGAGTTATGCGGCCGCCGAATGGGCGCTAAGCGTCGATGGTGCGCGTCGCGGCGCATGGCGAAAGTTTGACGACACAAAGCTCGATGACGCAACCCTGGCCCTCGACGGCAACCACGCGCTGGGCTTTTCCGTGCGCACCGTCGGCGTGCCCGCGAGCGAGAGCGACTCCGCGTCTGCCACGTTTCGCGTCGACCACGAACCGCCCCTCGCGGAGGTGAACGACGGCACCGGTGAACTCACGGCGTGGGACCGCGTGAGCGGCGAAACGTTGACCGTGCGCCGTGAAGATGGCGCCGCATTTGAAGAGTTTCATCGGGGCATGATTCTCGCCGCCGGTGAGCAAGTTGAAGTGCGCGATGAGTCTGGATTGATTCAGGTTATTCGCCGTGCTCCCGTTTCAGAAAGTGGTCCAAGTTGCGCGTACGCGGGGCCTTCTGCGCGGCCCTCGACGCCCAGCCGTTCCGCGTTTTCGACCCTCGCTGATCGGGTCGCGGTCGTCGCGGCCCTTGTCGCCCTCATCGCGGGTCGTCGCAGGCGCGTGCACGTCGATGCGCGCGGTGGTGCGCACAACGGCGATCCAATTGGCGTGCGCGTGCGTGCGACCTTCGCGGGCCACGCGGCGGCGCTTCTCTTTTGCGCACCCGTCGCGATTTTGTGCGCGTCAGAAGTGCTTGCAGGATGCACCAATGTGTCCACGCGGGCACCCACAGGTTGCGGTGCCGCGTGCACGAGCGCTTGCAAAGAGGAGTTGCCCCGGGGCCTCACGGGCAGTTACCTCGCGGCGGCCCGCAGCGACGACGGCACCCAATGGTTCTCGGGCTACGAAGACATGGCCATCGTTTCCGGCAGCGAATTTGCTTACGGCGATTGGGCCGTGGGTTCGTTGAACGTAGAGTCCGGCGAGGTCAAGTGGACGACCGTCGCAGGAATGCCTGCAGTCTACACAGATGGCCGTTGTGCCGATCGGCCCTCATCGGGGTACCGCGATGGCCGCATCGAACAGGGCACCGATGTGGGGCGGTCCACCGCGATCGCCGTGTCTCCAAGCGGCACGCTCTTCGGTGCCGCGTACGACGCAACGAATCGTGCGCTGGTGTTTGCGTCACGCAGCTCGAACGCGAGTGGCGCGTGGGCGACCCATGTGGCCTCGGTCCGCCCCGGTGCCGATGTGGGTCGGCACGTGCGCGCGGTCGTTCGCGACGGCGTGCCCTGGCTTTTTTATCTCGCCTCGGAGCCATCGGGGCCATCGGGGCGCGGCCTTCGCAGCAGCATTGAGGTCGCCCGGGCAAAGACAGCAAATCCCACGAAAACCAGCGATTGGGCCATCGACACCGTGGCGACCGTCGCCGAGGGCCCGTGCCGCCAAGTGCAATGTGCGGAGGCCGACTGGTGCTCGCCCACTTCGCGCCGTTGTGAGTCGGTGCAAACTGCATGTACTTCGTGCGACGGCGGAAAGTGCGTTCGCGATCAGGGCGACGGCGGCGCCACGTGCAGTCCCGCGTTTGCGTCGCCGGGTTTGGAAACTTCGCTGCCCGTTTTCGGCGACGGGTTTGCGCTCCTCGACGAAGGCACGGCGGCCACCTTCGCCGTTCGCGATGGAGCGGGCGGGCAATTGGTTCTTCTCACGCCGGACGGCGCGGGATGGAAAAAGACCGTCGTCGACGGAGATACCGCGGCCGGGATCGACCGAGGCACGGGCCCCGCCATCGCGCGCACGAGCGACGATGTACTCCAGCTTTTTTCCTTCGATTCCGTGTCGGGGGCGCTCACGCATGTTGCCGTGCGCGGCACGCAGATTTTGGCGAAGAGCGTCGTCGACGACGGCAGCGGCGTCATCGGCGCCACCTTCGACGACGCGCCCCACGCGTTCGGGCGCGAGGCGGTGGCGGCGGTTCGCGCCGGCGTTCTCACGGTATTTTACCAAGACGCCAAGCTCGCTCAACTTCGCATGGCGGTCGGCACTCCGCTGCCCGGCGGCGCGGTCGGCACCTTTCGCTGGGCCTTGAGCGCGGTGCCACAGCCCAACAAGGCCGCGGGTTTTTTCCCGGTTCCGCTTCATGACGGGCGCATCGCCAATTTTTGGCGTAGCTTCGATTTGTCGAGTCGATCCGCTCTTGGCGGCGTCGCCATCTTGACGCCTTGACCCCAGAATCGGACCTCGCGATGCGACGAACTCCTGCAATTTGCGCTGTTTCAGCCATGTTGGCGATTTTCCCGGCGGCGCTTGCCGTGAGCGCGTGCGGTGCAAGCGGCGAGGCCGATGAAGACTTCGACTACGGGATCGACGCGGCGGCCGTGACCCGTGACGGTTCCGCAGACGCGGCGCGCGATGGCGGCGGCTCCCGCGATGCCGGCGACTCAGGAGACGCGGCGCGCGATGGCGGCGCTCTCGGAGACGGTGCCCTCGCGGACGGGGGTCCAAAAGACGGCGCACCGAGCGATGCGGCGGTTGACGCGGGCCCGGCGGTTGACGCGGGCCCGGCGGTCGACGCGGCGCTGCCCGACCCCTGCGCGAATTCCACCACATGCCCCACGGCGGCCAGCATGGGCAGCGTCAGCGGCGACACGGGAAATAACTTTTTGCAGGCAACGGGTGCCACGAGCAAGTGGCTCTTGGTGCGTGTGACTGAAGACGATTCATCGGTGTTTTCGCGGCCCGATCTTCGTGTGAAATTCACGCTGACCCACGACCCGGGCACGCGCTTCGACCTCTTCGTTTACAAGTCTGGGGGCAACGGCGGCGGCGACCGCAACTGCTCGTCGGTCAGCGCCACGGGCACGCGCACAAGCACCACAAACGTCGCCGGCGCGAGCCTCGGGTGGAGCGACACGACCGGCTTTGGGGGCCACGACGACTCGGCCAACGTGATGATCGAAGTGCGCCACGTGAGTGGGCCATGCGGGTCGGCGCGCCCCTGGTACCTCGCCGTCGACGGCAACGCCAACTAAAGCCGCGCCGCATACCGCGTCATGCGTGCGTATTCCGCAGTATTCCGCTGTATACGGCGTGTAGTCCGCCATATTCCGCTGTATACGGCGTGTAATCCCCCCGCCGCCCTACGCGCCGGTGCCGAACGAGATTCGCGTCTGTCCCGTGGCGCACTGCTCCAAGAGGAGAATCACCAGGGGATCGTGCGCCGGCGCCGCGGCCAACGCGGTCTTGACGTCCGCGTGCAGGCCGCTCTCGACGCCATCCACCAGCTCATCGAGATTGACCGCCGGGCTTCCCGCTTCGAGCACTTGGTAGACGGTAACCGGATGCCCGCTCGTACCAAGTTTTCCCGTGCCAACGCGGCGCACCTTCGGCTGCCGATCAAGCTTTGACAGCAAATTATCCGTCGTCAGGCAGTCGAACCCGTGCTCACCGCCCCAAAGCCCCAGGGCCGCCGCGACGTAAGCGCTCTCGCCCACGGTGCGCACCGCGAGCCACTGCTCGTCGCCGAGGACGCCCACTTTGACATTGCCCGCATGCAGCGCGATGGAGACACGGACTTCGCGCGTGACGTGCGCTTCGAGGCGCTTGAGGGCTTGGCGACTGGCCTCAAACATCGGCGGCCCGGGCGCCTCGAAGATGACCGAAACCTCGTGGTCGTTGAGACTCTCGACGACCCCACCGTGCTCCGCGAACGTGCTCACAACGACCTTGCTAATCGCGGAAACTTTATCAAAAAAAGTGGATTCATCGAGGTGAGACGCCAGGGAGTCGAGACCGCGAATCGCCACGCGCACAAAACCGATGCTGTGGGCGAGCCCTTGACCGAGGGCCAACGCCCACGGCTGATTCGCGCCCGCGAGCGAGACCAGGGCCGGCGCAAGAAACCGGTCCATCACCTTCATCGTCCTCGCGGCCTCAATGTGCACACCGAGCCGCGTCAGCAATTCTTCACGGTGAAATGGCTTGCCGAGGTAGTCGTTGGCACCGGCGCGCAGGCCGATGATGGCGTCTTCTGGCCGGGACTTCGCCGTGAGCATGAGTATAGGCAGCACACCTACGGGGTATTCGGTGCGTATGCGTTCCGCAACCTCGGGCCCCGTGAGGTGCGGCATCATCACGTCGAGCAGCACGGCATCGAAGGGGCCGTGGCTGTAGAACATGTCGATGGCCTCTTGCCCGTCGCGGGCCGCCACAAGTTCAAATCCTGCGGGCCGTAGTTGGGCCGTCAAGACCTCGATGTTCATGGGGTCGTCGTCGGCCACGAGGATCCGTCCGCGCCGTGGTGGGGCCGCCTGAGCTCGGCGTTGGGGCGCGTCGGTGGGGGCCGGTGGGCGTGTGGGCGCTGACGAGAGGAACATTTGCGCGGGTTGTGGGGCCCCGCCAAGCGCGGGCACGGGCACGGGCACGGGCACGGGCACAGGCACGGGCACGGGCATCGGCATCGGCGCGGACAACGCCCGCGAGGGCTTCTCCGCAGCCACCGCGCCGGCCCCGGCGATCTCGAGATCGAAGGCAAAAACACTGCCCTTCCCGAGTTCGGAGGTGACGGCGATTCGGCCGCCGTGGAGGCCCACCAGTTGGCGGCTGACCGTCAGACCAAGACCCGTGCCCCCGAAGGCCCGCGCCGTGGAGCCATCGCCTTGGACGAAAGATTCAAAAATGCGCTCGAGCGCATCCACGGCGATGCCGATGCCTGTGTCCGAGACCCGCACCGCCACGCGCGAACCCTCGATCGCTGCACCGACGCGGACGAGGCCCGTGGGCGTGAACTTGACGGCGTTGCCCACAAGATTTGTGAGTATTTGCTCCAGGCGAGCTTCGTCGGCCATCACCATGACCTCGGGGCCGACGTTGTTGACGAGGTCGAGTCCCTTGGGGCGCGCGAGAGGAAGGGCCATGGTCAGGACTTTTTCGACCGTGTGCCGCAGATTGATGGGCTCGTGGCGCAACACAATTTCTTCGTGCCGCAGCTTGGAGAAATCGAGGATGTCGTTCACGAGGGACGCGAGACGGTAGCCCGACGCCACCGCCATCTCGAGGTGCCGCCGTGACTCGTCGTCGAGTTGGCTGCTCGTATCCGCCAGCACGGCCTCGGTCAGCCCCAACATTCCGTGCAGCGGCGAGCGCAGCTCATGCGAGGTGTTGGCGAGAAACTCATCTTTGAGTTTGTCAAGGCGAATCAGCTCGTCGTTCGCAAGCTCTTGATTTCGCAGGTTTTCTTGGATGGTTTTTCGCACCTGTTCCGCTGCAACATGCGAGATGCGCACGATGAAGGCGAGGACGACCATGAGCCCCACGGCCATGGCCGAAAGCATCGCCAGCAAGCTGCGCTTGGATTCCACGAACGCGCGATTCTCGGCGTCAAGGCTGAACTCCACGACGACCGTGCCGAGCAGGGGATTGGTTCGCGCCCACACGCTGAGAACCCCCACCGCCACGCGAAGCTGGGCCGGGTTTGCCTCGGGCACCCACCGCACCGCGCCCGGTGATTCCCGCGCGAGCGGCGCAATTCCCGGTTTCTGCATGGCCGCGAAGGGCGCGCCTTCGGGCCCCACAAAGACCGCCACCGCCTTCACCGACGGGTTGGCGTTCAGGGTTTCAAGCGTTTTTCGCGCACTCTCCGCGTCGCCAAAATCGAGCGGCGCTGCTTCGTTCTCGGCGAGCAAAGACGCGAGGGCGACCGCGGAGCTTTCTCGCGCGTGCAGCACGTGGTGCCGTTCGCGCGTGGTGAGGCGCACGTACAAAAGGCCCATGGCCAGCAGCAGCACGGCCACCACCGCGACGGTCACGCCGATGCCGCGGCTTGAGCCGGAGTCGCCGGTTGACGCCGCAGCCTGCAAATCTCCTGGAGTGGCGGCACCTCGGGCCGGCTTCGATTCGCTCGGGCTCGCGCTCATCGCGCCTACTTTCTGTCGAGATTGATGACGCCGTCGTTGGAAACCGCCGCGCCGCCCACGCGGTCAAGTTCAAGCAAGTAGAACGCGAGGGCGCCGTCTGTGGGGTGGTCGTCGAGGCCGAGGGCGGCGGCGCGGGCCGCGTTGCCGAGGTCGCCTCGGGCTACGCTCGCCACCACCGCTTCGAGGGCGGACGCGGCCCCTCTTTTGGCCGCGGCCACTTCAGCGGTTTCGGCGTCGAGGAGCTCGTAAATGCGAAGGGCTTTGTGCCGGCCTTTGACGCGAAAAGCGCCGAGGTAGCGCGTGGCGGGCCAAAGCTGCACGGGCAGTTGCGTGAGCGTTTCTTCGCTCGTGAGAACGCTTGAATCGAAACGCCGCGTGAGGGCCTCAAGGCGCGAGGCCACGTTCACGCTGTCGCTCACGACGGTGGGCGAAAAGCGTTCGGTCTCGCCCACAATGCCGATCATGGTTTGGCCGTGGTAAACGCCGATTCCGAGGCGTGCTTGGTCGTCGATGAGGCGCATGGCTTGGGCCGCCTCGGTTGCCGCTTGCAATGCCGCGCCAACGCCCGTATCGAATAGGGCGAGAACCGCGTCGCCAATAAATTTATCGACGAAACCGCCGTGGGTGCGAAAACACGGAACAATGGCGCCAAAATGTTCATTAAGCCAAGTAAATACCTGGCGTGGTGTTCTATTTTCGGACACCTCGGTAAAGCCCTGGATATCGCAGAATAGAATTGTAATGTGCTTTTCTGTACAATCGCCGAGACGAATGCGATCGATGGTTTTGTGACCCAAAAGCGACAGAAATTCTTGGGGCACCACGCGGCCGATCGCCCGGGCCATCGCTGCGTTTCGGAGTTGCAAGCGAACCCTTTCCAGCAAATCGATTGTTTTGTAAGGCTTGGTGACGAAATCGCTTGCGCCCGCGGCAAAGCCCTCGGTCAAGGTCTTTTCTTCGTGGTTTGCCGTGACGAGAACGACCGGCAGCTGGCGCCCGGACGGCAGCTTTCTCAGTTCGCGGCACACGGTGATGCCGTCGATGCCGGGCATCATCACGTCCAAGATGACGACAGAAAACGGCCCCTTCGTGCGGTAAACTTCAAGAGCCTCGGCGCCGTCGGCGGCACAGGTAATGTCGCAATCGAGGGCCTCGAGATCGTAGTCGAAGCGCTCCCGATTGGTGGCGTCGTCGTCGACCACGAGGATCTTGGCGCGTGCCTCGGTGGGGGCGCCGGGCCTAAGCGACTGCCCACCGAGGCCAATGGAAACCGGGCCGGACTCCGGCGCTGCCCCGCCTTTCGAAGATGCGGGCGCCCCCGGCTCGATTGCGAGAAGCAGCCCGGGCGGAGCCGCATGGCGAAGGTTGTAGCGCGAAGAAGGCGGCTGCCGGGGTTGCGGCTCTCCTGCATTTTGCCGCACGTTAACGCGAACCTCCGAGGCAACATTGGGCATCGGAACGCGGCGAAGCGCGGCATTCATGCCGGGAATGGATGAACGGTAGGTGGTAGGCGAGATGGTGCGAACTTGAGGTTCGCGGCGCCTTTGCGCGCCGGGCCCAGCCTCGGGCAGCGTAAAGAAGAAGCTCGAGCCGCGGCCCACTTCTGAAGAAAAACCGATTGTGCCGTGTTGAAGTTCGATGAGGGTTTTTACAAACGCGAGGCCAAATCCGCGGCCGTCAGTGCCTCGCGGCGGGCTTCCGTCGTTCGGGCGCGCCGCATTGAACAACTGAGCTCGCTCGGCGTCGGCGATGCCCGGGCCTGTGTCGGTCACGGTGACGGTGATCTGCGTGCCATGGCGCTCGGCGCTGACGCGAATTTCACCCTCCGAAGAGTAGACCAACGCATTGCCCAAAATGTGGGCGAGCACCTGCGCAAGCCGGGTTTCGTCGGCGCGAACGAGAGGGAAATTCGCTGAAATATCGTTAATGAACTGGATAGATTTTTCGCCCATCATTGGGGCGAGCAGCAGCATCGCCTCGGAGACGGCCACGTTCACATCGACGGCCCGCAAATCGATGGAAAGCACGCCGGTTTGCGCCTTTGTGTGATCGAGAAGGTCCGAAATCAGCCGGTTCATGCGCTTTCCGCTTGACACGATCGCTTGGAGCGCTTGTTCGACGCGCGGCGAGAATGCTTCGCCGCCCGTAAGCAAACTGTCGGCGAGGCCCATCATGCCATTGAGGGGCGTGCGAAACTCGTGGGAGCTGTTCGCAAAGAAGGTGTCGCGGGCGGCGGCAAGTTGCTCTTCTCGTTGCGCGTTCGCTTTGCGCTCTTCTGCGCGCTGTTGCGAACTCTGGAGACTTTCGGCCACGCGCGCGAGAACCGCTGCGTTTTCGCGGCGACGCGATGCCGCCAGAAGCCCCGCGAGGAGCACTGCAGCGCCGGAAAGAAGTGCCGTACCGCCGTCGATCAAATCGACCTCGTACGCTCTAGTGCGCCCGCAAAAATTGCCACGTTCGAAGTCTACCCCATCACGTCCGGGGTTATCTCAAAAAAAAGAAGCCGAACGCCACGCAATTTCGGCGGTGGCCTGGCGATCGGGCGGACGAAAGCGCCCTTTACGCCGCAGCAAGAACGGCGCTGTCTTCGAAGCTGACACCGTTCTTTTTCATGCACCACAAGAGGCCCACGAGAAGCATGCGTTTGTCTTCCACAAAACTTGGCTTTTTGCCTTCAAACGCATGACCGATGAACTGAAAGGCCCAGCCGACGGAAAACATAGGAATGGCGAGGGGGAGGCCGATGAGGGTGGCGCCGAGGGGAATACTTCCGGCGATGAGGGGAATTCCTACGCGATGGCAGGCCTGGTTCACGGGGTTCTGGTGGTCGAGCTCGTAGCTCGTCATGAGGCCAGACCATTCGCGATTGAGTTGTATGGGGAACATAGGCATGGGCGTCCGTTTCGTTGAAGGTTGTGGGCGCAATGATGCGATGGCTTGCCAACGTTCGCTACTCGCGTTCTTGTGAGGCCATGCCTCGTGCCGATCATCCGCGATCCGCCGCTCGAAAGTTGCCCCGCCAAGAGCGCGCAATGGCCACCGTCGATGTCATTCTGGAGGGCGCTGCTCGCGTTTTGATCCAGCTCGGGTGGGGCAAAGCGACGACGAACCGCATCGCCGAAGCCGCGGGCGTCAGCGTGGGATCGCTGTACCAATATTTTCCGAGCAAAGACGCGATTGCCGTGGAAATGCTCAAGCGATACCGCGAGCGGCTGCTCGCCACCGTGGCCGCGAAGCTCGCCGGTGACGCGCATGTCACTTTCGAGAGCGCGATGGGCACGCTGCTGCACACCCTCTTTGCCGCAGACGGAATCGATCCGGCGTTGCATCGCGTGCTCATCGAGCAAGTCTTGAGAACGACTTCGCGAGGCGAAATGCACGGCTTTGAAGATCGCCTGGAGGCCGTGGTGACCGCCGCGCTGGAGGCCGCCGGCCCGCCCGCGGTGCGCGTTGCGGATACAAAACTTGCAGCAACGGTGGTCGTGCGATCGGTGCTTTCGCTCGTGCACGCGGTCGTCGTCGATAGACCGGGCACCGATCGGCACGCGATGGCCACCGAGGTGACGCGCATGGTGACGGGCTACTTGGCGGGCAAGTAAGTTTCGCGAATAAATCCAAGAAGATCAAGGGGTTGTATGAGGTCATCGGGGACCCGAGCGACCACATCGAGGCGCTCGCCGGTCACTGGGTGATCGAAGTTCAGCCGCTGCGCATGGAGGGCGAGTCTGTGCAGATTGCATGTTTCGCGGTAGTGGCGATTCACGCGGCCGTCTCCGTGGGCCACGTCGCCGATGAGCGGGTGCGACAGGTGGCGCAGGTGACGGCGAATCTGGTGAAGGCGCCCGGTTTCGGGCCTGGCCTCGACGAGGGAACAGCGGTCGACCGGCGACTTTGCCAAGAGACGAACATCGGTTGCGGCATGCACACGCGGACCATCTTCGGTACGTGGTAAGTCGTACTCAATACGCTTGCTGTCAAACGCGGTATGTCCGCGAACGAGGGCCACGTAGGTTTTCGAAATACGGCCCTCTTCAAAGCACTTGGCGAGGAGAGGCGTACACACCTTTGTTCTGGAAAAAACCAGGCAACCGCTCGTTCCGCGGTCGAGGCGATGAACCGTATCGACGTAGGCCCCGAGCAGGTCGCGCACGCGAAAAAGGGCCACATCGCGGTCGGTGCCCCAGCCCCGGTGAACGAGCAGGCCCGAGGGCTTGTTGACGACGACGAGGTGCTCGTCGATGTAGAGAATTTCTATCGTGGACATGTTTCGTGCTTGGAATGCGTCGCGGCGCTTGCCATTTCTGCATCGCAGAAGAAGTTGAGTCGCGTCACTTTCCGAGATCTGTAGGCTAAACTTCGGTGCTATTGAAGAAACGCTGGCTGCCAACGAGGCGAGGCCAGACGCAAGAATGCCATGGGGGAATTTCAAGCGGAATCGACGGAGGCCAGCAATACATCGGTGCAAGTGAGCCCCGAGGGTCTCGAGTTGTTCCTCATCGCCCAAGATCCCTGGCGTTACAGCCGCGATCAAATCGTCTCACTCCTGCGCGACTCGGGCTACCTCGGCCCGCTTGATGAACTCGGCATCGATGCCCTCTCGCGCGGCGAGAACGTCGGTAAGCCTACGCGCGTTATCTGCGGCAATGCGGCGGTCGCGGGGTCCGACGAAGAGTTTTTCTACCATTTTGACTCCCTCAAACCGCGCGAAAAGGCCGCAGCCGCCGCGGGCGAGCGTGAAGCGTTCGCGATCGACCACCGCGAATCGCGAAAGATTGACCGCTGCGACGTCGGCGATGTGCTCGTTCGCATCATTCGCGAGCGCGATCCGGTTCAAGGCGTAGACGCCTGGGGGCGGGTGCTCGAGGCGCCGCACGGCAAAGATCTGAAGCTGCAACCGGGGCAAAATGTCACGCTGGGCACCGAAGGTCGGTCGCTCATTTCGGCGATCTCCGGCGTGCCTATTCGCGAGCCAAACGGCCGCATTTCCGTGAGCCGGTCCCTCGTCGTTCAAACCGTCGATTTCAAGTCAGGCAACATTCACTTCGATGGGTCGGTCAGCGTCGAGGGCGACGTCACGGCGGGCTTCGTCGTCGAGGCCAGTGGAGATGTCGAAGTCAAGGGCAGCATCGAGCACGGCACTGTAAAAGCCGGGGGTTCCATCACCATCAAGGGCGGCGTTCGTCGGCAATCTCAGATTTTTGCCGTGGGGGCCATCGAGGTTCGTTTCGTCGATTCCGAGTCGCGCCTTGAAGCCCGCGCCACGGTCACCGTCGCCCACGACGCCATTCAGAGCGAACTCATTGGCGATGAAGGCGTTTTTGTGGGCGGGCAGCTCGTGGGCGGCGTGGCGCGGTCCGCCATGCATATCCAGGTCACGTCCCTCGGTTGCCCCCGAGACACACCCACGCGGGCCATCATCGAGCGGCCTCTCACGGCAGCAAAAATCCTGAGTTTCAAAGAAGAATTGGGCCTCGTCGCCCCGCAAGATCGCAGCGGGCCAAGCGCCGAAGACATCGCCGCCCAAGGCAATTTGCTTTTGCGCCTCGGCACCACCGCGCGCGTCGTCTCTGCGCGCCCGGTAAGCGCCGTAAAACGCGCTTTGGCTGCTCCTGGCGTGCCATCCATTGCGCGGCCGCCGTCCACGCCACCTGGCCCCAATCCAGGCTCGCAAGCCCCGCGTATGCCCGGGTCATCGGTGGCCCCGCCCTCAGCCCGCCCGATGCCCCCCGGGTCATCGGGCGCACCCCCCGCCGGGCTGCGCCAAAGCCTGTCACCCGCGGGCGTTCCACGCATGGCCAACCCGGCGAGCGAGCGGCCGCCCGAGTCCACCCAACACCCCGCCTCGGAACGCGGTGCGCCCCTGTCTACGCGCCCGATGGCCGCGCCACCCCCGTCCTCGCGCCCGATGGCCGCGCCACCCCCGTCCTCGCGCCCGATGGCACCGCTATCCACCACGGCACCGGCGGGGCTCTCCACACGTATGCCCGTTGCTGCGCCTGGAATGCCCCGTCCCGGCCCGATGGCAATGCCGGTGGTACCCGCCACGCGCGTGCCCGCCGGCAACCCCGCAATGGCCCGTTCCGGTCTCGGAGGCCCCGGAGGCCCCGGAGGCCCGCCAGGCTCGGTCGTGGCACCCGCACGACCTACCACCCTTGGTATGGGCGGCGCGGTTGGCATCGGCGCTCGGCCCGGCATGCCCCCCATTCGCATGCCCGGTGCGCCCGGCGTCGCCAGTCACGGGCCCACCACGATTCCCGCCGCCATGCCCACGTCGAGCGTTCGCTTGGGGGCACCAAAACCCCTCGGCAGCGCAACCATGTTGGGCGGGCGCATCGGCATTACCCAGGCGGCCATCGCGTTGCCTCGGGGCGTGGGCGCGGCGGCGGGCGTGTCGCTCGTCACCTCTCAAATCGCGCAGCTCGCGAAGCTTGCCACCATTGCGCTCTACGACCAGATTGCCATCTTGCCGCCAAACGCCAACGGCCGCATCGTCGCTACCACCACGGTGCGTCCAGGGGTCACGCTCATGATCATGCAGGTGACCCGCGCCGTAGACATGCCCACGGGCCCTCGCGCGTTTCGCATGGAAGAAAGCCTCATTATCGACACCATCATCGGCCCCGCGGGGTAGGCAGACGCTGGAAAGCGCCAGCCCCCCACGCCCGGGGGCGAAGGTGTCGACGCGATCGCGCACCGCATCGGGCTTCTATGCCGGCGTTTAAGACTCAGCGCACCGCGATGAGTTCAACCTCGAAAATGAGTGTTGAATTCGGCGGAATCAGGCCTGGAAAACCATCGGACCCGTAAGCGAGTTCCGAGGGAATTGTCAGCTTTCGCTTGCCCCCCACCTTCATGCCGACGACGCCTTCGTCCCATCCCCGAATCACGCGGCCGGCACCCAGCGGGAAGTCAAACGGGCTGCCCCGGTCGTGGGAGCTGTCGAACTTTTTTCCCGAGGTCAGAGTGCCTGTATAGTGCACGCTTACCATTTTACCGCTTTTGGCTTCGGCCCCGTCGCCCACAACCACGTCTTCTTTGACAAGTTCGCTCATAGACACATGAAAGCGGGCATTGCCGCGCCGGTCAACCGATCCGGGCAAGCGGCCGCACGAGCGCGCGTTTCTCCTGGTTCCACGCACGCCGACGGACCTGTAACATAGCCGATATACTTGTATCGTATATGCCATGTTTTGTACGCCGGGGCCTCCAGGCCAGAGCCAATGCCGCCTCTGCGAACGCCGCTACTCGCGCGCAAATGTCGCTGCAGAATGCACAGAGTTCACGGTGCGGGACACGGTGCGGGATAAAGGGCAAAGGCGTAGCGGACGCGGCTTCAGTCCTCACTCCGCGGGGGCGGCACGCCCAAGAGCGCGGGGAACATCGTGTGGAAACGGAGCGCCACACGCATCGAGGAGGGACTGGCGTGCGAGCATTTCATCGGTGGTTGGCCTCAGCTCGGGCCGGTAGCCACCCATAATGTGCGCGCCGAGCGAAGCCTTTTCGCCGGGACGCCCCCGCGCGCCCGCCAGCATCACCCGCGCCACGCGAAACTCTTGCGCCGGCGCGGCTCGAAGAACGGAGGCTTGGGACAGAAGTCTCGCGGGCGCCCCGGCCTGCATTCGCGCCCACGGCACGCCCGGGAGGACCCAAAACTGACCGTCGCGCTCGCGCATTGTCACGACCTCGTCGGACACAAAGAGCGCCCCGGAGGAACACGCATCGATGGCGGTAGCCGTCTTGCCCGCGCCGCTTGCGCCCACCCACACATCGACCGAGTCACCCACCAGAACCGCGGCACCGTGGAGCACCAAGAGTCCACGCAGACGAAGCAGCAAACCCAGAGCATGGTACCGCACGAAAAGACGCAGGTCATCCGATGCATAGACGGTATCGTTGGACTGTATGTGAGACGGGCGAACATCGACACTGTGCTGTGTTACAATAAATTGACCGACGCCGCGCACCGCAAGGCAAACGCTCGCACCGTCGGAGCTGAGGGAAATCGCTAGGCCTGGCTCGCTCGCAGCGACCGTCGCCTCCCCAGGGAAGAGGGGCTCAAGAACGCGAATGGCCACGGGCACGGGGTGCAGAAAGCGGTTCGCGCCCGCCTCGCCGAGGGGCAGCCCGACGCCCTCGATCGCGGAGTTCAAGACGAGCCCGTGGAGAGTTTCGTAAAAGAGCACGGCTCGTGGCTAGTGAAGTTTGGGCCCCGGGGAAAGTGCCGCGGCCATTCAACCGGTGCCGCGGAGCAAGGGCCTCGGCGGTGGGAGTCGGGTCCAGGTGGACGCTGGGAAACGGCGGGCCGCCCCAAATCGTCGGTTGACGTCGTCAAAATACGACGCCCTCTTTTCGAAAACAGGCCTACCTCCGACGGTCCTAGCTTTGGGAGCGTCCGCGTTTCCCGGCACACTTTCAGGGGCAGCTCGCATCGCACTTTTGCGTGAAGGCTAGACCCTCGCCGAAAAGGGTCTAACCTCTCGGGCTCTTGCAAATTTCCAACGCGACGACCCACCCCATCCGGGCGCCGTCTGCTTCGCACACGGCTGGGGACCCAATCCTCTGGATGCGAAGCAGACAGGAAGGTTGGGGTGTGGGTCCCCCCCATGCTTCCCCATTCTGCTGCGCACAATGGGCTCACCATTGGCTCCATCTTCCTGAAGTGATTGAAATCGCTTAGAAATGCCCGGGGCAGATTTGTCTATTTTCGGGCAGTGTTGAATTTTGTTGGACGCGGCGCGTCAGAACCTGGATGAAAAAAGCAGCGACAACGACGTGGGCGGAAGAGGAATTTGCGGGGGCAAAACTTGGAGACGTGAGGAGAACACGCCGGCTGGTGGAAATCGCCGCGGGGGTGGCCCGG
>CAMCKZ010000044.1 GCA_945875545.1 Polyangium aurulentum | reverse complement strand
CTGTCCTCACGTGGCGACAACCCTCGCGAGCGGTCTCCGCCTCGTCGCCGTTCCGCGAGGCGAATTGCGCCGTGCTCACCTCGCGGTCTTCGTTCGAATCGGTTCGCGCTTTGAGCAAAGGCGCGACAACGGCCTTTCTCATTTTCTTGAGCACATGCTGTTTCGCGGAACGAGCGAACTTCAAAATGCGCATGCCCTGAACGCGGCCTTTGAACGACTCGGCGCGAGCCTCGAGGCCTGCACCCACGTCGACTACGCGGTCTTCGAACTCGACCTGCCATCGGAGAACTTTTCCGCCGCGGCACGCCTGCTTGGGCACGTCCTTTCGCAACCTCTGTTTCCGTCCATCGCGATCGAGCAGCGCATTGTTTCCGAGGAAATACTCGAAGATCTTGATGATCGCGGGCGCCAAGTCAACGCCGACAATCTCGTGCGCGCCCTCGCGTTCCCAGGCCACCCGCTTGGCATGACGATCACCGGAACGCGGCGCGATGTCGCGCGTTTCACGGTCCCCGATTTGCGGCGGCACCATGCGCGCCACTTTGGCGGGCCGTCCCTCGTGGTGGCCGCCACGGGTGCCCTCGGGAACATCGATGCCCTCGACGTCCTCGCCGAGTCCTTCGCGAATTTTTCGTCCGCACCCGCCGTCGACGTCGCACCGCCAAATGTGCAGACTGCACCCATCACCAAGCACGTTCGCGACGCCGCCAGCCAGACCTCGCTGCGAATTAGTTTTAGAGCTTTTGGCGAGCACGATGAGCGCATGCCGGCCCTCGAAGTCCTCACGCGAATCATCGACGACGGCATGTCCACGCGCCTGTACCGTCGCCTCTGCGACGAAGGCGGACTTTGCTACGACGTTAGCGGCTCGTACGAGGTCTTCGAAGACGATGGAGTCGTGGATTTCGCCGCGTCTGTGAGGCACGACATGGCCGCGCCCGTGGTCGAATCCATTCTCGAAATGGTGCGTGAACTTGCGGCCACGGGCCCCACGAGCAACGAAGTTTCGATGGCCATTCAGCGCCATCGTTGGGACGTGGAAAGCTCCCTCGATTCGGCCGCCGCACTCGCCCACGCCGTGGGCGTCAGTTGGCTTTTTGGGCACCTGCGCGGCCTCGACGAACAACGCGGTCGCCTCGACAACGTGACCGCGGCGGCCGTCCAGGAACTCGCGCGTTTCCTTGCGTGCCCCACCCGGCTCACGGTCGTCACCGTCGGGCTGCCGTCGGCGGGCGAGCGGCGGCGCATTGATGCCCTCGCCAAGGGCTTTCGCGGCCCCGAGCCTTGCGCGATTTTTCCTGCGATTATCCGTATGAATACTGTTCATTCGGCGGATTAAAGACGGGCAACGTCGGGCGAGTGACGCCCAACGCCTTCGACGATTCGTTCGTAGACTCCCGCTCTGCGATGCGAGACTCTGGAGTCCGATATTTTTTCAGCCGCGCGAGCAAGGCATCAGCGCGAGCAAGGAACGGAGGCCCTATGAGTCACACGATTACCCTGATCCCCGGCGACGGCATTGGCCCCGAAGTAAGCGAGGCGACGAAGCGTGTTCTCGAGGCCGCGGGCGTCAAAATAGAATGGGAGACGCACAACGCGGGCGCGGCGGTCGCCGAGAAGCGCGGCACCACGCTGCCACCTGAAGTCTTGGAGTCGGTGCGCCGCAACAAGGTTGCCCTCAAGGGGCCGATCGGCACGCCCATCGGCAAGGGGTTCAAGTCCGTCAACGTCACACTTCGCCAAGAGCTTGACCTCTACGCAAACGTGCGCCCCATTCGTTCTCTCCCCGGCGTCGAGCCCCGATTTGAGGGAACCGACATGGTAATCGTCAGGGAAAACACAGAAGATCTGTACGCCGGCCTTGAACTCATGATCATGCCCGGAATCGCCCAGAGCATCAAACTCATCACGGAGCGAGGCTGCCTTCGAATCTGCGAGTACGCGTTCGAATACGCGAAGCGAATGGGGCGCAGCCGCGTGACTGCGGTGCACAAAGCCAACATCATGAAGCTGTCAGACGGCCTCCTACTTGAGGTATTTCGTCGTGTAGCCATGCGCTACCCGGCCATCGAGCCCGTCGAGGTCATCGTTGATGCCTGCGCAATGATGATGGTGCGCAACGCCAACAAGCTCGACGTCATCGTGACCGAAAACCTCTACGGCGATATTCTCAGCGACCTCGGAGCGGGCCTGGTCGGTGGGCTCGGCATTGTGCCCGGCGCAAACATCGGCGCCCTCTCGGCGGTCTTTGAGGCCGTGCACGGAAGCGCCCCGGACATCGCCGGAAAGGGCGTGGCCAACCCCACAGCCCTCGTGCAATCCGCCGTCATGATGCTTCGCCACATCGGCGAAATGTCTGCCGCCCAGCGCATCGAAGACGCGGTCACGACCATCTACCGCACAAGCGACGTGCGCACGGGAGACGTCGGCGGAAACGCAACGACCAACGAGTTCACAGACGCCCTCTGTCGCCTCATCGCGACGTCTGCATAATACACGCTTAGCGCGCGCGGCATGCGTAGAGATGCCGCGGACTGGCGACACAGGCCCCTGCGCGCGCCTAGCGTTTGAACGCCACAAATCCGGTGACGCGCTCGCCGGGCACGAGGGGTTTGGAGTCTTCGAGGAGCACAATTACCTCAAGAATCTTCGTGTCGAAGCGCTCGTTGGGGTCGTCGGTGCGTACATTTTTTCGGCCCATTCGGCGCCCGATTTCGACAACCTTGCCCTTGAATTTCTTGTCGCGAAAGGCCTCCGCGGTGACGATCGCGGAGGCATCAACGGCCACCTTGGCGACATCGCGTTCGTCGATGTCGAGGCGCACGCGGAGGGTTCGCGTGTCGCCGAGAATGAGAAGCGGGTCGCCCTGTACGTTGTAGTACTCGCCGGCCCGCGCTTTCACTTGCAGGATTTCTCCAGCCTGAATCGCGTTCACCGTGAGGCGATCGAGCTGGGCCTGCGACTGATCGCGACGCGCGCGCGAAAGTTCGAGGCGCGCCTTCGCCGCGAGAATGTCTTCCGCGCGTGAGCCCGCAAGCGCGCCGCGTCGACGAGCATCGGCCGCGCGGGCGAGGGAATCGTCGCTTGCGGCGCTCTGACGCGCGCGATCGAGTTCGTCGGCGGAAACGCCGCCCGCTTTGCTCAATGCCTCCAACCGCTGCAGCGTTCCCTTCGAAAGATCGGCGCGCGATCGACTCGAATTGGCCTCGTCAATGACCGCGTCGACGTCCTCGCGGCGCAGCCCTCGGCTCACCCGGTCGAAGTCCGCCTGGGCGCCATGAACCTCGGCCTCCGCGGCCCGGAGGCCCGCACGCTCCACCACCGATTCAAGCTCCACGAGGGGCGCTCCTGGCTCCACGAAATCGCCTTCTTTGACGAGGATGCGGGCGACCCGGCCGGGCACCGATGCGGCCACGCGAATCTCGCGCCCGTTGGGTTCGACAACGCCGTTTCCCGCGACGAAGTCACCCTCTTGAACCGCCGCCCCGTGTTGGTCTTTTCCGCCGGTCATCGGAACGGCCTCGCGCTTCGCCTTTTCGGAATCGGCGGCACGGGCGAGGTTTGGGGGGCCCTCGGCGACGCCGCGAAGAATCACCCCAAAGAGGGTGAGGGCGCCTAGCACAAGACCGGCATGCATGGGTCGAAAACGGAATGCGCTCATGAATGGCTGTCTTTCTCTTGAGTAATCTGGCCGTCTTCGATGTGAACGATGCGATCGGCAAAGTGAAAAATACGGTTGTCGTGGGTGACGGTGACCACCGTGTGCCCGCGCTTTTTCGCGAGGTTATGAAGAAGTTCGGTGACGAGCTGCCCCGTCTGCGCATCGAGACTCGCGGTTGGCTCATCGGCCAAAACGATGGGCGGATTGCCCGCGATGCACCGGGCAATCGACACCCGCTGCCGCTGCCCTCCGCTGAGATCGCCTGGCAGGCTCTTTAGCTTGTCGCCGATCTCCACGAGGCTCAGGAGACGCGCGGCTTCCTTCGCGGCGTCTGTCGCGTTCCATCCGCGCAAGGCGAGCATGATCGCCACGTTCTCTTGCGCCGTCATCGACATGATGAGGTTGTGCCCCTGAAAAATAAACCCCACGTAAGCCAGACGCAGCTTCGGAAGTTCCGACTCGGCAACATCCGAAATCACGTCGTCGAGAACGCGCACGGTGCCCGACGTAGCCTTGAGCACGCAGCCGAGAATCGAGATGAGGGTCGTCTTGCCGCTGCCACTCGGGCCCGAAAGAATGACGAATTCCCCTCGATCCGCGTGGAAATTCACGCCCTTTAGAGCGCGAAAGGTCGTCGGGCCTTCGCCGTAATCTTTGACAACCTCGCGGGCCTCCACGACGGGAATGGATGCAGAATGCACGAAGCTCATCGGAACACCATGCCGGGCTCAACTTTGCGAAGGCGAAGGACGGCGAGGCTCGATGCGGCCACGCACATTCCAACCATCACGAGGGTCGTGCCTATAAGCATTTCTGGAGGCAATTGAATCGCCAGCTTGGGGGAGCGAATCACGGCTGCGAGCCGGGTAATCACCGCGAGCCCAATGAGTGAGCCCATCAGGGCAAAGGTGATCGATTGGGTCACGACAATTCTTGCGAGATCGCCGTTGGTTGCGCCGATGGCTTTCAGCGTGCCGAACTCGCGAATGTTGTCGACGACCGCCGAGAACATGGAGAGCGAGACGATGACAAAACCGACGATGAGGGCGAAGACGGTGGAGGAGCCGAAGGTGATGCCGATGGGTGATCGTTTCAGAAGAAACGAGATGATCAAGCTGCGAAATTCCTGCCTGCCAACCACTTTGACCTCCGGCGCGCGCGCCATGATCGCAGCCTTCACGGCCTCCGGATCGGCACCGGGTTCGAGCCCGATGAGCACAAAGTGCGTCTGGTCCGCATCGATCTTGAGCATGCGCCGCGCGAGCTCGTATTCCGCGAACGCGAACGACGGCCCGAAGGGAAGAAGGCCCCAGGTGATGGCGCCCACTTGAATTTTGAAACCGTTGACCTCGCGCACGCTGCCGATGTTCAAGCCGCCCAAGCGCTCCCGCTCCGAGTCTTCAAACACCATCGTGTTGGGCCGTTCGAGCGAGGCCTTCGAGCCGCCAACGACGTTCCACGGCCCGCCGGCGTACCGCGGCGCCGCGGTGCCAACAAACTGAATCGGCTCGCTTCCGCCCGCGGGCAGTTGTATCGATGCCCCGGCAAAAAGCAGGGGTTCGGCCCATGCCACGCCCTTGGTGGAGCGCGCGGTGTAGAGCGAAGAAATCCCCATGGGCTTCGTGGGCTGGAGCGTGAGCGTCGATGGAGAAACGATCCACATGTCCGCGCCGCAGTACTCGACGAACATCGTGTTCTTCTTGATCAACCCGAGAAACGTACCGGCCTGCTGATTGGAAAGGATCACCGCGAAGACCACGCCGATGAGCGTTCCGAACATCTTCAGCTTGCTGTGAAACATCATGCGCCACGCGATGGTCACCATCGTGCGCCAGCGAATCGACGCGGGCGCGTAAGCCTTCGTCGGCATGCGTGGAGCGCTGTCGTCCGTCGTTTTTGCGCTCTCGGTGGAGGTCATGGAAGTGGTCATCGCGTGGCCTCGCTGAGGGAATTTGCTGCCAATTGTTCTCCCGCACTCAGACGTAGCGCAGCCCGCGCATAGGCCAAGTCTGCGTCGGCCTGAATGCGCCCGACCTGCGCGTCAAAAAAATCGCGGTCTGCTTGCACAACCTCCAGCTGGGTTGCGCGACCCTGGGCGTACCGCTCGTGGGCCAGGCGCGAGGCCTCCTCGGTTGCGTGAACTTGCGCCCGCGACGAGCGCGACTTGGCGCAAAGCGCCTCCACCTGCGCCCACGCTTGAAACACTTGATCGCGGGCCGCGCGGTCGACGCGCTCCTTGCGAATGGACGCCACAACCTCTGCGGCCTCCAGCGCGTGAACGCCTGCCCACGCGCCCAAATCAAGGCGCCACGTCGCCGTAATACCAGCCGCATACACTGGACTTTTACCAGCAAATCCTGTGGCATTTGTGAAGCGCTCGGTCACGTTCGCGGTGAGGCTTGGGCTTAGAGCGCCCCACGCCGCAGACACGTTGGCCTGCGAAGCGCGCACCTCGTTTACGGCCGCAAGCACCGATGGGAGCTCGGGAGTCTTCGCCTCATAGACGGCCACGGGCAGCTCCGCGTGGAGGTCGTCGGAGAGGGCCGGCGCGCCGTCTGTGGGAGCCACCCGCGTGAGGGTTTCAAGACTCCGGCGCGTGATGGCGAGAACGTAGCGTGCATCGGCAATGGCCTGACGCGATCGCTCCACCTCGGCGGCCGCGCGGCGCACTTCCAAGGCCGTTGCGAGACCCGCCGCCTGGCGCTGCACGACGAGCTCGTGGTTCTCAAGGCCCACGCGGAGCGAACCGTCGGTCGCCTGCGTGAGGGCTTCGCCTGCAATAATGCTGAAATACGCGCGCGCTACGGCCTTATCAAGTTCGAGGCCCGTTTGAGAGCCTCGCGCCAAAGATGCAGACTGCATGTGTTTTGCCGCGGTCACGAGGGACCACTTGGTCAGATCGAAAAGCGGAACGTCGAGGACCAAGAAGGCGTCGTATTGATCCTCGGGCAAGATCGTGATCGTGCGCGCCGCCACCCCGGTGGACGGATTCGCCGGCGCGAGCGACGAGGCCGGGTATTGATTACGCGTGTAAGATGCACGCGTTGTCAGGGTCGGAAAAAGGCCTGACCACGCCCGCGTGGTTTCTTCTTCGCGCTGTTTGTCATTGGCTCGCGCCTCACGCGCGTCGAAAGACTGACTTCGCGCGGCGGCAACAAAGTGCTCGAGAGGCTGCAACGCGGAGGCCGCGCTCGCAACAGACAAAACGGTGATAATGCTGGAAATAAGCAGGTGTTTACGCATTCAAGAACTCGCGTGAATGGAGACGTTTTAACTCAGAGAATGCCGCGAAGAAGAATTTGGATATGCCCGCGCACGAAGCCTTCGGCCGAGAGCGGAAGGTATTCAAAACTTTGGTGCATCAGCTCGAGCATCACGAAGTGCATGATGGGGCCGATGAAACACCGAGCGACGATTTCCGCATCGCCGACGCGGATGCGCCCGAGCCTCATCTCGGCCTCGAAATAGACCGTCATGGCCTTGATGATCCGCACGGGCGGAGGCGGGCCGTCCGCCACATCGCGGTGACCTCGATCGCCCGAACCCGTATGCGCCATGAGCACACACGGCATAAGAATACGTGCAAACTGCATGAATTCGAGGGCAACGCCCTCAAGCTCGCCCTCCACACTCGTTTGCCCAATTCGCCCGGCCAGGCCCAGGATCCACGGCGGGTTCTGGTCGATGTGCGAAATGGCCGCTTTCAGCAATTCTTGCTTGGTTTTGAAGCGTTTGAAAAGCGCGCCCTCACTTATTCCCGCGCGTTTCGCGATCTCGGCGGTCGTCGAACGAAAGCCATGTTCCTGAAAAACCGCGCGCGTAATCTGAAGAAGCTGCTCGCGTGAGATGATCGGTTGGCGGCCCATTTGATGAGTAATCACTCCCTAATCGCCTGCCGTTTTTTGGACAAGCGAAACAAATGCGGGCCCCATAAGGAAACACTCCGAACATCAACGGGGCGCACCGTCATTTCTTCAAAGGAGGTCCCATGACCCATCCATTTTCCCGCCTGCCTGCTCTCACACTTGCCCTCATCGCAGCCTCTCTCGTCACCGCCCGCCCTGCCTACGCGCAGGAGCCGGCCCCGGAAACGGCACCCGCCGCTCCTGCTGCGGCCGCGGCTCCCGCCGCCTCGACCACCAGTCCCGAGGTCAAGATCAGTGGATGGATTGAGACCTACTACCTGTCGAACCTGAACAGGCCGACCAACGGCATCAACTCGCTCCGGGCCTTCGATACCCACGATGGCTTTAACCTGCAGAATGCAGCCGTCGACGTGGACATCAAAAAAGGCGCCGATTCGCTGAAGATCACGCTGCAGTCCGGAAATCTGGGCAGCCATACCTACGACCCCCTCGAGCCGCCTTCCACGGGCTCGGTTTACACCTCGGCCACGGGCGCCAATGCCCTTCGTTACGTTCAGCAGGCCTACGCGGCGCACGCGTTTGACAACGGCCTGACCGTGACCGCCGGCCTCTTCGCAACCCCCGTGGGCTTCGAAGGGTACAACGTCAAAGACAACTGGAACTGGTCTCGCGCCAATACGTTCTACTTCCTTACGTATTACCACGTAGGTGTAAAGGCTGCGTATGCACTTACCCCGAAGCTTACAGCAACGGGTTACGTGATGAACGGCTGGAACAACGGCTTCGAGACCAACGCGACCCCGAGCGGCGCGCTTCAACTGGGGTACGACGACGGCGCTGGAACCACCGCAAGTCTCGTTTACCTGGTCGGAAATGAGCGGAAACGCGCAGAGAATACGGATTTCGGAAAGCCCATCCGGCACCTCGTAGACGCGTGGGTCAGCGTTCCTGTGACCGACTCGCTATCCCTCGGCCTTCACGGCGACACCGGCATGGAGAGCAACAAAAAGGGCGACTATTCCTGGATTGCCGCGGCGGCCTACGCGCGCGCAAAACTCGGGTCGATGGTCTACCTTGCGGCCCGCGGCGACTACTTCACCGAGTCCGCCGGAGACGTGGCGAACCCGATGTTTTTCCTTTCCGCCAACGGAACCAAAGCCGTTGGTTCCGGCACGCTGACCTTGGACATGCGGCCCACCGAGGGCACCAGCTTCCGCCTCGAGGCTCGTCATGACGTGGCCGACGGCGACGTATTTTTCAAGAAGCACGTCCCCGCGCCTACCGGTGCGTCACCCAGCGAGGGCATGAACTCCAGCTCGCAGACCACGATCCTCCTCGGCATGAACACGGTTTTCTAAACCGCTTCGCCGTCTCTCCTGCGCCGCAGGTCAGAAGCCATGCCCCGCCGTCGCGCGAGGCATGGCTTCTGCGTTTTCGTGCCCCCCACATGCATGCGCTTTGCATGCGCTTTGCATGCATTGTACATGCGCTTAAGGAAGCGACCCGGCGGGCGGCCGCGCCAAATCGAACGCGCATCGTGCCCCGTTGCGCGCGAGCGTTTCGTCACGTGGCGCGCTACGACGAGCAAAAACGCGGAGTTCGGCGGCGTCGAGACTTGCGTAGTCACCGCCCTTTAGCACCGGCGCTCCGTCGCTGGTCACCCACTCCCCGACGTTTCCCGCGAGGTCGATGACGCCCTCGACGCTCGCACCCGCGGGGCGTGAATCGACCGTGTCGGGCCCCCCGGAGTTCGCCCCATTTGGCTCAATCGACCCGCCGAAACACGGGCCCCCATCGATGCCCCACACCGCCACGCGGCACGTCGCACCGGTTTCGCCCCAGGGGTAACGCGTGCCTCTCGCGCCCGCCGCGCGTTGCCACTCGGCCTCGCTTGGAAGGCGCCCGCCGAGGGCTCGGCACACCCGCTCGGCCTGCGGAAAACTCAGGCCACCGGCTGCTCGTTCTGCGTCACCCTCGCAGAGACGCGACGTCGTCGCAGACGCGCTCGACCCGAGAACGAGCATCGCGTCACCGCACCGAAGTTCGGTGCGCAAAAGTTCGAAAGATGCAGTTTGCACCGATGTTGTGGAAGGCTGAGAGCGTTCAAAACTCTCGCCTCGCAGCTCCACGGAACGCGAGACGACGAGGATGCGGTCTGCCCGCGAGAAGCTTTGCGGCCTCAACGAAGACGCACACGACCCATGGTCGCTGACCGTGACGCAGCAACGCGCGCCCCTTTTCACGAGCCCAGGTCGGCAAGCAACGTAGGCATCGCGCCTCGCCGCATAGACGCCAAGGCTCACCGCGATCATTGCGGCACCGGCAAGAAAATAGTCGCGACCCCGCCCAATCATGCGAAAGGGTCAACCAGCCACAAAACGATTTGTGAGGGAAAAAACCTCATTATTTGCGTTATCGTAAATGGCAACCGTGCATTGTGCATGGTGTGCGAGAGGGGCCACGCCCTCCGGGGTTCCGGTGAGGATCACATCGCCGGGCTCGAGAGTAAAAATGGCGCTGATGCAGACCAGCACCGCGGTCACATCGAAAATCATGTCGGACGTGAGGCCGCGCTGCCTCTCGGTGCCATCGACGGTGCAGCACACGCTGAGACTCGCGAAGAAGGCGGCATCGGTGCGTGTATCGACCCACGGGCCGAGAGGACAAAACCCATCGAAGCCCTTGGCGCGAGCCCACTGCCCATCGGTTTTTTGAAGGTCCCGCGCGGTGACATCATTGGCGGCCGTGCTGCCTGCGAGGTGAGCGAGGGAGTTCTCTCGCGTCAGGTTTTTTGCTCGCATTCCGATCACCAGCGCGAGCTCGCTCTCGTGGTCCACGCGCCGGGAAACAGCGGGTAATACGACGTCTGCGTTGGGGCCAACCACGGCACTCGGAGGCTTGAAAAAAAGGAGCGGCTCGCTCGGCAACGCGTGACCAAGCTCGCGGGCGTGCGCGGCGTAGTTGCGGCCCACGCAAATGATTTTGGAGGGTTCAACGGGAGCCAAAAGCATCGCTGTATTCCACGAGATGAGCTCGCCCGTGGGCACGCCGTTGTGCCACGGGGCGCGGTCAAAGAGACGGGCCTCATGACCTTCAAGAGCGGCGTACGCGGGCGGCTGGCCCTCGCGGAGAAGTCGTGCGATGCGCATCATGCACCAATCGTCAGTGAATTATTTCCTGGAAAAACGCTGTCGATCGGAAGCGTGAGCCGACCCCTACGATTCGCCCGGGGGCAGTGGTTCAATGCGCTCGAGGCGCGCGCGCGTGATGCGGCGACGGTGCACCGTGCCGACGGCCAATCGGTATTCGGCGTTCAGAGAAATGGCATCGCCGGGCCGCGGAAACCGCTCCAGATGGCTGGCGAGCCAGGCCCCCACCGAGTGAGTTGCGTCTTCTTCGGGCACGACGATGCCTACGTAGCGAAGCTCTTCAAGCGTCGCGCGCGCGTCGACGTCCCACAGGCCCGGCCTTACTTCTTGCAAGTGGGGAGGCTCCTCGTCGTGTTCGTCGCGGATCTCTCCGACAATTTCTTCGAGCAGGTCTTCCATCGTGACGAGACCGCTCGTGCCCCCGAATTCGTCGACCACGATGGCGATGTGGAGTTGATGCTCTTGCATTTCGCGCAGCACCTCCAAAAGACCTCGCGTTTCTGGCACGAAGAGAATGTCGCGGCGCAGCACCTTGAGCGATTTAAGCTCTGCGGCGTCCGCGCGCAGCATGAGATCTTTCGCGTAAAAATAGCCCACCACTTCATCGAAGCTGCGGCCTCGCGTGAGCACGAAACGCGAATACCCTTGGCGGCGAACCGTGGCCATGGCTTCGACTCCCGTGGCATCGACGGGAATGGCGGCGATGTCGACGCGCGGCAACATGGCGTCTTTGGCGGTGCGAATGCCGAAGCGAAATACGCGTTCAAAGAGGAGACGGCGGTCCTGATTTGGCTCGCTTGCCGTGGTGTTGGCCACGAGGAGACCGAGGATATCTTCTGCTGAAAGTGCTCCCTCGCTGCTTAGATCGGAGGCGAGACCGAGGGGGGTGAGAATGATGCGGCTCCCGATCTCGAGCACGAAAAGCAGTGGCCAAAACAAGAAGCGAAGAAGCTGCAGAGGGAGCGCCGAAGCCAACGCCGTGGCTTCCGATCGCTGAATCGCCACGAGCTTCGGAACCAGTTCGCCGAGCAGGACGTGCGCGAGGGTCAGGGTTGCAAAACCAAGGGCCGTTGCCGCGATATGCATACCGCGGCTATGCTCCGGCATACCGGAAAATACGCCGAGTGCGAGGACCGCGCGCTCCGTCAAGGGTTCGCCGACCCAGCCGAGACCAAGACTCGCGAGGGTGATTCCGACCTGCGTGACCGACAAATAGCGGTCCAAACGCTTCAAGATACTGCCCGCGGCGATGGCCCTCGTGTCGCCACGCCGGGCAAGGGCCTGAACGCGCGTTGCCCGCACTTTTACGAACGCAAACTCGGCGGCAACGAAGAAACCATTGAGGGCGATGAGCGCCAGGGCAAGCGCAATTTCCAACACGACGGAGACCTTAGCGGAAAAACAAGCTCAACGCGATCAGGACTCGGAGCATAGGAGCGGATCTTTTCGCCGCTACGTCTTTTTGGTCACCAGAAAAACAGAGGAATCTTGCGGGCGATGTCTTCCTGTGTCAGCTCTAAACCGTCTGTTCGCGATCGCGCGAGCATGCAACTTTTTGCGCGCATTATCTCTTGGTCCCCCATGAAACACTGCAAAAACGCTGTCCGCCGCATCGCTCCCCACGGTACCGCCGGGGCTTTTGCGTTGGCCCTTCTCCTCGGTGCCCCTTCGCTCAGCGGCTGCCTCGGCAGCGGGGCGCAATCCGGCGATCTTTCCGTCACGACCCAGGGAGACGTGAGCATCGGCGACGGCCTTCGCGCAGACGAATTCAAAGATGGGTGGGCCATCCACTTTGACCGATTTCTCGTGCATCTCGGTGGGGTCGCTCTCGGCGTAGACTCCGCCAGCACGGTGCCTCTTGGAGCGGTGCCTTACGTCCTCGTCGATCTCGCGGTTCCCGGCGCGAACCAAGTGCTCGTGGCCGAAGACGTCATCGCGCGTGAATGGCCGGCCTTCACTTACGAAGTGCGTCCGGTGCGCGCCAACGCGGGCTTGGGCGGAGGCGTGACCGATGCGGACCTCCTGAAAATGCGCAGTGTTGCGGCGTCGATGTTGGTGCGAGGCGTGGCCACCAAAGGGGCCGTTCAAAAGACCTTCGAGTGGACGTTTTCGCTCGCCAGCGCTTACGAAAATTGCCGCACCGTCGAAAGCAAAGGAGTGCGTATTGAGGCAAATACGCTGACCCAGGTCGACCTCACGATCACGGCGCGACCGCTGTTCGAAGACGACCTCGCGGCCCTCAAACCCAACCTTCGCTTCGAGCCCATTGCCGCGGCGGATGTCAACGGCGATGGTGCCGTATCGATGGCGGAACTCGCCAGCGTCAAACTGACCGATGCTCGCGCGTCGGTGGGCTTTTACGGCACCGGAACGTACGTCGGCGTAGTTACGCTGCGCGACTTCATCGCGGCCCAGGCGAGGCTTGTGGCGGGCTTTCGTGGCACGGGCTCCTGCCAGTTGAAACGACTCTAAGACGCTTTTCGACCGGGGGCGACGGGCGCGAGGCTCGCTCTCCGCACCGCAGATGCGATCGATCTGAAAAACGCGCCAAGACGATTTCTTCGGCGGTCCGCGCTAGACCCTTGCCAAAAAGGGTCTAACCTCTCCGGCTCTTGCAAATTTCCAACGCGAGGGACCCTCGCCCAAAAGCGTCGCGAGCGACGAATCCCTAGGAAGTGGCGAGCGATAGGCACTTTCTGTGCCTTGAGCGAACCCGACCGACGGGATTTGGCGCGCAGCAGCTTTTCGGCGAGGGTCGCGCTATGGGGCACGCCATGCCATCGTTTCCACGCTCGCGCATGCGTCGCACCCGCCAATTGCCGTGGCTCCGCAGTCTCGTCAGTGAACACAAAGTCACCGCCGACGACCTCGTGTGGCCCATCTTTGTTCACGGCGAAGGCGAGGGTGAGCACCCGATCGCGAGCATGCCCGGCGTCGTGCGCCATTCGTTGGGAGGGGCCGTCGAGGCCGTAAAGGCGGCGCAGGATCTCGGCATCCGCGCGGTGGCCCTTTTTCCCGTGACGGACCCGGCGAAAAAATCGCCCGATGGCCGCGAGGCTCTGAACGAGAACAACCTTGTGTGCCGAGCCCTTCGCGAGCTCTCGCGCGCATGCCCTCAGGTGGGCCTCATTGCCGACGTGGCCCTCGATCCGTACACGACCCATGGGCACGATGGCCTGGTGCAGGACGGGCGCATATTGAACGATGAAACGCTGGTGATCCTGCAAAAGCAGGCGGTCATCCAAGCGCAGGCCGGGGCAACCATGGTGGCCCCAAGCGACATGATGGACGGCCGTATTGGAGCGGTACGCGATGCGCTCGATGAGGCCAAGCTCACAGACGTTGCGATATTATCGTATGCCGCGAAATATGCGTCGGCTTACTACGGACCCTTTCGCGATGCGGTCGGCTCCAAAGCCAACCTTGGCGAGGGTGACAAGCGCACGTACCAAATGGATCCCGCCAACACCGACGAGGCCTTGCGCGAGGTCGCGCTCGACGTGGACGAGGGCGCGGACGCGGTGATGGTGAAGCCGGGCTTGCCGTATCTCGACATCGTTCGCCGCGTCAAAGACACGTTCCACGTTCCGACCTTCGTGTACCAAGTGAGCGGCGAATACGCGATGATCGAGGGTGCCGCCCAGCGCGGCTGGATTGACGGCGACGCGGCGCTGCTCGAGTCCATGATTTCGTTCAAGCGCGCGGGGGCCGATGCCATCTTCACATACGGTGCTGTTCGCCTCGCGAAACTCCTACGCGGCAAAGCCTGAGACGTCACCGTCGTTCGCCGTTGTGACGCCCCCGCACCTTCACTAAACGCTCCCAGAATGGCTTTACCAATCGTCAAGTGGGCCGGCGGAAAACGCCAATTGTTGGATCATTTGATCCCGCGAATTCCACTCCACATGGCCCGCTACGTGGAGCCGTTTGCCGGCGGCGCTGCGGTCTTTTTGGCCATTGCCGATTCTGCAAACGGCACGCGCCACCGGCACTTCGAGGAGGCCCGTCTGTGCGACCGCAACGAAGAACTCGTGGTCGCTTACCGAACGATTGCGGCAAACGTCGATGGCGTCATCGCTTGTCTCAAAAAGTACCGCCACGACGAAGCCGTATTCTACGAAACGCGGGCGCTTGACGTCGCCATTCTCTCGCCCGAAGAACGGGCGGCGCGGCTCATTTTCCTGAATAAAACCTGCTTCAACGGCCTGTGGCGCGTGAACTCCAAGGGGCACTTTAACGTCCCCTTTGGGCGCTATGTGAATCCCACACTTTGCGATGAAGAAGGCCTTCGGGCGGCCGCACCACTTTTTGCGCGCGCATCGATTGACGCCCACGACTTCACCGAGTCGCTCACGAACCTCGGCCCCGGCGATTTCGTCTACTTCGATCCGCCCTACGCGCCCGTCTCGGAAACCGCTTTTTTCACGAGCTACGCCAAAGAGGGTTTTGGGCACGGCGATCAAGAGCGGCTCGCCCACATCTTTCGCTCGTTGAGCGATCGCGGCGTCCTCTGCATGCTCTCCAATGCGGATACGCCACTAACACGTGCACTTTACAAAGACTTTTCGATCGACGTCGTCGAGGCACGTCGGTCGGTGAACTCCAAGGCCACAAAGCGTGGAAATGTGCAGGAAATTATCGTAACGAGTTGGGCCCCGCCGCAGCCCTGAATCGTCCCCTCTCGGAGCGCCCAATGCCGTTTGTGAGGTGCCACGGCGTCGCAGCTGCGAAAAAGAACGGTCCTCCCGGGTGACGAACGCCTCGACACAAGGTACCGAGGCCCCATGAGTCACGAAGCTCCGCACGCGGTCGACGCCTCGCAACCTCCGAAGGAGTTTCCGAACCTTCTGCATATTCCCGAAGAAGATCGGGAGCGCGTGTGGTTCGAGACGGTCTACCGTGGCGATTCTGTAGCCCAATTGACCCCTCGCGCGGTCATCATGGGCATGGTGCTTGGCGGCGTGATGTCGCTTTCGAATCTCTACGTGGGCCTCAAAACGGGGTGGGGCCTCGGCGTGGCGATTACGTCGTGCATTCTCTCTTACGCCCTCTGGGAAACGTTTTTGAAGCTCGGTCTCGCCAAGACGCCGATGACGGATCTCGAAAATAATTGCATGCAGTCTACAGCCTCTTCAGCGGGCTATTCGACTGGCGGCACGATGGTGTCGGCCATCGCCGCATACCTTATCATTACGAAGCACAACCTTCCATTTTGGGTGCTTTTCTTCTGGACGGCGTTTCTCGCGCTCCTCGGTGTGGCGATTGCGGTGCCCATGAAACGGCAGATGATCAACCGCGAGCAGCTCACGTTTCCGTCGGGCATTGCCGCCGCCGAAACCCTGCGTTCGCTTCATGCGGCCGGCGCTGAATCCATGCTCAAAGCGCGCGCCCTCTTTCGTGCGATGGGGGCCGGCGCCGCCATCAAGTGGTTCATCGAGGGGCAAGGCTCGCTCATGGCCAAACTCCACGCGGCACCGTGGCTTCAGAAGCTCGTCATTCCCGGCGACCTGCACTTGCCCGGAACCCTCGCGGGAAAACCGGCGGCCGCGTTTGGCCTCGCGTTGCCGATCGATCCGATGATGATGGCCGCGGGGGCCATTGTGGGCCTTCGCACGTCGGTGTCGATGGCGGTGGGGGCCGTCTTTCTTTACGGCCTCATGGGCCCGCTGCTCGATAGCCAGGGAATTTTCAGAGAAATGCACGCGCTTGGGGCCCTCGCGACCCCCGCGGTAAGCGCCGGCGCGATTCGCAAGTGGGGCCTCTGGGCGGGCTCCTCCATGATGGTCAGCGCCGGGCTCACATCTTTTGCCTTTCAGTGGAGGAGCATTGCCCGCGCGTTCGGCGGCCTCGCAAAAGTTTTTCAGAAAGGTGAACCGAAGGGCGTTGACCCGCTCGAGGCCATCGAAGTTCCCACATCGTGGTTTCTCATCGGCACCGCGGTGGCCGGCGGCGGCTGCATCGTCATCATGCATTCTACATGGGGTGTGCCGTACCATTGGGGCGTCGTCTCCATCGCGTTCGCCTTCGTGCTGTCGTTTGTGGCCTGCCGCGCCACGGGCGAAACCGACATCACGCCCATCGGTGCCATGGGTAAGATTACCCAGCTTTTTTACGGGGTAACGATGCCGCAAAATGCCATCGCGAACCTGATGACCGCGGGCGTAACGGCGGGTGCCGCGAGCTCTTCGGCCGACCTTCTCACGGACTTGAAGAGCGGCTACCTGCTCGGCGCCAACCCGCGCAAACAGACCATCGCGCAAGCCCTCGGCATCATCGCGGGCACCCTCGTGGTGGTTCCGGTTTGGTACGTGCTCGTGCCCGACGCCAGCGCCATCGGCTCCGAGTCCAAGAACTTTCCCGCTCCCGCCGCGGAAGTTTGGGCGGCCGTGGCGCGCCTTCTTTCGAATGGCGTATCGAGCCTTCATCCGACAATTCTCATGGGCATGGCCGCGGGCGCAGCTGTCGGCATCGTGATTCCAATCGTCGAAAAAGCGGTGCCAAAAGCCCGCAATTACCTGCCATCTGCCACGGGCCTGGGCCTCTCGTTCGTGATTGGTTTCGCCGACAGCATGGCCTTTCTCATCGGTGCGGTGGCCGCAGCTCTCTACGCGCGCAGGTCTCCCGCAGACGCGGAAAGGTACGTGGTGCCCGTGAGTTCCGGCATCATCGCGGGCGAAAGCATCATGGGAATTGTCATCGCGTTGCTGGGCGCTTTCAAGATTTTCTGAGCGATGGGGCTGGTACGGTAACGCCATGAGCCATGCTCCGAACGCCGAACACGATCGACTCCTCGCCATAGGCGACGACATCATTCGCCGCGCCATGAAGGGCGGTGCAACGGTTGCAGAATGCACGGTTCGGAGCGGCTCGGAACTCAGTGCAAAAGTTCGATTGGGCGAGATCGAACTCATCGAAGAGGCGTCCCACAGCGGCGTCGGTTTGCGCGTGATGCGGGGCAAGCAAGTGGCCTCCACGAGCACGTGCGATCTCAGCGAAGCGGGCATTGCGCGCTTCGTCGCCGATGCGTTGGAACTCGCTGAATTGGCTCAGGAAGATCCCTTTGCCGGCCCCGCCGATCCCTCGCTGCTTTGCGATCCATCGGCGATTGCGTCGCTTGATCTTCACGACCCCGCATGCGCCCGCATCGAGGCTGCGGAGGCCATTTCGCTCGCACGGCGCGCCGAGAAAACGGCACTCGGCTTCGACAAGCGTTTGACCAACAGCGAGGGGGCAACGTTCTCGCGCACCGAGGGCATCAGCGCGATGGTGCTGTCGAGCGGATTTCGCTCCGCCACCCGCGGCTCGTACGCGTCGCTGTCGGTGGTGCCCGTGGCCGAAGATGCCGCCGACAAAAAGCGTCGCGGATTTTATTACGATGCGCGCCGCCACATGGCCGACCTCATGAGCCCCGAAGCCATTGGCGAAGAGGCGGCCCGGCGCACGCTGCGAAAGCTCGGGGCCAAAAGCGTTCCGACCGGCGAATTTCCAGTCATTTTTGATCCGGATGCGGCCCGGTCCATTCTCGGACTCTTCGCCGGATGCATTCTCGGCGGCTCCATTTGGCGCCGCGGCAGCTACCTCCTCGACATGGAGGGCAAGTCCGTCGCGGCCTCCGCCGTCACCATGATCGACGACCCGCTCCTCCTACGCGGGCCGGGCTCGCGCGGCTTCGACGGTGAGGGCGTGGCAAGCCGCCAAAACGTCGTCGTCGAACAAGGTGTATTGCGCACGTATCTTTGCGACTCCTACAGCTCGCGAAAGCTCTCCCGAGCCACCACGGCGAACGCCTCGCGCGGGGGCGGTGCCGGGGTTGGGCCGTCCACCACGAACTTCGTTCTGCAAGCGGGCACCGAGAATCCTGAGGGAATTATCAAGGGTACAGCCCGCGGGCTCTATGTGACCGAGATGATGGGCTTCGGTTTCAACGCCGTGACCGGCGACTTCTCTCGGGGCGCGGCGGGGTTTTGGATCGAGAACGGCGAGTTCGCGTACCCCGCCTCCGAGGCAACCATTTCGCTCAACTTCCGCGAGCTTTGGGATCGCATCGATGCGGTCGGCTCCGACCTCGATCTGCGTAGTTCCGTGGCCTGCCCCACCCTTCGCGTCGCTCGCATGACCGTCGCGGGCTCGGCCGAGGGCGCGTGAATCCCGGTGAGCTGAAGGCCCTTCGCCGCGAGCTCAAGTGCACCGCGAAAGAGCTCGGGAGAAGCCTCGGCCTCGAGCAATCCATGGTGCTCGCCTGGGAGCGCGGTGAGCTCTTTCCCACCAAAGCCGTGATCGCCGAAATGGAATTACTGCGCAAGCAAGGGCCCTCGGCAATCGCGCGCGTGAGCAAGGCAAAAGACGATCCGCTTCGCGTCCTCGCCGACGAAGACTTCCAGTTGCTCCTCCGAAAACTCCTCGCGCACAAGCCCCTGCGCGACGCGGCATCAAGCCTTGCGCAAGCCTACTCAGACCCCTTCGACACCGAGGGTGGCAGCTAAAAATACCGCGCCTACACCTAACGCATACCGCGTATGCGCCACACTCTCGCCCTGCGAATTTACAGGCGGCGGGTCACTGGGGGTCCGGCGTCTCAGCTAACCGTGCGCCGCGTTTTCGAGGGAACTTCTTGGCGCATTCGGTCGGCCTGCATGTGGCGCTCGATGACGTCGAGGCGCTGAAGCGAATCGGAGCGCAAGGCCACGAGCTCCACCTGAATGCGCTCGATGGCGATTTCATTCTTCAGGTTGACGCGAAAATCCGCATCGGCCTGGGCCCTGTCTTTCGTCGACTGGCGGTTCTGACTCATGACGATGAGCGGCCCCTGGAGGGAGACGAGAACGGCGAGCGCCAAGTTGAAGAACTGGAACGGGTAGGTATCGAAAGGGGTGAACACTCGCGCGAGCGGCGAAGATGGCAGGTTCGCGAGGACCCAAAAAACGGTGAAGGCCAAGAGAAAAAAGATGAAGCGCCAGCTACCGTTGAGCTCGGCGATGCGGTCGGCGACCTGCTCGCTCCACGAGAGATTTCCCTCGATTTCGCTCAACACATTTTTCGTCGCCCGCTGGGTGAGGAGGTCGTTGGTGGCGCGAATGCGGTTCGACAGCTCGCCCATGATGGCCAAGCCCACCGCCGGAGACCGCGAAAGTTGCGCGGTGAATTCGTCGCGCGTGAGCTCCAAGACCAAGGTTTCTGTCAGCGCTTCGACGCTCGCAGACCGAGGCTTTTCGTCGAAAATAGCAAACTCGCCGAAGTAGTCGCCGGAGTGCAGCTCTCTCAAACGCACCGGATCTCCTGGCCCATCGGGAGGCAGAAAAATGGACAAGGCGCCGCTCACGACGATGAACATCGAGGCGCCCTCGTCGCCTTTTTTCACCACGAGATCGCCGGCGTTAAAGCTGCGCTCCACGAGGTGAGTGCCGAGGTCTTCGCGGTCTGCGTCCGAAAGGGCCTCGAAAAACGTGATACCCGAGAGCAAATCTCCGTGCCGCATGTCTGCATCTCACACGCCCCGACGGCGCCGCGCAAGTGTTAACAAAAGGGCAAAACCCCGATCGAGAGCGCCTCGATCGGGGTTTTACTAGGTTGCTCAGCGAATGAGCATGAGGGCCGACTGGGGCGCCGAGTTCGCTTGGGAGAGAACCGACGTACCGGCCTGGCTGAGGACTTGGTTTCGCGAGAGCGAAGCGGTTTCCTCGGCGACGTCCACATCTTTGATGCGGCTTGCGGCCGCAGAGATGTTGAGACGAGCAGTCTGGATGTTCGACGTGGTGATCTCGAATCGGTTGATTGCGGCACCGAAGCGCGCGCGCGCTGTGGATACCTTGGCCAAAGCCGAGTCGATCGTGGTGATGGCGCTCTGGGCATTGCCAGCGCCGCTGTTGACGCGGGCGGTGGCGGTGAGCGACTGCAACGCGATGCCACCGAAACTTACGCTGATGCGATCGTCGGCGGTGTTGTTGATGCCCACCTGAAACGCAATGGAATTGGCAGCTCCACCTGCGGAGGTGATGAGCTGCTTTCCGTTGAACTTCGTGGCGGTCATGATCCGCTTCACTTCAGCTTGCATCTGAGTGAATTCGGTTTGCATGAAGTCGCGGTCCGAACTCTGGACGCCGCCGTTGGCACCTTGAACCGCAAGCTCGCGCATGCGACCAATGATGTTACCGACTTCGCCGAGAGCGCCTTCTGCCGTTTGCGCCATGCTGACTGCATCGTTCGCGTTGCGCTCAGCGACCGTGTAGGACCGAACCTGGTTCTTCATCGATTCGCTGATTGCGAGCCCAGCTGCATCATCTTTTGCGGAGTTGATGCGATTACCGCTGGAAAGGCGGTTGAAACTCACCCCGAGCGCCACCTGCGAGCGGTTGAGGTTCTTCTGGGCCTGGAGGGATGCAACGTTGGTTTGGATGACAAGTGCCATGATAAAACTCCTTCTTGGAGATAAACCCGCCCTTAAATGGGCGGTTGAAACGACGAAACGCCGCTTCGGTTGTCTCGAGAGGGAGGCCCTTGGCCAGAGCTGCTAGGACCCCCCGATTCGGTTCCGGGACTGCAAACTCCCTGAGAAGGAGAGTTTGCAGTCGGGCAGGAAGCTTTCGCTTCAACTCTGCCCTTAACCCCGAAACCTATTCGTAATAAAGGTTCTAGTGTGTCGAGAACTAGCTGTGAACTAGGTCCCGCTCTGACTGTTGGATCATGGGTTCGGTCCATCGGACCCGCACGGGGAACGTGCATAGGGCCTAGGTAGGACCGAACGGAAACCCGGCGCCGTGGACCGCCTCGAATGGGAGGGTCGCCACGGGAATAGCGGTGAGGGTGGTATGCTGCGAGGCAGCGAACGAGCACTTGGCACGCTCGCAGCCCCCAGGCAAGTTTGGTCATTGGAACACCTGAGTCAAAAAGGTTGACGAGCAGAAGGCACAGCCCCTTGCGAGCCTTCTCATGCCGATTCAATATCAACGAATGAGGGACAACGCGGCTTGCGGCGCGGAGTTGGCCTGACTGAGAACGGACGTGCCGGCCTGCTGCAGAACCTGATTACGAGACATCTTGGCCGTTTCATCGGCAACATCCACGTCCCGAATACGGCTATTCGCGGCAGACAAGTTGAGACGAACCGTCTGAATGTTCGACGTGGTCACCTCAAAACGATTGATCGCGGCACCGAAGCGCGAGCGCGCCGTGGAAACGCGGGCGAGGGCCGTATCGATGACGTCTAGGGCGGCGCGGGCATTGCCCGGACCGCTGCTGACGCGCGCTTGGGCCGTGAGCGACTGCAACTTAATGCCACCGAAGGTCATCGTGATGCGGTCGTCGGCGGTGTTGCTGATGCCGACCTGGTAGTCTTCGGTGCGACTGGCCGACGTGATGAGCTGCTTGCCGTTGAACTTAGTCGACGTCATGATTCGCTTGGTTTCCGCCTGCAAATTCGAGAACTCCGTCTGAATGAAGTCTCGGTCGGCACTGAGGAGCGAACCGTTGGAAGCCTGAACAGAAAGCTCGCGCATGCGGCCGACGATGTTCGAGATTTCGCCGAGAGCACCTTCTGCCGTTTGCGCCATGCTGATAGCATCACCCGCGTTTCGCTCGTTGACGCCCAGCGAACGGATCTGGGTTTTCATCGATTCGCTGATGGCGAGACCGGCTGCGTCGTCTTTCGCGGTATTGATGCGAAATCCACTCGACAGCTTGTTGAACGACGCACTCAATGCGCTCTGCGAGTGGTTGAGATTCTTTTGAGCCTGGAGAGAAGCGACGTTGGTTTGAATGACGAGAGCCATGAGGAGCCTCTTTTTTTTCTTCGAGTGCCGCAGTTCTGATGGGTTTGCGGCTAATTTTTTGACAAATATTCCCTGCGCATCGCCAGGAGACGGTGCCTTTGAGCTGCCTCCGACGGGGGAGCCATCGGATGCGTTTGAATTGTAACTTTAATTGGTCGGACTACCGCGCGGCCGTCGCTCGCCCAGTGGACGAGTGGCCTCATGAGGGAGGGCCAGCGTCTGCCGCAGCCGGTCGTCGCCCATCGATGGCGCGGCTGCATTCTGTGGAATCTCGGGTACCGCCTGGCTTAGAGCGTGGCGCTTGCGCGAATCGGCGGCGTACAGTTCGAGGGTGAGGAGCGCCAGCAGCCCGCGTTCGCCGGGACCTGCAACGGCCGCCTCATCGCTGCCATGGCCGAAGCCCGCCAGCCCGGACAGCAGGCGCCTCATGACCTCCGCGGACAGGGCCGCGGTGCCCACGTGCGCCAAGAGCAATTCGTCCGGAACAGCCTGCTCGACGGCGTGTCGTTGGCCCTCGAGGAGCATTCGCTCCGCCAACACATTGCGATCAAATAGCTCAGGTTTCCCGCGAAACTTCGCTGGGCCGTCCGGCCGAACATCGCGCGGTGGCGGCCGGCGCGAGGGCCGTGCTGCCGGCGCAAGGGTAGCGAGGGTAGCGAGGGTAGCGAGGGCGAGCACCAGCTCGTCAGCCTCCGCACCGTGACGGTCGCTTGCGGGACACCCCTCATCGGGCTCCCCATGAATTACGTACGAACTGTCCTGGTCGAGGGCATCCAGCCAAGTGGCCAAATCAACGCCATCGACGTGGGTCTCCCCTTGGTCCACGTTCCCCGCCGCGCCGTCCGGCCCCCGACCGGGAGCGCTGACGTTGCGGTCGCAATCGAAGGACGACCCAGTAGAGGCAACGGCCCCCCAGTCTCCTTGTTCGCTTCCGTCTCGTGGTTTCATCTCGAACTCCTATTGAACGACACAACAATACATATTCTAATATTAACCGCGATCGGCCTTAATCACCACGCGGTAGGCGGGCGGAGCCATGACCCAAAACCAGCACGATCTCGCACCTTTTCCAGGGTGCCGATGGACTCCTCGATTGAGCGCATGGCCACTTTGGCGGCGGCCAGTTCCAGCGCCGTGCGACTGCTCGCTGTACTGTTGGAAACTGCGATCGAACGAATGCTAATTGCTGGGGTCATGAGCGTACTCCATGATTGAACACAAAACCGACGACGCCGACGGGCAGCCGCCGACGCCGTCAGGAGAACCGAGCGAGAGCTTTAACGCATGAGGCCGAGGGCCAGTTGCGGGCTTGCGTTCGCTTGGGCGAGAACCGAAACACCTGCGGCGGCGAGCACTTGGCTCCGGGACAGGGTCGAGGTTTCTTCCGCTACGTCCACGTCGCGGATGCGCGAGTTCGCAGCGGTGAGGTTCAGACGGGTCGTCTGAATGTTAGACGAGGTCACTTCCAGTCGGTTCATGAGTGCGCCGAAACGCGCCCGTGCCGTGGAAACTGTGGTGAGGGCCGTATCGACCTTGCTAATCGCGCTTTGCGACGCGGTTGCCGGCCCCGATAGGGTGACCCCGGTGGTTGTGACGCCCTGGAGACCGACGCCTCCAAAGGTCGCGGTGATGCGATCGTTGGCAGTGTTGTCGATTCCAACCTGGAGTGCCACAGACGAGGACGCTGACTTGATGAGCGCCACGCCGTTGAACTTGGTGGAAGTCAATATTCGTTTGACTTCCAATTGAAGCGACGCGAACTCAGTCTGCAAGAAAGACCGGTCGGATGACTGGATACTTCCTGAAGAACCTTGCACCGCCAGCTCGCGCAGACGACCAAGGACGTTCGAGATTTCGCCTAATGCACCCTCGGCCGTTTGAGCCATCGAAACGCCGTCGTTCGTATTGCGCTCTGCCACGTTGTAAGAGCGAATCTGGGTTCGCATGCTCTCGCTGATGGCTAGGCCGGCGGCGTCGTCTTTGGCCGAGTTGATTCGATACCCGCTTGATAAACGATTGAAGCTCGTAGCCAGCGACTGCTGACTCTTACTCAGATTCTTTTGAGCGGATAACGATGCGACATTGGTCTGGATTGATAAGGCCATAACAAACTCCTTCCTGGAGAAACTGACGCTCGTATTGAGCGGCCGGCTCCTGCACCATGCAGGTTACCTTGTCTCTTGGGAACGGTTGTTTGTTTGTAACCTTAAGTTTATTTGTGTTTTAACGTTTCATAATAAATACAAGCACAAAAGGCGTGCATCCCAGTTTTGGGGCACCTTACGCTCGCTATTCCACACCTCGCCGCATCGACTGTTTTCTAATAATAATAAATGTGCCACGGTGTTCTCCAACTTTGACTGCACTGTATTCACGTTTGGGATCCCGGGGTGTCGCCCCGCCCTGTCACAACCGAATTCGAACTCTGAGAGCAAATTCATTCAGTTTGTTCTGCGCCCAGGCGAACATACCGCGGAGGGCGACGACCACACGAATTGCCCCGGGCACGCGCGTCTGGCGTGCCACCATCATCGGAGCACGGCCCATGCCAGCGACACCGCGAGGGCAGACAGGTTCGGTGCCCGTCGTCAAAAGCCCGCGGACGAAGTGCATGGCTCGCCGTGCGCTCTGCGGCGACGCTGTCACATGGATCGCCGCGGGATGGCCGAACGTACGAACAGCCCTTAGTTCCCGTAGATCACCCAGGAATTCCCGTCGCTGGGCCGTCTCGAACGCCTCCCGGGCGACCTCGGACGAAACGCAGGGAAACGGTCGCGGATCCCCCGGCTGTTCGCCTGGCGCGCCGGCCCCGCCATTCCAGAAAGTGCTTGGTACATTTTCC
>CAMCKZ010000043.1 GCA_945875545.1 Polyangium aurulentum | reverse complement strand
CGCGATCCGCTTCGCCGACGGCCATGCGCGCGCTCCACAAGCCGCCGCTCCAGAATGTGGAATCGAAGTGAACTTCGCCGCCCAACATCGCCGGGCACGCGTCGGTGTTGGCCAGGGTTCGTATGACCGTGAGGCTCGGATCCGCGTCTTTCGAGGCGTACTCGCCCACGTCAGGGTCGCCGGAAATCGCGGAGGAAAAATAATCGGCGAGGCCCTCGTTCATCGCGCCCGGGGCATCGATGGCGCCCTGAGAATCGCGAACCCAATTCTGGAGCTGGATCGTGGCGTCGACAACCGCGTGGGTAAACTCATGGTAAACCACGTCTCCGTCGTAGGAATAATCGTGCCGCGGTCCCTGGCCGAACCACATGGCGCCGCCCTCAAAACTGTAGATCGAGCCGAACGGATCGCCGGGGCCGCCGGGCGAAAAAAAGGCGTTTTGAAACGGCTCAAGGGGAATTTCAGGATCACCAATGGTGCTGAAATTGCCCCGCATGATTCCCGCGGGCACGCGAAGATTTGAAATCGTGCGCAGCGGTTTATCGTTCACCACTTGAGCCGTGGCGTCTCCGCGCAAGCCCCGGAAAAACGCATACGCGCGCGTGGCATGGTAATACATCGACACCTCCGAAAACTCGTCGGAGTCGCGCGCCGGATTCGCCGCGTCGTCGGTGGGTGTGTAAACAAAATCGCCCTCGGCGTTTGCCAGAGCTTTGCGCGTGAGGGAGCAAACGTGCACCGCGGTGGGCGAGCCTGTGCCGAAGTCCACACTCGCGACGCGTTTTTCGTCGACGCAGTTCGAGGTCTCAAGCACCTCGGACACAAGTCGCCCGCCAACCGGCGCAATGGCCAGATCGCGCAACGCCAACGGCGATTTCACCGGATTGCTCGCGTACATGCTGGCCTTCGCGCGCACCGCAAGATCGCGTGCCTCGAGCACCTCACCCGTGCCCGCATCGATCGTCACTTGCGGGGAAATAAGCTGGGGAAACCGCGACGACATACGCAACACATACACAAGGCGTACATCGTCTTCATCGACGGCCAAAAACACAAGGCGGGCCCCCTTGAGACTGGCCCCAAGGCGGGTGTACTTTTCCGCGCGACGGACGGCCTCTTGCAGCGACAACGTGGGCTTCGCGGAGGCCGGAAGGGCGCGCCCCAGATGCTGCGTGACGAGGGTTACTTCGCCGCGCGCGGTCATGCGAACGGTGGCCCCGGCGCCAAGCACGTCGAGCCCAAGATGCCTTTGCGTGAAGTTCACGAAGCGGTCGCCGTCGCCGAGGGTCGTGACGCCCGCCGGTGCCAATTCTGCGGCGGCCGCGGCCAGTCCAAGTTCGTGGAGCGCGCGCCTAGCCGACGTATGTGCGTCGGCTGCGATGGGTGCCGCGATTCGGCCCGTCCACATCGCGGACGTGGCGGGAGGAGCGGCGCGGGACGAAAGCGCGAGGCTGGTGGCGACGGCAAAGGCGAGAAGCGTGGGGGCGCGAAGCATGCCTCGGGCCGTGCCATCGCCGCGACTATTCGGCGAGGGTCAACGGAGTGAAAGCGACCGGCGTTCCGCCCGGGCTTCAGGCTTTCGCGCGAGGCGTTTCTCCTGGGGCTTTCCGAGGCCAAGAAAAAACCCCTCGCCGTGCCCCGGGAATCTGCTATGGGGCAACGTGGTCTCGTCGACCGTGACTCGTGAACCCCGCCAGGCCTGAAAGGGAGCAACGGTAGCGCCGAGCGGTGTGGCGAGGCCACTGTTGTTTTCAGCCGTGGGCCTCGCGGCTAGGCCGATGCAAAGGCCGCTGAAAAGGGCGTAAAAAAGGCCGCTAGAGCACGCGCAGCGAGCCGCGAACGACGCCGTAGTGCCCCTCGGTTTGGAGTTTCGTCCATAGGTCCGCGGGGCTCATGGTGCCCGCCACGAGGGACCGGTAACTCTCGACGATGCGCGCGGTATTCGCTGCATCTTCGCGCACAAGCTCGATGCGAAAACGCGAGACCCCGCGCTTCGTTGCGACGGCGACGAGTCCCGCTGCCGACTGACTGGCCGCGTGAAAAACCGTGTTGCGGCAGCCGATATCGGCCTCGACGGGATGGTCCATTCCGGCGCGATCGCGAAGACTCACCTTGTGCCGATCACAGGGCCGACCGCAGTCGCGGTGATCATGGCCGGTCGAGAGTTCTGCTGCAATAACACAGTGTTCCATGTGAAAAAGCGGCATGGGATGATGCACCACGAGCTCGGCAAATGGCCCAACCTCGGTGGCCAGCAGCGTTCCCAATTGTTCGGAATCGAGATCGAACGAAGGGGTAAAGGCGACAAGCCCTCGGCGCAGTAGCTCGCGCGCCGACAACTCGTTTGTGACGTTCAGCGAGAAGTCGCCGACGCGCGCGATGGAGTCTTTTCGCCCCGTTGCCTCGTGAAGCGCACCGAGGCCGCGCACGAGAATCGCATCGGGAAAAAGACCCTCCAAATAGCGATCGATCTTCTCCTCGCCGGGCTTGCGAATGCGCGGTGGGGCGACGCCGAGAAACCCTGGCCCCTCGGCTCTCAACGCGCGAAACGCTGCGCCGAGTCCCTGGAGTTCCAAGAAATCAAGCCACACACCATCGGCCCCCGCAGCCCGAGCCGCCCGGGCTTGATCGAGGGAGCGGCACAGCACAAAGATGCCCGGCGCAGGCGCGTGGGCGGGCAGCGGTCCGCACTGCAACGCGACGTCCAGCGCGGTGGCCTCGGAGCAAGGCCACGCCGAGTTCGCGCCGCTCAGCACCCCCTCCACAAGCTCGCGCCGCAAGCGATTGAGCAGCGACGGCGGAAGAAACGCATGCGGATCAACCTCCAAATCGACACGGCCCTCCGCAAACGGTGTGTCGCCCAAACGTGAGAGTTTTTCCAGCGCAACGGCCTTGGCGGCGCCCACCTTCTGCGAGGCCGCGATGATTTCCGTGCCTTCCACGGCGAAGAATCGACCGCTCTCTGTGGTGCCCGTCAGCCGTGGAACCTCGCCGACCTTGGCCGTCAAATGCATGTGGAGTGCACGCTTTTCGGACTGCGACGCCAGCACGCGTTTTTCAGCCACGGGATCGCCGCTCTTAAAGACACGACGACCGGGCGTGGCGTCATCGATGGCCTTGTCGGGCCCGAGCCACAACTCGACGATGGACCCGGCGACGCCTTCATCGAGATCGCGGTGACCTTGAGCGATCGCCCAAACGTACCCTCCCACTTCGCCCTCGTTCGCGCGACCACCCTCGACGAGAATGCCGTCTCCGCGAAAGATGCACTCTGCAAGCTTTACGCGGAGCCACTTTTTACTCCGCCCCTCGTGGACGGCGACGAGCTCGCCGAGCAGGGTGCCGCGGTGGTCTGAGCCTCGACCTTCAACGAGCCTCTGGTGATCAATTCCCTGTAAAAACCCAGGGCCCGAGCCGCGCGAAAAGGTTTGTATGGCGTCATGGCGCTGCTCCTCGGTGGGCCCTTGCGAGGTGCCCGCGAGAGCCTTCACGGCCTCGCGGTAAAGCCGCGTTGTGGCCGCTACGTAAGCGGGGCCCTTGAGCCGGCCCTCGATCTTCAAACTCACGACGCCGGCTTGCGCAAGACTCGGCACGAGACTCGAAGCTTCGAGGTCTTCGGGCGAAAGAAGAAATGCGCGGTCGCCCGTGGAGCGAAGTTCACCGTCGACCACGAGGTCGTAGGGAAGTCGGCACGCCTGCGCGCAGGCCCCACGATTCGCACTGCGCCCGCCAATGGCTTCACTCGTGAGGCACTGCCCTGAGTACGCAATGCAGAGCGCTCCATGCACAAAGACCTCGAGCTCGACCCGCGTGTCTTTCGCGATGGAGGCAACTTCGGAAACGGAAAGCTCGCGCGCCAGAATGACCCGATCGGCACCAAGGTCTTTTGCGAGTTCCGCGGCTGCCGCATCGGTGCACGTCATTTGCGTCGAGGCATGCAGAGGCATGGCGGGCGCGATGGCTTTGGCGAGGCGCGCGACGCCCATGTCTTGAACGATCAACGCGTCAACGCCGGCCCGCGCGCACCTGCGGATCGCCGCTTCGACGGCGGGCAATTCGGCATCAAAAACCAGTGTGTTTAGAGCTACATAGCCCTTTCGGCCATGGCGATGAAGGTAGTCCATTGTGGACTCCAGTTCGTCGTCGGAAAAGTTCTCCGCCCGCGCCCGCGCGCTCCAAGCCTTGAGGCCGAAATACACCGCGTCGGCACCCGCGTGCACCGCTGCTTCGAGCGACTCGCGAGAACCGGCGGGAGCGAGGACTTCAGGTGCGCGAAGAGCTTCATCAGGCATAGCGCGAGCCGATAGCGCACTCTCGGCGCGTGTCTCAGCTGATCTCGGGAGTCTCGATGATCGCGGGCCCTGCCTCAAGAACGCGATCGCCGCCGCCATCGAGCGCTCGCTTCGCGGCGCGCATGGTCCGATCGATGAGGCCTTGCGGGGTTTCGCCGGGCTCGAGCTGAGAAATACCACCGGAGAATGTGGCGTGAATCTCCCGGTCTCCGCGCTTCACATGCACCACGCGCGCCTGCTGCATGAAGCGTTCCGCGAGACGCCTTGCATCTCTCAAGGGTGTCTCATTTTGGACCACCACGAAGGCGTCGCCGTCGTAGCGGGCGGCAAAATCGGTGCGCTGGGGAAAGGCCCGAGCGAGCATGTCGGCGAGCTTGCGGATCAGCAAATCGCCTGTCGGTTGCCCGTAGGTTTCGTTGATGAGGCGCATGGAATCGATGTCGAAGTACGCGATCGAAACCTGCTGCTCAAAGAGCCCCGACAGGTCGATGAACTGCTCGATGTGACCCTCGACGGCCTTCTTGTTGTAGAGGCGAGTCATGGGGTCGAGGGATGCGGGAGACCGCGTTTCCACGAGCTGGTGACTCACGTTGCGAATGCGCGCCCCGAGATCCCGCGTCTGCGAAGTCTGCTTTTTTTGCCGTTCTTGAATCACCGTCTCGATCTCGCGGACCATCGACGTGACCTCGGTTCGAAGCATCTCGGGACTGCCGCCCCGCGCCACTTCTTTCAACCGATCGAGGTTTGTGCCGACCTGTTTGTCGCTCGCTGCGACCAGCGTCATAACGCGATGCAGGCTGTCGACGAAGGCCCACACGGCACCGCGCAGACCCCCCACGGTGTCGACGACGTAATCGTGTTCGCGGCGACGATGGTCAGCGACGATGCGGCGCAAGGCGAGCCAATCGCGAGGAAAAGAACGGGTTTCCTCGCCTTCTTCCAGGGGCCTGTCCGGCGGAGGCGTTTGAATGAGAATGTGCTGCGCCCACTCTTCGAAGCGCCGCGCGATGTCGTCGGCGGTGTCTTCTTCCATCGTGAACGCGCCCTTGGCGAGGGAGCGCAAGAGCGAGCCCACGGTCTCGGTGGCGGTCTCGAAATCGTCGCGCGGCGCGCCGGCGTCTTCACCTTCGCGGGTCGCCAGCGCAGTCGTCGCATCGTCGTCGGAGAGCTTGTTCTTGAACCAACCAAACATGGAATATCGAGTCCTGGAAGTGCGCTAGAATGTGGGTTTGCGCGATCTTAAGCCATGGCAAACATTGGGTTTTTTGCGCGTCTTTTGGGAAATGTCGTCTTGCCGTCGGAGTCCTGAAAGTGCTCCTTGGAAACGCGAATGGCCGCGAAGCTAGTGCAGGTCGAGGCACGCCTGCTTGACATAAAAGAGCTCTGTGTTTCGACGGGACTTAACCTCAGCCTATGTTGTGTGGTTTGCGCACTTCTAGTGCGGTTTTCGTTCAGATAGACCCCACCGGGGTATTCGACCGACGAAGACCGCTCTAGAAAAGTTTTTGCTCCGTGGGGCTTGCCTTGTGCTCGCCATTCGCCCCAATTCGGCGAGGGTTTGACGTGCCGTCGCCGGGCGATGGTAGGGGCGGGGCCATGCGCGTTATGGCGATTCGTGAATCAATTGGCCCCGATGGCCTCTTTTTGGAGCAGCGCCCGATGCCGGTGCCGGGCCCACGGGAGGTGCGGGTGGCGGTCGTGGCAACCGCGGTGAATCGCGCGGATTTGCTGCAAAGCCTTGGAAAATACCCGGCGCCCATCGGGGCACCGGCCGATGTGCCGGGGTTGGAGTTCGCCGGTGTCGTGAGTGAACTGGGTGCAGAGTGCACGCAGTTGACCCTTGGCGAACGCGTGATGGGAATCGTTGCCGGGGGGTCTTACGCCGAGCATCTCGTGGTCGATGAGCGCCTCTGTGTGCGAGTTCCGGCGGGCATGCCACTCGCGGTCGCGGGTGCTCTTCCCGAGGCGCTCGTGACCGTCCACGACGCGCTCGTGACGCGAGGCGGGCTTCAGGGCGGCATGCGCCTCTTGGTTCACGCGGCCACGAGCGGAATTGGGACCATGGCGGTGAAACTTGGCCGTGCGCTCGGTGCCGAAGTGTGGGCCAGCACGCGAAGGGCATCGGCGTCGGAGCCGTTGCGTGAAATCGGCGCAGACCACGTGCTGCTCGTCGGCGACCAAGGGCTCGAGGCGGCGGTTGCGGAGGCGAAAATCGCAGGCACCGTGCACGTGATTTTGGAGTTGGTTGGGGCGGCATATTTGCCTGGAGATTTGCAGGCAATTCGCACGGGTGGGGCCATCGTCGTTGTGGGCACACTCGGCCACGCGCGGGCCGAGTTCGAGCTCGGAACGCTGATGCGCAAGCGCGCATGCCTCCATGGAACGGTTCTTCGATCGCGCACCATCGACGAAAAAATCACCGCGACGCACGCCGCATTTTCCGTCGCGGAACGGGTCGGGCTCGGCGCGCTGCAGCCGGTGATTGCGGCGCGTTTTGCCCTCGCGGACGCCGCCGATGCGCACCGTCGCGTGCTGCTCGGCGATAGGGTCGGGCGCGTGGCGATCGACGTGGCGCCGGAGGGATTCCTGGGCGAGACTACGGGGGACCCATGACGAGCGATATCAAAGCAAAGCCCCGCGCCAACGTGACCGACGTTGCCGACGTTGCCGACGTTGCCAACGTGGCGGCTTCCGTGCACGTGAATCGCGAAGCCGTTCTCAGCATCGCGTCGGGCCTCACCGAGACCGAGCGTGACCTCGTCGCAGAGATTCTCGACATGCAACTTGAGGGCATGCTCGAGGACTTCAAGCCTCGCGAAGGCGGCTGACGAGGCGCGCTGCGGCTCAACGAAATGCGAGGTGAAACACAGCTCAATCGGCGATCCATGCTCCTCGCGTTGGGGGCGGTGCCGGCTTTGTTTTCCACCCGCTCGCCGGCTTCCACCGACAGTCGAACGCACTGGATGGTTGAAGAATACACGGTTCCAGGAGCGCGCGCGCCCCTTGGCCCCGTCGTCGTTTTGCGACCACGCCATCCGCGAGCCAAGCGCTTGCCGATGGTCGTGAGTCTTCACGGCCGCGGCGAAACCGCCAAGCCGCCGCGGGCCGGCGCATTTGGTTGGCCGCATGATTACGGCCTTCTTTCGTGGCTCGAGGCGACCCATTCGGCGCCTGTCGATGTGCAGATGCTTTCGGGCCTCGGAGATGCCCACATGCTGACAAAGGCCAACGCACGATGGGCGGCGCACGGGCCCCCGGATCTGTGTTTCGTTTGCCCGTATTACACCGACGTCGAGGTGCACCGGCCCGACGACGCGCGCCCGCTGATGGCCTTTTTGGCCGAGCAAGTTTTGCCCTGGGCACGGGCCGCGTTGCCCGTGATCGGCACTCCGGCGGCCACGTCCATCGACGGCGTTTCGCTTGGCGGTTACCTGGCAATTCGCACGGCTTGCGCGTACCCAAAGCTCTTTCGCGCGATGGGCGGACTGCAGCCCGCCATGAACCGCGCGGACGTTCCCGCGTGGCGCCGCCGCATGGATCGCGCGTGGAGCCAACAGCCGAATCTCGCGTTGCGACTCTTGACGAGCGACGCCGATTTTTTTCAAGAGGGCATTGAGGCGTTGCACAAAGCTCTCGTCACCGATGGGCACAAACACCGTTACCAGCGCGTGCACGGTCCCCACGACTACCTCTTCAATCGAACTTTCGGTGCTCTCGCGCTGATCGATTTTCACGAGGAAATATTCGGCAAATGATCGCTCTTGACTTTGGCGATTCGGGGCCTGCCCGCGGTGATTCGCGCGCTTGCTTGGGGCGCTCCGAGTGACGCCGCGAGCGTGTCCGTTTTGCCGAATCACGATTGGCGACCGGGCCATTCGCGTCTGCGACACGTGCGGCGTACCCCTCGTGCGCGCCCGCAGTTTGGGGCCTTCGCCGGAAGAAATCATGCTCTGGGAAAGCTTGCCGCTCGGCGAGCGCGTGATTCCCCTGTCGCCGATCTCGCACGGGCGAGCCCTCCTCACAATCGCTGCCATCCTGGGTTGTACGGCGTATTTCTTACCGTGGCTCGATGTGCATGCGCCCGATACATGGAGAATACACGGAGTCGATCTGGGCCGGCGGATACTCTGGCCCCATGCGGTGCTCGCGGCGTGGGTGGTGATCGTTCCCACGGCCGTTTCGCGGCGCTCCCTCGGCGGTCTCCTCGCGGCCAGGGCGGTGCTCGTTACCCTGGCGCTCGTGCCGCTCGTGACGCTCGCCGTCCTTGGGTTGCGGCCGCCAAAACATCTTTTGGTACACGTCGAGGTGACCTGGCTTTGGGGTGCCGCGCTCGAGGCGTTTGCTTCTATTTTAGGCGTTTTTGCAGCGATTCGCCTCGGGCGACGCGGGCGCAGATAACGTATGTGTTGATGCCGCTTGTGGAACAGACCTGCCGCCGCGGCCTTGATCAATCCGGCACCCGAGCGACGGTTTTGTGGCCGCAGCGCCCCGCGATTGGCACACTAAGTAAGAGGGGAGGGGTCGCGCGTGTTCACAAAGAGAGCAGCAGCCGATGACGACGCGTTCGCGGACGTTCCGCCGTCGGTGCTGTGCGCCGTCTGCGGTCGGCCCCAGTGCGGCGGTTGTTCGCCCATAGGCGCGGACGGCCGCGTGGCCTCCGCGGTGATTCCGGTCGTGCGAATTGCCGACAATACGCTAAGCGATCTGCTCATCGCCGGTTCGTCCCATCCCGCAGCCTTTGTACGTACGATGGATGGGCGAAGTATGCGCAAGGTTCTGCAGTTCGCAATCCTGTGCGAGGCGGCGGCGGCGCTCCAAGTGACAAGCTCCATTGCGCTGTCGCTGCGCTGGCTGCTCGGGCCGGTCTCGGCGCTTCGCATCGTCTGCGCCACCGCGGGGGCGACCGCGGTGCTCACGGCGGTTCTCGTCGCGGGCCATGGCCTTTGGGGCGTCGCGGTTTACGGCCATGACCGCACGCGCGCGCTGCGCTTTGGCCTCGCCACTTGCGCGTGGGATTTGGCGCTAAGTCCCCTTGGGATCGCGCTGATGGCACCGCGTTTGGGCCTCGGGATTTTTCCCCTGCTGCGGCGCGCGGCCCTGGGATTACCCGGCGCAACGTCCGGCGCGTTTCTTGATTTTGTCGGCGTGGACGACGCGGGAGAACGGCTCACGGCGCGGCGTCGCAGCTTCGTCGCGGCGGCGGCTGCCACCGTGGGCGGCGCGCTTGTGGCCCTCGCCGCACTGGGCTCCATTGTGCTCGCGTGGTGGGTGTAAACTGCACGCACTTTGTTGAGCGGCGCGTTCCGCAGCCGAACAAAATATTTTAGAAAGTAGCGCCAGCGGAGAGCGCGAACGTGCTTTGGCGCCCCGCGCTGAGGTTCGCGTTTTCACCGCCCGGATCCGTGAGATCGAAGGCCACCTCGCCGGCAATCACAAAGTGATCGCGCTTCAATTGCACCCCGCCGATAGCGCGGGTGCGATGGGTCATGGTCGTGTCGTAGGTTCGCGATTGGCCGAAATCGGACACGGAGCCGTTCGCGCAGGTTTTGTTCCGGGATTCGTCGTAGCCCGTGAAGCCGCAGAGCTGATTGGCGTCCTTATCGGGCGTGAGATCGAGGGCTCCGGAGCGGGCCGCGACGATGAGCCTTTGCATGGCCAAATAGGGCGTGAATTCAAGGGCCGATCCGAGGATGATTCGCTTTGAAACTTCTACGTCCAGCGCCGTCGTGTAGACGTTCATTTTCGTGCTGCCCGTGATGGTGCGAAACGCGGCGCCAAAGGCTATATCCGGCAGAATGCCGAGGAGGTCGTCGCGAAAGCCTTCTTTGGGAACCCACCGCACCGATAGGCCTGGAACGGCGAGTCTCGTCTGACCAATCCACCCGAAAAAGACGCCGGTTTCGAAGCCGAAAGGCAGCGGTTTGCGCGCCTCAAGGCCGTAGACCTGAAGCACCGGATCCGGGTCTTTGTTTTGGATGGATGCCTGGTTTCTTGCTTCGTCGCGCGGGCCTTCGGTTCCACTCTTCCAGTAGCCTTGGCTGCTGTTGATGGTCGCGATCGAGGCCTGAAAACGCAGCTCAAACGAGCGCTGCCCTTGCGTGTGCGCGGCGTGGAGAATGCCTGGCGCGATGGCGTAACCAAACTCGCCCGCGAGGGCTCCGAAGTTGGCGGCGTCGGCTGCGGGATCTGTCGGGGTCTGGAAACGCTCCGGGCTTGGGTCCATCGCGCCGGCGCGGACTTTTGGGGCCACGGTGACAGCGACGGCCAAGGCCAGCGAAGCAAGAGCGCGGGGGCAAAAAGGGAGTCGCGTCACGGGGAAGCGAAACCTACGAGGGTCCATCCCCTGCCGTCAAGGCAAGGAATTGTCCGAGCGCCTTCCGCTTGCGAACGCCCGACGCAATCGCATGGATTCGCGTTAAGAGCCGCGCTCATGATCGCGCAGAGGCTTCGGGCCCCGCCCATTTCAAAGCCCTTTCATGTGGTCCTGGTGGAACCCGAAATCCCGCCAAATACAGGGAATATCGCGCGTCTCTGCGGTGCCACGCAGTCGGTGTTGCACTTGGTCGGGCACTTGGGATTTCGCATCGATGAGCACGCGGTGCGCCGCGCCGGGCTCGATTATTGGCACCTCGTGCGCGTCGTGCAGCACGCGGATTTCGACGCATTTCTCCAAGTTTTCGCGAACGAATCGGGCGGGCAGTTGCACCTGTTTTGCGCCCGCGCGGCCACGAGCTATCTCTCGGCGGCCTACGCCCCGGGCGATGCCCTTATTTTCGGCAAAGAAAGTGTGGGCCTCGATGCCGCCTTACTGGCCCGTTTCCCGGACCGGCAGCGAGCGATCCCCACGTTGGGTGCCGTGAGGTCCCTCAATCTGGCGAACGCATCGTCGATTGTGGTTTACGAGGCTCTGCGTCAAGTGGGTGCCCTCGATGGCGCCGTTCTAGGCCCCTGATAAAAGGCTGGGAAAAGAGTCATCGCGGGGCGCCTCATGCCGCGGACTGGGGGCCGCCCGAAAAGGCGCCTACGCAGCCCGAAGCCCCTGGCCCAAGGGCCCGTAGCCCATAGAAAAATTTGCGCGGGAGGAACGAACACGTCTTGCGAATCGGATTAGTCCGTGATGTGTATTTCGATCGGAAGGTACAGCCTATGTTTGGACGATTTTGGCGAAGCAACGACGGTGGCGCTGGATCCCCTGAGGCGGGTCTGGCGCCTTCTGAGCCCGCTATCGCCGCCGACGCCCTTGACCGCCTCCGCGAACTTGCCGGAGACGATTGCGGCGCGTTCCTCATCGACTTGTTTGAAGAGTTCTTCACAACTTCCCGCGATATTATTGACGAAATGGCTGCGAATACCCGGGACGCCGACCTCGGTCAGCTGCGCAAATCGTCGCACACGCTCAAGGGCGCGGCGTTGAATCTCGGGGCCAACGTCTTGGCGGGGCTGTGCAAAGAAGGCGAAGGCGCCGCGCGCGAACAGCGCAGTCCAGACGCCGCGTGGATTCCGCGTATCGAAGCCGAGTTTGCCCGCGCACGCGTCGAGTTCGAGACCGTCATCAAGCCGCATCTCCAGGCTTGACCCTCGCCCGAGCGGCGGCACCGGAGGCCTTCGTTTGTGGCGCCAACTTCGCACGGTGCCCCCTCAGCGTGAGGGCCCCATGAGCCGCGAACAGTCAAACTGACGATGTCAAGTCTTTTCGGCGTGCGTCGAGCGCCGGCGCTTGGCCGGCATTATGTTGGTGTTTCCTAGGCATTTTTTCTCCACGAGCGTAACGTCGGCTGTTGAAGGATGTGCCGCGCTCCCGCGAGGCCCGTACGCGTATGATCAGCAGCGGAGCTCCCCTCGCGATAAAGACCAAGGTCTACCTAGCTGCCGCGTTCGCCACGGCGCTCGGTTCAGGCGCCGTGTGCCTGGGTGCGCGCACGGGAGAGGCCGACGCGGCCTTGCTCGCCGACGAAAACGTGGCGCTCGCGGCCCAGGCTGCGGCCATCGTTATCGACGCCAATCTTCCGGTAGACCGCGTCCGCGAGGTTCTCGCCATGGCCCCGGTCAGCGCGATTTGGTTCGGAACCGACGGCAAAGAACTTGGCCGATGGAACCGCGCAGGCCTGCTGGGCGAAAGCGGAAATGTGCCGGCGTGGGCCGTGCTTGCGCGCGGTCAACCTCCACAACCCGCCGACGGTCGTATTCACGTCAAAACCCTTCCCCTCGCGGGCGGCGGCTATGTCGTTGCGGCCACTACCACCGCCGGCGCGACTTCGCCCGATGCGCCGTATGGTGCCCACGTGCCCGTGACCTTCGCGTGGTTTGGTGCCGCGCTTGTGCTTGCGCTCCTTGGCGGCCGTTTGGCCGTGCGGAGCTTGGAGCACGGAAAGGCTCACCTCGAGGCCTATGCGAACGGCCTCGCGACGGGCGAAATCAGCGGCCTCGATCGCGATATCCACGACCTCACGCACGTCGAAGAGGTCCTCGACGCCTGCCTGGCTCCCTTGGCCCGCATGCAGGTCGCCGTCGCCCGCGTGGCCGAAGGCGACACGTCCGCGTTGGCCTCTCTCCGCGCCGAGCGAAGCCCCTACGCCAAAGATCTTTTGCGCGTTCTTGAGCGCGAAGCCGCCACGCGGAACGTTCTCGAGGCCACCACCGCGACAATCGGTGCCGGTTCTTTCGAGTTCCATTTTTCCGTCGACGCAGGCACCCAGGCCGGGGACGCGGCGGCCCGAATTTGCCAAGCGGGCGCTCAAATACACGCGACGCTCCAAGCCGTCGAACGCACGGTTCTGGCTCTCGACCACGGGCGCTTGACGGCGCGCGTTGGGGCCACGGCGCCAGGTGCCACGGGCCGCATTGCGCGCCACCTCGACTCCGCGATGTCGCACCTTGAAAGGGGCTTTACGGCCCTTAGCGGCGTCGCGAATCACGTCGAGGCGTCGGCCCACGACATCTCCGAGGGCAGCGAGACCCTCGCCGACGCGAGTGCCACGCAAGCCAATTCGCTGTCACAGGTTTCGAGCAACTTGGCCGATATGGCCCATGCGGCGCATCGCTCCAGCGAGAACATCGAAATCGTTCGCCAGTTGGCCAACGTAGCCAAGCAGAGCACCGGGCGCGGGCAGACCAGCATTGGGCGGTTGTCCGAGACGATCAACCGCATCAAGGTGTCGTCAGACGCCACGATTCGCATCGTGAAGACCATCGACGAAATCTCGTTTCAAACGAACCTTCTCGCGCTGAATGCGGCCGTAGAAGCGGCGCGTGCGGGCGAAGCGGGCAAGGGGTTTGCCGTGGTTGCAGAAGAGGTGCGCAACCTCGCCATGCGCAGCGCAGAGGCCGCCAAACAGACCGCGTCGATGATTCAAGAGGCCGTGAAAAACTCCGAAGAAGGCGTCGAGTCAAACCGCGAAGTCATGGAGCGGTTTTCAGAAATCGCGATCAACATTTCGCGGGTCACGGAAGTTGTCAGCGAGATCACCGATGTCGTCCGCGACCAGACGGTGCGCGTCGATGCCATGAAGGTCGCCGTCGACCACGTCGCCGAGGTCACCGCCGAGAACGCCGAGACCTCGCGGATTGCCAGCTCGGCGTCGCAGGAGCTCGTGGGGCATGCGGATCATTTGCGCGGGGCCCTCGCCCAATTTCGTATCGCCGATTAGGCCAACGTTGACCGCCGACGGGCCGCCCGTTTGCGGCGGGGCAAAAAGCGCGAATGTGTCCAGATTGCGAGCATTTTTCCCCGTTTACGCACATGGATCATATATGATCCATGTGCGTATTTCGCGCGGCACGGGTGATACTCGACATTTCTTCGCGGAGTTCGCTACGAAGCCGTGATGGTCTCCTGCCGAAGCTCGCTGGCCGCGCTTGCCGGAGGCGCTGGGACGCTCTTGCTCGCCGCGTGCATGACAACCGGAGATGGGCGCGCGCCTCCTCTGACTGATTTTATTTACCCGGTGGGCCTCGCGGTTTCGCCTCACGGGCACGTGCTCTGGGTTGCCAACTCGGACTTCGATCTCGCGTTCAACGGCGGAACGGTTTTGTCGTTGGACCTCGACGCCATTCGCTCCGACGCGGAAAAAGTGAGGCTAAATCCAGCCGATCCGGCGCTCCCATTGGCCCAGGCGCCGGTGCCCGCCGGCTCGTGCCCAAGCCTTCCCCCGGGGTCTGTTCCCGAGACGAGCGTTCGTCAACCGACCACCCAAACCTGCGCGCCGCCCGTGCGCACCGCGGCCTATGTGAAAGACGGCGTCGTCATCGGCGCGTTCGCTACGCGCATCGATTCCCGCGACGGTCGCCTGTTTGTTCCCACGCGCGGCGACACGTCGATTCTGTGGGCCGACGTCGCGAGCGATGAGGGCGATCGCAGCCTCCCCGCATCCAGCGTTAATTCGCCGTATTACATTGGCTGTGGTCTGCGTTCCGAGGGACGGTGCGACGCCGCGCACCATGCGGGTACGGTGGCGGAACAGATTCCAAACGTCGCCACATTTGTGCTGCCAGCCGAGCCATTTGGTATGGGTTTTTCCAGCGATTCAAGCCTTGCGCTGGTCACGCACCAGACCTCCAGTGCGGTCTCACTTTTTCGCACGGGCCTCGGGGGCGAGACCAAGGTAGCGCCATCGCTCGACTACGTCCTAGGTGGCGTGCCCGCGGGCGGCACAGACGTCATCGCTATTGAACACGACCCAGACGCATACGCGGGCTGTTCCAACGGCAAATGCGGCACCGCGCCGCCGCCAACATTTTTGACGAGCTCGCGCATCACCGCGTCCCTCGTGCGTCTTCGTTACCTCGCCGACGACAGCGGCGCGTCGCCGGTGCGATCCACGCTCGCGGGCGAACTCAGCTCCGTCGTCGGTGGCACCGCGTCGGGCTACGATATCCGCGGTCTTGCCCTCGACACATCGAGCCGCGTTCGGTGCAAAGTACAGATACTTCCCGCGGGCGGCTCGCGCACTGCGGCCGACGTCGCACGCGACCTTCGCCGCTGCGCACGCTTGCCCGCGCGGCTTTTTGCAGCATCGCGAACGCCGAGCACTCTCCTCGTGGCCCACGTCGGTAAAAATACGGAACCCGACGACCCGGCCTACGACCCGGACGCCCTCACGTTTGCCAAGGCGGTGCTCGTGCCCGCGGGCTTGGCGCGGCTCACGCTCGCACCCGTCGTCGACAGCGTCGGTCTCTTTGCGCTCAAGCTGTTCGCCGTGAGTTTCGACCTCAGCACGGTGCAAATTCACGACCCGGATTCCCTCGCGCAAGAGGCGTCCATTCGCGTGGCGCAGGGCCCGTTCGCCATCGCCTTCGACCCCTTCTCCGTCACCGACGCGGCCCAGAAACGCATCGCTCCGCGCGACGCCGACGGGCGCGCGCATTACCGCTTCGCGTACGTCGCGAGCTTTACGAAATCAACCGTGCAACTCATCGATCTCGACGCCTCCTCGAACCGCGGCACCACCTTCGGAAACGTCGTCTTCACCCTTGGCAAGCCAGGCACCGCGGTGGAGAAAGGCCTGTGATGCGCTCCCTCCGGCGGCTCCGTGGCGGGGCCTCTATCGCTTGTGCGCTTGGTTTTTTCCTCGCCGTTGCCAACATTGGCACGAACGTCAGCGGATGCACCACCGCGCAGACCCCGATGATTCCGCGAGCCCTCGAACGGCCCGAACATTTGGATGTAGCCTGCATTCATCTCTACGACCGCGACGGCGCGGGCGTAGCTATTCCTGCCCGGCCTTCCGCGCGGCCCATGAGCCAATGCGGTTCCGCGGCGAGCAAACTTTCGAGCAAGATCGCGAACGACAACCGCCTCATCGGTTTTGTATCGCAGGGCGCGCGCGGCGAACTTGCGGTCGTCGATTTCAGCGGGCGATCGACCATCGACGTCGACAAAAGCGTCCCCGGCGTTACGGCCATTCCCGTCGGTGCCCTCGTGCGCGACGTGGCCACCGGCGCCGACGGCCGACTGATTTTCGTAAGCTCCGGCGACGCGAAGAAGCCCGCCCTCTACGCGATCCCCACGGAGCAAGTGCTTGGCCCCCTCGACGCCGCAACCCCCGAGTCCGCGCGGTTGCCCCTCGCGTTGACGAGCTGGCCCGCGTGCGCCCTTCCCGAAGAGCCCGGGGCCATCGCGATTGTGCCGCACCCGGAACGCCCGATTACAGAGGCTCCATACGACGTCCTCGTTGCCCTTCCCGGGCGCGCAGGCCGAGACGGCGGCGGCAAGGTAATTGTGCTTGATCCGAGGCCATTTGCTCGTGGCGCGGGGCTCGATGCCACCAGTGGAACTTCCATAGGGCGCGGCTCTCTCGCCCCGTGTCCGATCGTCGGGGCCATCTCTCTAGACGGGGCCCTCCCCACGATTTCCGGTGCCGCCAAGACCTGGGCGAACGGGGTCGATTACGGCGACGTCGACACCTCCGCGATCGCCCCGCCGGTGTGCCCGACGTGCCCCAGTTTTTCGCCGACGAGCGCGTCCACCATCGCCTTTGCCGCGGGGGCGCGCCCTTCCGCCGGCGCCATGGTGCGCTTCGAAAACACGGTTCTCGTGGCCGACGAAACCCTCCCGCTCGTGCACGTCCTCGACGTCACAGACCCGTCCGCCCCGACGGAAATGCAGCCCCTCGTTTTGACGAAAAGGCGCAAGCCGCTGCGCGCTTTCGGTGTGTCGGCGATCGCCGTCGGGCCCGTCACGCGAAAATACACGCGGCCATTTTACGCAGTCGATGCGGAAGACGGAAGCCTCGCGGTCTTTGAACTCGACGCCGCGCTCGGGCAAAAAGTGCAAGTGCCGATGCTGCGTCCGAACGCGGAACTGAATCCGTTTCAGCCGGTGGATCGCATCGCTTTCTCTGCGCCGGTTCGCACACTGACCATCGCGCAGAACGACATTCCCGTCGATGCCACCGCCGCGGGCAGTCTCGTGACGAGCGCCACGGGGCTCTTGTGCAACCCGTCACCCAATGCCCTCGCGACGGCCGCCGTCAATGGCGTCGATGGGGCGGGCGTGTACCGCGATCTCGGTGCCGCGTACCGCGCGAGCGACTCCTACGCGCGCTTTCCGCTAGGCCCGTCGCGCCTTCGCGGGAGCTTCGGCTTCGCCGGCCTCACGACGGGTCAAGTGGTCATCCTCGACATCGAAGACTGGGACGCACCATGCCGCCGCCCGGACCCCATGAGTGCCGCGGCGGGTCTCGCAGCAAGCCCGTTTGCGCGTCCCCAAGAAGCGCCCACGAGCGCCGACGACATGGACCCATACCATGTACCGTATGCGTATACGTCGCGGTCCACCGTCGGAGTCAGCCCGGTCTCCGGCGAAGCCATTTTCCCCGTCAGCGCACCGCATCGTGCCCGTTCGCGGTACTTGTTGCGCAGCGATTCAGGCGGCGGCGCGCGCATTCCTTACCTGCTCCAGGCCCCGACCCTCGCGAACGGCGCAGCGTCCCTGGCCACCGTCGGCGACGGTGCGTCCAAGTACCCCGCGCTCCGTCCCACGGCCCCCGATACGGGCCTCGCGGACCCGGCGTGGGTTGTTGGGCTTACGTCCGCCGACCCCGCGCAGAAGAGCCTTCCAGCGGCCTACAGCGAGGCCTCCACGTGGTTGCCCTCGGGCACGGCCAGGGGCCCCCGGTTTGCTTACGAAGATCCGACGACGCAGCTCGATCAAGATTGGTTTGTGGCCCGCGACGGCGCTCTTCCTGGTTTCGGAAATACGCGCGGCAGCATGAGCGCATCCCCTGGCAATACGACGATGACGTTTACGTCGTTGTCCGGGCCGCTTTGCGGTCGTGGCATCGAAGATTACCGCATCGGCCTTGCGCGGGCTCAAGGCCTCCAGAGCGACCTCCAAGCCGCGGGTTTGCCCGGGGTTTACGGCGTTGAACAGCGCACGACCGACTACGTGCAGCTCGTCGGCGATGTGCCCCCGCAAGGTGACCCGTGGTGGAGCGCCCCCGACTGGGACGAGGGCGGCACGTGTTCCGATCCTTCCGGCCCGACGCCCGGCACGCGCTACGATTTTTGTGCCCGCCTTTACGGGTCCGGCGATGCGGCGGTGCGCAACGTGCAGCGCGATCTTCCGATCCTCGAGGCCTATTCAAACCGGCTCACGCTTGGCCTTTTCAGCACCTCCGGAAGTGCCACCGCGTCCGAGGCTTCCATCCCCACGCGGTTCGTCGCCAAGGTCGATGAGTCGTCGGCGGTCTGGCTTCAGCGCGCCCGATGTTGCTTCGCCAAGCAGTCGGCGTACCGCGTTCGAGCGGGCGGTCAGTGGCTCGTGTCGGGAACGGCGAGCGGCTTTCTTCACCACGTCGTCGCGCGCGAATCCGACGGCGCGTGCACGCTCTCGTGCGACGTGGCGGATCGTCTTTTGAACGGACGCGTGTTCGAAATTCCAGCCCCGCTTTCGGGCTCGGTGGCCACCGCACCGGGGCGTCGTAGCCGGCTCGCGTTTCGCAATCCAAGTTTTGCGTTTGTGCTCTGGAGCGGGGAAAATACCAGCCAACGCGGGTGGGTATGGCAATTCTCTACACGCGGGCAATTTGTTCCATACGCGTGGGACATGGGCGCTCTCGGGCTCACGGCCCGAACGATAAACGTGCTGCTTTCGGAGGTCGTGCCCCTCGAACCCTTTGGCCAACTCGCCGTCGTCGATTCCGGTTCGCGAGGCATCGTCGTTTTCGATTTGTCAACGATGTCGTTCGGCGCAAACCCTTACCTCTGACGGCGGTCCATGGTTTTCGCAGTCGATCGATCGGGGCTCACCCCCGTGATGAAGCAGTACGTGGCGGCGAAAGATGCGCATCCCGAGGCGCTCATTTTTTTTCGTCTCGGAGATTTCTACGAGCTCTTTTGGGACGACGCGGTCGTGGCTTCGCGCGAGCTGGATCTCACGCTCACGAGCCGCAACAAGGGTGCCGCCGATGAAGTTCCCATGGCCGGTCTTCCGCACCATGCGGCAAGCGCGTACGTGCAAAAACTTGTTGAACGGGGCTACTCGGTAGCCCTCTGCGAACAGATGGCAGACCCGGCCACGTGCCGCGGAATCGTTCCACGGCAGGTGGTGCGCGTCGTCAGCCCGGCGATGCCTTTTGACGACGCGGGCGTTGCATCGCGTGAAGATTTGCTGCTCGCGAGCATCGTCAAGGCGGGCGGCGAATGGGCCCTCGTGACCCTCGATGCCACCACGGGTGAACTGCGCACGACTGCGTCCCGCGACGACGCCACAATACTTGCAGAGCTCACGCGTCTTGAACCGCGCGAGCTGATTGCAGCGGGCGATGCGGCGGGTGATGGCGGTGAAGCGCGCGAAGCCGCAGACCTTGGGGCCGCGCTCAAGAGCCTTCGTCCGCGCACGCTGCTTCGGCAGTCCACGCGTTTGTCGCAGGCGGACCGCGACGAACTTTTCAGCGCCGTGCCCGGTGCCGCGCAGGTGCTTTTGGGTCCGGGGCCCCAAGAGGCCGCGGCGCAGGTGCTCGCATGGGCACGGCGATCCGAGGGGGGGAAGCCTCCGCAAGTTGGGCGCGTTGTGGCCTACGCGCTGAGCGACACGATCGTTCTCGACGACACCACGCAAGGGCATTTGGAACTTGTGCGAACGCTCTCCGGGGGCACCGATGCCACGCTGCTCGGGCGGATCGATCGCACCAAAACGCCCCCTGGCGCGCGCCTTTTACGGCGGCGTTTGCTCGCACCCTCGACGGACCTCGCGACCATTCGCCGCAGGCACGATATCGTTGATTTCTTTCATAATTTCTCGAATGTTCGCAAGGCCTTGCGCGCGCGGTTGTCGGAAGTTTCGGACCTCGAACGGCTGTCGACGAAGTGCCAAATGGGCCGGGCGAACCCGCGAGACTTGTTGCAGCTTGCACGCTCTTTGGCGGCGCTCCCGGAGGTCTTGCGCGCGGTCGACGAACGCACCGACCTCGACGCTCTGCGCATTTTGGCCGAGGGCGACGAGCGTTACGCCCGCGAGGGCCTTGAGATATTTCCCGTCCTCACGAGCGCGCTCGTACGGGCCATGAGTCCTGAGGCGCCCGCGCGTCTCGGCGACTCGCCGGCGATTCTTGAGGGCTACGACGACGAGCTTGACCGCGCGCGTCGCACCATGAACGAGGGCACGCGGCTGCTCGTGGAACTCGAGGCGCGGCTTCGCGAGCAGACCGGAATCGGCAGCTTAAAGGTGCGGTATACACGCGTTTTTGGTTGGTACATTGAGGTCACGAAAACGCATCTCGCGCGCGTACCCTCCGAGTGGCGACGCAAGCAAACCGTGGCCAGCGGCGAGCGCTTCGTCACGGAAGAACTGGAGACATTGGCCGACGATGTCGCGCACGCGGAAGAGCGCTCTGAAACGCGGGAAGCCGAGCTTTTTTCCGAACTTGTGGTGCAAGTGGCGCGCAGCGGCAGTGAGCTTTGCCGCGTGGCCGCGGTGCTCGCCCGATGGGATGTGAGCGCCGCGTTGGCCGAGGTCGCGGTGGAAGAAAATTGGGTGCGCCCGACCGTCGACGACTCCCTCGTTTTGAATCTTGAAGCAGCGCGCCATCCGGTCGTGGAGGCGCTTGCGGCGCGAGGTCGCTTCGTGCCCAACGACGTGCACTTGGACGCGAGTCCTCGGGGTGCGGAGGCGCCGCGTTTGTGGCTCGTAACCGGGCCCAACATGGCGGGCAAGAGCACGTTCTTGAGACAGGTTGCACTCTGCACGCTTCTTGCGCAGATGGGATCGTTTGTTCCCGCGTCGTCGGCGCGAATTGGCCTTGTAGACCGCATACTTACGCGCGTTGGTGCGAGCGACAACCTGGCCCGGGGCGAGTCCACTTTCATGGTCGAAATGAAGGAAACGGCTCAAGTTTTGCGGCGCGCCACGCGGCGTTCCCTCGTGATTCTGGACGAAATCGGGCGCGGCACGAGCACCTACGACGGGCTCTCGATTGCCTGGGCGGTGGCCGAACATTTGGAGGGTGCCATCGGGTGCCGGTCGCTTTTCGCGACGCATTACCACGAGCTCACAGACCTCGAAAAGAGCGGGGGCGGCGTCGCAAATTTCAGCGTTCAAGCGTTGGAGCAAAGTGGCAACATCGTTTTTCTTCACAGGCTTCAACGAGGCGCTGCGTCGCGAAGTTACGGCGTCGCGTGCGCCCGTTTGGCGGGGCTTCCGGAGCCTGTGATCGCAAGGGCGCAAGGCATTCTCGCGGACCTCGAGACGGGCACGGCGCACGGCTCCACGCACGGACGAAAAGGCGGAAAAACGCAGGCCCCGCAGCTCGATCTGTTTCTGCCGCCGCAGCCCACGTCGGCCCAAAAATCGGCCCTCGATACGTTGATCGCCGTGGACGTCGATCGCTTGACCCCGATGGAAGCGCTCGGACTCGTGGCCCGTCTTCGCGAGCTCGCGCGGTCGTGAGCACGCCGGCCCTTGGGTATGCGCTCGTGGCTTTTGCGGCGGCCAGCTGGGGACTTTGGCCGTTGATTTTGCGCTACGCCGAGGGCTTCGGGCCCGTCGACGCCACGGTGTGGTCCGCCGCGTTGATGGGCGTCAGCACGCTCGCAACGGTGCCCAGTCTTGCGAGGTTTGAGGTCACGGCGGCGCACCGCGCGAAGCTTCGTTACGTGGCCCTTTTGGGGGTCTCGAACGCCGCGAACGCGTGGTTCTTTTTTCAGGCGTACCGCACAACGTCGGTGGCCCTAGCCATTTGCACGCACTACCTCGCACCGATTTTGGTGAGTCTTTTTGCACCATTTGTGAACGGTGAGGCGCGTCATCCCCGGGCTGTGGCCTCCGCGTTTATTGGGTTTGGGGGCCTCTTACTGATCTTGAATCCGTGGTCCGCGGTGCTCGATCGCGCGGCCCTTCTGGGTTCGGCTTTTGGGGTCGCGAGCGCCTTCGCGTACGCGGCAAATGTGTTTCTCAATCGGCGCATCGGCGACACGTTTACCGGGGCCCAGATTACGTGCCTCCACGGCGTGGTCGCGACGCTGCTCCTCCTCCTGCTCACCAGCAAATCCGCGTGGATGAATACGAGCGCCGCCACCTTGGGCGTCGTCGCGGCGTCGGGTCTTACCCTCGGCGCGGCGAGCGGCATCGCGTTCATCGTGGGGCTGCGCTTTATTCCCACGGCCCACGCCGCGGTGCTCACCTTCGCCGAGCCCGTCGTTGCGCTTGTCCTCGGCGTCACCCTGCTAGGCGAATCCCTATCGGCGCGGGCGTGTCTTGGCGCGATAGCCGTAGTATGCGCTGGGGTATACGTAGTCCTACCGGAGACAGCCGCAGCACGTACGAAAGCCAGGTCCGAGATTTAGGTGCAGTATGCAGGCTCTTGGCGCTGCACGCCAAACAGCGACGCGCCCCGAAGCCCTTCGGCTCGGTTTACGTCGCTGCTCGGTTGCCTTTGGCGTTTCAAGGACATTTGCGGACGATGAGGAACGGCAAGGCGTTGTTGGTCTCGCTCGCTTCGGCCACGACGAAGAGTGAATCGGTCATGAGGCCGGCCAGGACTGGCACGTTCGCGGGGAGGACGATGGGGGACATGCCGATGGGGGCCACGCGGAAGGCGCCGCTCGCAAGACCGAGGACGGGCACGTTTACCCAGGGGTTACCGGCGACGTTGAGGCGCACCATGTGGCCCATCGCGCCAAGCGCGCCGCCGTTTTTCTCGCGGTAGGTGATGCCGATCTTTTTTGTCTGGCAGTTGACGATGGCGGTCCCTTTTGTTTTCACGACTTGCGACGTGAAGCCATCGTTGAGGACGATGTAGCCGCCGTCGAAGAAGAGGTCCGGCATGGCAGGCAGTGCGCCTTCCGTCTCGGAGACGTCGGCGGCGGCGTTGAGCAGATCTTCGTCGCTCTCGGGAGCTGCGGAACAGCCGGCGAGGGTGAGGAGGGCGAGGGCGGAGGCGACGACGACGTTGGTAAGTTTCATGACTAGGTCCTCAAGTGGGGGAAAAACCAGGGCGGGAAGCCCGTTCGGGCAGGGTGGCACATGGGGGCTTACGCAAAGCGCGCGCGAGTCTGACACGCGGGCCACCTTTTTTTATGCCGTGCCATTTGCGTTCGCGTGGCCGCCGTTCGGGGCTAACGGTTCCCGCATGTACACAGAACTCTTCGGTCAAATGAAAAAGCAACTCGGCCAGATCGACGCGTGGTTCGTCGCAGCGGAGGCATTGGCGGTCAGCAAAAAGTTCGACGCCAACCTTCTGCTCGAAATGCGCCTCGCCCCCGACCAATTTGCCCTGGTGCGCCAGGTTCAAATCACGTGCGACACGGCCAAACTCGGCGCCTCGCGCATCACCGGCCGCGAGGCCCCGTCCCACGCCGATACGGAGAAGACCTTCGCCGAGCTGCGCGCCCGCATCGCCTCCGTGATCGCGTACCTTGAGACCTTCACCGCGGGTGATTTCGAGTCCGCCGCCACGCGCACCGTGACCCAGCCCCGCTGGGAAGGCAAAGTGATGTCAACGGCCGACTACTTTGTCGAGCACGTCATCCCGAACTTCTACTTTCACCTCGCACACACGTTCGCCATTTTGCGCCACAACGGCGTCAACGTCGGCAAACGCGACTACCTCGGCACGCTCAGCCAGCGACTTCCCTGATTCATCGGGCCCGCGCCTTCGCAGCTCCGCGAGGTCAGCTGGTGTTCGCGTTTCGGTGAGGGAGACCGAGTGACGCTGCGGGACTTCGCAAAAGCGAAGCGGCCGGCGGCGGGAAAGCGTGCGGCCTGAGTTTGGGAAAGCGACGCTGAAGAAGAAAAAAGCTCACGGAAACGATGCGCAGAGCGGTCGGAGCTTCAACCAAGGACCGCGATGGCCGGAAATCGACCGAATCCCGGCACGGTTGAAGCGTTCGCTTGAAGACGCGTGGCGCGGATTCGTGGTTGGAATGTCCTATGCGCTGGCGAACTTCGCCGACCTCCGCGCTCATCCGCCGAGCTGCACGGCCTTTCCCACCCAGGCGTCCGAGTCCGCGGCGGTGACCAGGAAATCCGCCACGTCCGCCCGGGAAATCGAACCGGGGACGGGGGCGATCTCCGCCCGCTTGACGTAGCGGCCGCGGGCTGGCCCATTCGTGAGGCGACCGGGGCGCGCGATGACCCACTCCAGGTCGGACGCCCGCGTCCGGGCCTCCTTCCGCTCGTGATCCTGCGACGCCAGCTTGAGGAGACCGTCCTTCAGCACGGTCCGGATGAACCAACCGAGCAGTACGCGGCTCTCACCTGTCCCGAGCGCGCTGACGACGACCAACCGCGGCACCTGGTGGCGCTTCATCGCCTCGATTACGAGCGCGATGCCCGCCGAGACATAGGTCGGGTTCTCCTTGAACCCCGCGAGCGACGAGGGCGCCGCGGTGATGATCACGGCGTCGTGCCCCACCACCGCGGCATCCACGGCGGCGGCATCGTGAAAGCTCCCCGCTCGCCTCGTGAGCGACGCATGCTCGATGGTGAGCTTTTGGGGGCTGCGCGCGAACGCGGTGACCTGGTGGCCGCGCGCCAGGGCAGCCGAGACGGTGAGCGCACCGGTGCCCTGGGAGGCACCGACCACGAGCAGGCGGAGGGAGGGCATAGGTCGTCCGGGTGAGGGGTTACGATGTACTGGCCCAGCGCATGCCGGACTCTCTGCGGAGACGCGTAGCGAATTGAGGCGTGGCTCTCGAGTGGTTCGGGTGACGACGTGAGGGGGCGGATTGCGTGTCGTTCGCCCAGTCGCGTCCCGGCGCCGCCCAGTCGCGTCCCTGCGCCACCCCATGCTACCCCAGTTGCTGCGCAGCCTGGGGCACGGGTCCCAGGCGGGAATCCAGCAGATTCGCATGGAAACGACTGCAAATCGGGGACTCTCCCCCATCGTCATCCGCCCAGTCGCGTCCCTGCGCCGCCCAGTCACGTCATTCCCGCGGGAATGACGTGACGTATCGTGTAGCCCGGTCTTTTTCCAGCATTCTCCCGGATACCATGCGGTTCGCGTTGTCTGCAAGCCGCGCACCAGCCTAACCGCCCACAGGGGTGCAGCAGGGTAGACCGTCGACCGCAGCCATCCGTTGCGAGCGCCCGAGATGTCACCGTCTCCCGTCATGCCGTAAAGCACGCCGCTATCGCCGAACGCGATGTTTGAAATCAGGTGGCCCGCGACCCCCGAATTTCCGAGGTCCGTGGCGACTGCGGGTGCCGGGCGCGGTTACGGAACGGACCGATCAGAAAATGGGGTAGTCGCAGCGACCGTTCAAACAGCGCATGCCCGGGTCGCAACAGGTGGTTAGGCCGCCGCAAAGTTGGCCGACCTCGGCACACGGAATGCCCACTAGGCCCCCATCCAGCGCGGGCGATGGGCCGCCATCTCCG
>CAMCKZ010000042.1 GCA_945875545.1 Polyangium aurulentum | reverse complement strand
GGAAGACCTACGTCGCGTGCGCCATGGCACGGGCGCTGCGGGCCCACGTAGAAGTGTGCGGACTGAAGCCGTTTGAGTCGGGTTTTTCCACGGTATTCGGCGATGACCAGGTGGCGCTGGCGCAGTCGTCGACACGAAGTCCGGCGGATTTGGGCTTCGCGACGCGGTGCTTTTCCGCGCCGCTGGCACCCAGCGAGGCGGCCCATCGCGCGGGCGAGAGCGTGTCGGCGGCACTCTTCGTGGAGCAGTTTATCGCGCTCCGGGAGCGCTTCTCGGGGGTGATCATTCTCGAACTCGCGGGGGGCCTTTTTTCGCCCTTCGACGATGGGCTTTCCAACGCCGACGTCGTGAGTCGGCTCGGCGCGCACGCGCATTTTTTGGTCGCGGTGAACCGTCTCGGGGTTATCCACGACGTGCGCGCCACGCGGCTTGCGGCGACCGGGATGGGGCTCACTTTCGACGGCCTCGTCTTGACCCAGATGCAGGAGCAGCGGGAGGAGTCGGCCCTCGGAAATGCGCGTATTCTGTCCCCACTATTTCCTGATAATACCCACGCGCTTCCGTTTGCGGGCGGCAGCGTGGCTACGGCTTTTTTTGCGTCGCTCGTGAGGGACGGAAGGCTGCCATATCGATGAAGTCTGCACCTATTTCTTGAGCGAAGACGCGGTCGTGGGTGGACACGACGACGAGCGCTCCCTGCTCCACGCGGGCGCGCAGAAGGTCGCCGAGCCCGCGACACGTTTTTTCGTCGAGCCCCGTCGTCGGTTCGTCGAGCAGGATGACGGACGTCCCCCCGATGAGGGCCTGCGCGAGGGCCACGCGTTGCCTTTGGCCCCTTGAGCAGGACCCGAGGGGTCGATCGTAAAATGCAGACAATTCCAAGAGTTTCACCGTTTCGAGGCCCACCGACGTGCCGCGAAGTTGGGCGGCGAACGCGAGCTGCTCGCGGCCCGAGAGCTCATCGTAGACGCCGAGTTCGTGAGCGAGAAAGCCGACGTATGCGCGGTGTTCAGCGATTGTATGCGTGCCGTCTAGGTGAATCGTCCCGCGGGTCGGTGCGTCCACGGCGGCCAGCATTCGGAGCAGTGTGCTCTTCCCGGCGCCATTCGGCCCGACGAGCGCGAAGGCCCTCCCGAAGCACAGTTCGAGGCTCACACCCTCGAGGACGAAGCCCGCTTGGAATCGCTTTGCGACCCGTTCGACGTGCAGAGCACGGGTGTGCGCCATCCGCTCGGGCTAGCCGGATAGGCGGAGGTACGCCAGGAATTTTCCACGGGTTCGCGCGATTGCCCTTGCCATTGGGGCAAGGATGCCGAATCTTAGTACGCCTACGATGACCTCGACACCATCGCCCCTTTTGGCTGCCGTGGCAGACGTGAACACGCTTCTTCGGCACATGGATGCGCGGGTACTCGGCAAACCCGAGGCTTGCCGTTTGGCGCTGTTGGCTTTTTTGGCCGACGGGCACTTGCTCCTGGAAGACGTTCCCGGCGTCGGGAAAACCACGCTCGCCCGGGCCCTTGCCTCGGCCCTTGGCGGCACGGAAAAACGCGTGCAGGCTACAAGCGATTTGCTGCCCTCCGATATCGTCGGCCTGACGGTGCTCGACCCGCAAACGAGCGAGTTTCGGTTTCGCCCCGGTCCCATCTTCACCAACGTTCTCCTGGTCGACGAGATAAATCGCGCGAGCCCACGCACACAATCTGCGTTGCTGGAAGCTATGCATGAGCGGACGGTGACGGTGGACGGCATTACGCACGTTCTGCCCGATCCGTTCTTCCTTGTGGCCACACAAAATCCCGGCGAGTTCGTGGGCACATCGCCCCTTCCCGAGTCCCAACTCGACCGCTTTCTGGTCCGCACCTCGCTGGGCTATCCAGCGCGGGACACGGAACTCGACCTGGTGCGCCGCGGGACCATGCGCGACGACGGAAGCCCCTCGCCCCTGTCTCCGCTCCGCGTGCGCGCGCTGCAGGTGGCGGCCGCTGCCGTCCACTTGGACGACCGGGTGGCGAATTACGTCCTCGAGGTCGTCGAGGCCTCGCGAGCCCATGAGCGCGTAACCATTGGGGTTTCTACCCGTGGGGCCATGGCATTTTGCCGCGCGGCGAAGGCGCACGCGCTGCTGTGCGGTCGCACGTTCGCATCCCCCGACGACGTCAAAGCCGTGTCCAAGCCGGTGCTCGCGCACAGGCTTCGGCTTGCGTCGGCGTCCCAGGGTTTTTCCGTGCGGCGGGAAGAGAGCGAGTCCGTCGTGGAAGACATTGTTCGTCGCGTTCGCGTGCCGGTGTGACATGTGGAGCGACGCGCGGGGCCCTGGCTGGAGATCGCGGAGGCGCCTGAGATTCACGGGCGAAGGGCGCGTGTTTGTCCTGACGTCCGTGGGAATCGGCCTCGCTGCGGTGAACACCGGGAGCAACGCTCTGTACCTGATTCTAGGGGTTTTCCTTTCGCTTGTGTTGGTTAGTGGCGTACTTTCCGAGTGGATGGTTTGGCGCGTTGGACTCCGGCGAGGCCTTCCGCCACGGGCGTTTGCGGGGGTGCCGTACGCGGTCGAGATCGAGATGCGAAACCTGCATGCCTGGGCCCCAATCGTGTCCATCGAGGTGGAGGACCTCCGGGAGGACTCGCCGGCGGACAAGCGCTGTTTCTTTCTGCGGGTGGCGCCGGCGGGCTCGCAGGTTGCGGTGTACCGGCGGACGACCCAGACCCGAGGGCTCGTCCGTTTCGTCGGGTTTCGCCTCGTAACCCGCTTTCCCTTCGGATTCTTTGAGAAGTCGGTCCGCGTGAATTCCGCCGAGGACTTCATCGTCTTCCCGGCGATTGGCGCCCCGACGGCGGCATTTGGGCACGGCAAGGTGGAGGGCGTGAGCCCATCCGCCCCCCAACGGGTCGGCCAGGAGGAGACGTTCTCGTTTCGCGCGGGTACGGCCCTCGATGGCATGCGCGACATTGCGTGGAAATTGTCGGCGCGTGGTACGGGCGTCGTTGCCCACGAGCGATCGTCGCCGTTTGGGGCCAGCGACCGCGTGGTTTTCGTGGAGCAGGATCCGGGCCCAGGCTTCGAGGAGGAGGTCACGCGCTGCGCGAGTCTCTTGGTGCATGGGGTTGGTCGGGGTCTGTCCCTGTCTTTCGTATACCGGGGCGGCGCCTTCGCCGTGTCTCCAGGCGCAGGTCTCGACGCCGCTCTCCGCGAACTCGCCCTCGCGCAGCCGATTGTTTCACGTGAAACAATCGTCTCGCCGGGGCCCGGGCGCAGCGTTTCACGTGAAACACCTCCCGCGAACGCTCCGGCAGCGGCACCGCGAGATGCCGGGCTCGCATGAACTTTCGCCGCCTTCACGCCCTCGCGTTTGCACCTCTTCCGCTGATCGGCGTCGGCGCCCTGCAAACCATCGACACCCTGCCCGCCCCGCTCACCCGCCTGTCCCTGATCGGCCTCGTCGCGGCTCTTGCGACCCCCGAGTCCGTTCGCCGCCGCATTCCGAACCTGGTCGCGAACGGGATCCCCGTTGCCCTCTCGCTGGGCGCTGCGTTCGCCCTCCACCGCGGCACTGAACCCGTCCTCGTCGCGGTCGAATTCTCCGTCGCTTTGCAACTTCTTCGCGCACTCACGCGCACCGGTGCCGCCCACGACCCCCAAATTGTCATCCTTTCAATCCTTCATCTGGTGGCGGCCGCGGTGCTCGGAGGCACCCTCGGGTTTGGACTCTCCCTCGGCGCCTTCGCCGTCGCTGCGCCGGCCGCACTGACGCTTAGTCACCTTCGGCGCGAGGTCGAGCGCAACTACGCCGCCGGTGCAAAAGACCGGTCGGGAAGCCGCGTGGATGTGGAACGGATTCTACGGAGCCAACGCGTGGTCGAAGTCGCGTGGATTCCGCGGTCCCTCGTGTTGGCACCCTTCGTCGCCGCGTTCACCGTCGCGCTCTTTCTCGTCGTCCCCCGCGTTGGCCTCGCCGCTTTCCTCCTGAAACCGGCCCTAGGCGCGCGCATGATCGGATTCTCTGACAGCATCAACCTCGGCGATTTCCAGGGTTTGCGCGCCAACGAAGCGCTTGCCGCGCGCGTTGACTGGACCCCACGCCTCGGCGGCACTGCGCCCCCGATCTTGCCGTTTTACCTGCGGGGCACGGCGTTCGACTCCTACGACGGCGTGGCCTGGAAGAGGACGGAGACAACCGTCGGGGTTCCCATTTCCCTCTCCTCCGCCGCCTCCATCGCCCTAGGTCCCCGCCCGCGTCAACCGACCCGGGCCGTCATCCACCTCGAGCCCCTCGAGCCGACGATGCTCTTTGTTCCCAATGGCACGCGAACCCTCCTCTTGCAAGCCGCCGGGGACGACGCAGGCGAGGTCGTGGCCCTCCGGGGACCCGAAGGCGAGTGGCGGTACGGCGCGCGCCAGCCGTTGCCCATGCGGTACGAAACCGTCATGGAGAGCGATGGTACCCCCTCGCCCTCGTCCCTGAGCGACGACGACCAACGCCGTTACACAAGCCTCCCGGAGGCTTTGGATGCCCGAATCCCGGCCCTGGCCACGGCTGCCGCGGGGGACACCTCAACCGTTGTGGACCGCGCCCAGCGCATCGCGCGCCATCTGCGGGAGAACTATTCGTACAGCATCACGCCGCAGCCGCCCGGGAAAGGCGACCCCCTCGCGACGTTTCTCTTCGCCTCCCGCTCCGGCCACTGCGAATTCTTCTCCACGGCGCTCGCCCTCATGCTCCGAACCCAGGGCATTCCCGCAAGGAACGTCACGGGCTTTGCGGGTGCCGAACTCAATACGTTCGGAGGGTATTACAGCGTACGCCAGCAAAATGCGCACTCCTGGGTCGAATACTGGCACTCCGTGGGCGACAACGTCGGGCGCTGGGAGGTGATCGACGCAACCCCCGCCGCAACCGCCGCTCCAATCCGGGGCCCTCGCCGGCGACTCCAAGAGCTGTACGAGGCCCTCTCGGCCAATTGGGACCGCCACGTCGCAAGCTTCGACATCGCCGACCAGGCCTCGCTCGCCTCGCGGCTACTAGGCCCCATCGACCGCTTCACCCAAACAGTGAAGAGAGCATTCCTAGAGAATCGCGCGCTTGCGACGGGGTTCCTCGCCGCGTCGGTCCTGCTCATCGCCATCCGGCGTTTCCGTCGGGTAGCATCGCCCGGGGCTGCGCTGGGGTCGGCCACCCCGGACGTCCGCGCGCCGCGAACGCTGGTCCTTGCAGTGGAACACGCGCTGGCGGCCTTTGGAACCCGTGGGCTGACGGAAACCCCGCGCGGTTACGTGGCCCGCGTGGCGCCCGCATCGCTGGCCGGCTGTTTCGCCGACGTGCTCGACGCCCACGAGCTCTGCGCTTACGGGGGCGAGCAGCGCAGCTCGCAGGAATTGCAGTCGCTCAAGAAGGAAATGCGCCGCGCCCTCGCCCAAGTCCGGCAAGCGCCACCGTCCGCGGGTTGACTCCGCCGACCGCGCACGGCCGTGGAAAGGGCGCACTCCAGTCGCGCCCCTCCCAACGCGACCAAGTGATTGGAATCCCTCGTTTAGTTCGGCACGGAAGACGAGAACTGGAGCGACTGCCCGTCGCAACCGACGACGATGCGTGAGCCGCTGGGGTACTCGCCGGCCAGTACGCGCCGCGCCAGAATGTCCTCGAGCTCGCGCTGAATCGCCCGCTTGAGGGGCCGAGCGCCGGAGAGTGGGTCCCAGCCCGCCTCAATGATGAAGTCCTTGGCCTCCGTCGACACGTCGATATCGAGCTGCTTGCGCTGAAGCCGCATGCGAAAGCGCGCCAGCTGGATGTCGATGATCGAGCGCATCTGATCCTTCTCGAGCCCTTGAAACACGAGTACGTCGTCAAAGCGGTTTAGGAACTCGGGCCTGAACACCTTGCGAAGCTCACCTTGGAGGGCCTCTTTCGCGGTCGCGTACCGCTCGGCCCTCGGCACATTGCGGTCCTCGGCGATCGCCTGAATCACGTGGGCTCCGACGTTGCTCGTCATCACCAAGATCGTGTTTCGGAAGTCCACCGTGCGCCCTTGGCCGTCGGTCAGCCGGCCGTCGTCGATGACCTGGAGAAGGATGTTCCACACATCTGGGTGGGCTTTTTCCAGCTCGTCGAACAACACTACGCTGTATGGCCTTCGTCTTACAGGCTCTGTGAGCTGTCCGCCCTCTTCGTAGCCGACGTAACCCGGCGGCGCACCGACGAGGCGCGCGGTCGCATGGCGCTCGCCGTATTCGCTCATATCGATGCGAACCATGGCCTTTTCATCGTCGAACAGAAATTCCGCCAGCGCCCGCGCAAGCTCGGTTTTCCCGACGCCCGTGGGCCCCAAGAACATGAACGACCCAATCGGGCGGTTCTCGTCGCTCATGCCCGCGCGCGACCGCCGCACGGCGTTTGAGACGGCCACAATGGCCTCCTCTTGGCCAATAACCCGCCCACCGAGGCTCTCCTCCATTCGAAGCAGCTTCGCGGACTCGCCCTCGACGAGCTTGGTGACGGGTATTCCCGTCCACTTTGCAACGATGCCGGCCACGTCTTGCTCCGTGACTTCTTCGCGAAGGTAGCTGACTTTGCCCTGCACGCGCTGAAGCTCGGCGCGCTTGTCGCGAAGCGAACGCTCGGCCTCGGGCAACTTTCCGTAACGAATCTCCGCCGCCCGACCCAGATCGCCCTGGCGCTGCGCCAGCTCGGCCTCGTTTCGCAGCGTGTCTGCCTCTTTCTGCACCAACCGAATGGCCTGAATGGCCTCGCGCTCGCGAAGCCACTGCGCCCTCATGCCGCGGGTCTTCTCTTCAATCTCAGCGATTTCCCTGACCAAAACCCCGAGCCGATCCGCGCTCTCTGCATCCTGCTCCATCTTGAGGGCTTGCTCTTCGATGCGCATCTGCACAAGTTTTCGCTCCGCCGAATCAAGTTCCGCGGGCCGGGAATCGACCTCAATCTTAATCTTTGCCGCAGCCTCGTCGATAAGGTCGATGGCCTTGTCCGGCAAGAACCGATCCGACAGGTAACGATCACTCAAGGTAACAGCCGCCACCAATGCTGCGTCTCGTATGCGTATACCGTGATGCAGCTCGTATCTGTCTTTCAGTCCGCGCAAAATCGTCACCGCGTCTGCGGGACTTGGCGGTGCCACGAACACGGGCTGAAAGCGGCGCTCCAGGGCCGCGTCTTTTTCGATGCGCTTGCGGTACTCGTCGAGGGTCGTCGCGCCGATGCACCGGAGCTCACCGCGCGCCAGGGCGGGCTTAAGCAGGTTCGCGGCGTCCATCGTGCCTTCGGAAGCGCCGGCACCGACGATGGTGTGAATCTCGTCGATGAAGAGAATGATCTCGCCCCTAGCGGACTCGATCTCCTTCAAAACGCCCTTGAGACGTTCTTCGAACTCGCCACGAAACTTGGCACCCGCGATAAGTGCCCCCAAGTCAAGGGAAACCAGTCGCTTATTTCGGAGGGATTCAGGCACGTCTCCGGCGACGATTCGCTGGGCGATTCCCTCAACAATGGCCGTTTTTCCGACGCCGGGCTCGCCGATCAACACCGGGTTATTTTTCGACCGGCGAGAGAGAACCTGCATCACGCGGCGCACTTCTTCGTCGCGCCCGATCACCGGATCGAGCTTGCCCGCCGCCGCCACCTTCGTGAGGTCGCGCGTGTATTTTTCCAGAACCTGAAACTTGCCCTCGGGCTCTTTGTCGGTAACCCGCGACGAACCGCGAACATCCTTCAACGCGAGCTCGAGCGACGCTGCATCCACGCCACCCGCCTCCTTCAGGAGCCGCTCCATCTCGCGATCTTTGCGCGCCATCGCCAACAAAAAATGTTCGACCGACAGGAACTCGTCCCCGAGTCTTTTCGCGTCGTCTTCGGCGAGCCGAAACACCTCGCTCAGTCTCCGACCAACGGAACACTCGGCGCCTTGGACCTTCGGAAACCTGGCGAGCGCGCGCTCAAGGCCCCCCTCGAAGGCAAGCATGTCGACCTTGGCTTTTTCCAGCAAAGGTCGCGCAATTCCGTCTTCTTGGTCGAGGCAAGCGCGGAGAAAATGCTCGGGAGCGATCTCGGGATGGTTACGCCGCGTGGCGTCGCCGTGAGCAACCTGGAGGGCGAGTTGGCTCTTCGTCGTGAAGCGGTCGAGACGCATGAATGACTCCTGTTTCTAGCAACCGCCAGAACGTATACCGTGATGCGCACGCGCAAGTGCGTGACGCCCGCTCTCGGGTCGCGCGCCACTCTACGCTCGGCCGCCTGCCGCGGCTAAATATCGAGGTTCTTTACCGAGAGCGCGTTCTGTTCGATGAACTCGCGGCGCGGTTCGACCTGCTCGCCCATGAGCACCGTAAAGAGTTCGTCGGTCTGCACGAGGTCGTCGAGGCGAACCTGCAAAAGCACGCGCGCATCGGGATTCAACGTCGTCTCCCAAAGCTGCTCCGGGTTCATTTCGCCGAGGCCTTTGTACCGCTGAAGCTGCACGCCCTTCTTGCCTCGCGCATCGATAAAATCCCACAGGGCGTCAATGTCTTCGACCTCGCGAGCGCCGTCGTCGTCGGCCTTTTCGCTGCCGAAAGACGATACGTAATACGGGGCCGCGCCGAGCGAGCGGACGTCTTGGTCGACCTGAAAAAGCTCCTCGTATTCGCCCGATTCGGCGAGGGACCAATCGATCACGGTCATGCGGCCCGGCGACCCGCGCCGAGGCGTAATCTGAATGTGCGCGGAGCCGTGTTCTTCGTCCCACTGGGTCTGCATGTCGAAGGGCGCGCAGTCAGGGAATTTGCTCTCAAGTCGCGCGAGAAACTGCGGCATCGCGGCGTCGATCTTTGCGTGATCGCGCAGGTCGTCGCGGCCAAAGCCGGTGACGCGAATCCACTCGTTCAGAAAACGCGAATCGAGGCGGCGATCGAGCTTGGTCAACGTGCGCTTGCTGTGGCGCACTTTCTCGACGAAACGCAGGAGCGGATCGCCGGTCAGCATCAAGCCTTTGCCCGCCCGAAGGGCCAAACCCTCGACGCCGTATTGAAGAAAGAAGCGGTCAAGGCCGCCAGCGTCTTTCAGGTAATGCTCCTTCTTGCCGCGCTTCACGCGGTACAGCGGCGGCTGTGCAATATACAAGTACCCGCGTTCAATCAGCTCGGGCATTTGCCGATAGAAAAACGTGAGCAGCAGGGTGCGAATGTGGCTTCCGTCGACGTCGGCGTCGGTCATCAAAACAATGTGGTGGTAGCGGCATTTGTCGGCGTCGAAGGACTCTTTGCCGATGCCGCATCCGAGCGCTGCGATGAGCGTGCCGATTTCGGCGGAGGCCAGCATGCGGTCAAGGCGTGCGCGCTCGACGTTGAGGATCTTGCCCTTAAGTGGCAGAATTGCCTGGTATTTGCGATTGCGCCCTTGTTTTGCCGAGCCGCCCGCGCTGTCTCCTTCGACGATGTAGATCTCGGCCAGTGCCGCATCGCGCGTCTGGCAGTCGGCGAGTTTGCCGGCGAGCGTGGTGATGTCTTGTTGGCCCTTGCGAACCACTTCGCGCGCTTTTCGCGCGGCGTCGCGGGCTCGGGCGGCGAGGACGGCCTTCTCCACAATCTTGCGCGCCGTGGCCGGATTTTCTTCGAGAAATTGCCCGAGTTTTTCGCCAACAAGCTGCTCGACGAGGCCCTTGACCTCCGAAGAGACGAGCTTCGACTTCGTCTGTGAGTCGAACGACGGATCCGGGTGCTTAACGCTGATGACGGCGCAAAGACCCTCGCGAATGTCTTCGCCGGAAAGACCCGTTTTGGCGTCTTTGATGAGGTTCTGACTTTGCGAATAGCTGTTGAATACACGCGTTAGGGCCGAGCGAAGGCCGGTCAAATGCGTGCCGCCATCGCGGTTTGGAACGTTGTTTGTGAAGCAAAAAACCTGCTCCATGTACGACGAGTTCCACTGGAGGGCGACCTCAATGGTGATGGCCATGTTGCCGGGCTCGGGCGTGGATTCGCAAACAATCTGAATCACCTTGTCGTGGACCGGCGACTTGTTCTTGTTCAGAAGTTCGACGAATTCTCGGATGCCCCCGCGGTACTCAAAGCTCTCGCGTTTGGCCTCGGCACCCTCGCCGCGTTCGTCGGTCAAGGTGATGACGAAGCCCGCGTTGAGGTACGAAATCTCGCGGAGGCGCGCCGACAAAATGTCGTGCGAAAAATGAATCGATGTGAAGATTTCGACGTCGGGTTTGAACGTAAGCTTCGTGCCCGTCTTTTCGCTCTTGCCAATGACCGCAAGGGGCTTCTGCGGCACGCCGCGGCGGTACTCTTGGTAGTAGACGCCGCCCTCGCGTTTGATCTCGACCTTCAGCAGCTCGCTCAACGCGTTTACGGCGGAAATACCCACGCCGTGAAGGCCCGCAGAGACCTTGTAGCTGTTGTGGTCGAACTTGCCGCCCGCGTGAAGAACGGTGAAAACGACCTCCGTCGCCGATACGCCGCGCGCGTGCATGCCCACGGGAATTCCGCGGCCGTTGTCTTCGACGGTCACCGAGTCGTCGGCGTGGAGCGTGACCTCCAAGTGGTTGCTGAAGCCCGCGAGATGCTCGTCGACGGCGTTGTCGACGGCCTCCCAAATCATGTGGTGCAAACCCGAGCCGTCGTGCACGTCGCCGATGTACATGCCCGGGCGCTTGCGAACAGCTTCGAGCCCCTCGAGAACCGTGATGCTTTCGCTCCCGTAAGTAGATGCGGCGGGGGCGTTCGTTGCGGTCTCGACGTTCATAAAACTCCTACAGAATGACCCCCGCAGCTACCCCATTCCGGCACCCACGACCAGAGGGTATTGTTGCATTCCGCTTTGGAAAATTGCACGTCACGAGCCCCGTCGCAAAAGCTCTCCGGCGCGCACCTCAAGGTCTTCCCGGTCGCCCTCCTTCAGATCCTCCGGCGTGACGATCAAATCAGCCCGGGTCGTCGTCAGAAACACCTGACTCGCCTCCCGCGACAGGTGCTCAAAAAGCTGGGCTGTGCGCGCCCGATCGAGCTCGCTCGACACGTCGTCGAGGAGAACCAATGGGCGCACGTGGCGAAGTCGCGCGGTGAACTCCACCTCCGCGAGTTTCAACGCCAAGGCTATCGTTCGATGTTGACCCTGAGAGCCGTGCGTTCGCGCCGCTCTCTCTCCGAGAAAGATGTCAACGTCGTCTCGTTGCGCACCCACCGAGGACATTCCGCGCACCCGGTCCAGGGCTCGCCGCTCGGCCAGGTGGTCCATAAACGCCGCGGGCGACGATTCGCGCGGCGTGTACGCCAGGCGCAACGGCTCCGCGTTCAACGCGAGACGCGCGTGCAGCGCCTCCGCGAGGGGCAAAAACTCAGCGCAAATGCGGAATCGCGCGTCAAAGAGCCGCATGCCATGGCGAACAATGAGCTCCTCGTAAACATCGAGTTCCCGGCCAAGGGGGCCCCGGTCGGTCAACAGCTTCAGCCGCGATCGCTGGGCCTTGGCGTGCCCTAGAAGGGCCTCTTCGAGCGAGGCGTCATTGTGAAGCGCCAAGCGGTCCAAAAGCTGCCGTCGAGGCTGCCCGGGGCCCTGGGATATCTCGAGGACGCCGGGATGAAAGGTCACCACCGGCGACCTCAGCGCGTAGGCCGCAAGACTCGCGGGCCGCTTCCCATCGATGCGCAGCTGCCGACTGCCCGAACCGATACATGCATCTTGCACACGTTCTTCGGTGCCGTCGTTAATACGCAGCCGTAAAATAGCCTTCGTCGTACCTGTTCGAAGAAGCTCTGGGAGCCTCGAGGTGCGGAAACTTTTGCCCGAACACCCGACGGCAATGGCCTCTAAAACGTTGGTTTTTCCCTGACCGTTCGCTCCGTGAAGAACCGTAAACCGGGCGCCGGGCACGAGGGTGATGCGCGCAAGATTCCGAAAGTCGACGGCATCGAGGCGGCTCAAACGCAGCGATGAAAGAGAAGAACCCGCGTGAGGCTCCATCGCTGCCTCCTTGGCCTGCGGCGTCAAATGCGCATGGGCATGACGACCGCCAGAAATGACCGTTCGCCCACCGGCCTCACAACGATGGGGTCGAGTTCGCCGTTCATATCCAAGATGACTTCGTCTTCGGCGAGGCACGACAAAATATCGAGGAGGTACTTGCCGTTAAGCCCGATTTGCACCGGCGTTCCGTCGTAGTCGACGGCGACTTCGTCGAAGCCCTCGCCGCCCGTCGGGGACTCGCTGGAAATACGAACGACGCCCGACGAAATCATCATGCGCACACCGCCGGTTTTCTCGCTCGCCGCCACGGAGACGGCGCGCAAGCCATCGACGAGCGCTGCCCGCAAAGCACGCACGAGGCGCGTTGATTGCTTGGGAATTACCTGGGCATACGGCGGAAACTGCGCCTCGACAAGCTTCACGCTGAAGAGCAATGTGCCCGCCGTGAAAAAGGCCGAGCTGCCCGCGGTGGTGATGGTGATCTTCGCGTCTCCACCAAAATCGGAAATCAGATCATCGCATACGCGACGCAGCTCGAGAACAGCCTTCAATGGTACGAGGAGAGTGGCGCGCGCGGGGCTTCCGGAGTTGGTCACTTCGACCTTCGTCAGGCGGTGCCCGTCGGTCGAAACCATGCGAACCACATCTCCGTCGAACTCCACGAGCGTGGAATTCAAGTGCGGGCGCGACTCGTCGCTGGAGACCGAAAAAGCGGCGTGGGAAATGAGATCGACGACATCGCGCGCGGCCATCACGATGGGCGAACTGCCCGCAGGAAGCGCGGATGGCGCCGGATAATCGCCCTCGGGAATGCCGGCAACGGTGAACCGGCGCGCACCCACCGACGCCTTAAGCGTAGCGATGGACTTCTCGTTGATGCTCAGCGACATTTGCCCGTCGGGCATCATGCGAACGCGATCGAGCAGGTCTTTTGCTGGAAGTGCGACAACACCCGGGGTGATGATCTGGGCTTGAACCGACCCCGCCATGGCCATGGCGTTGTCCGTAGCGAAGAGCCTCAGTTGGCCGTCTTGGGCAGTAAAAAGCACGTTGCTCAACGCCTGCATCGTGCTGCGCCGCTCCGTGACGGAACCCACGCGGGCAAGCAGCTTGAGGAGGTCTTTTTTCGCTACGAGAAGTTCCATGGTCGATGGCCGCTTCTAGGACGCTTGGGCGACCGAGGGAAGCCCGACCCATGGCGCTCGCCCGAAATGTCTTGGGGGACGAGCGACGCGAGAGACTTCTCTCTTCACCAAGAGAAAAGATCAAAGGGTTAGAAGGAGCACTATTAGAGCCTGTGGACAGCGGGGAGAACTCGAAATACTGGGCGATTACCTGGGTACTGGCGCCACCGCCCCGTGGACAGGCCCCGGGATACGCCGTTCAGAGAAGCCGGAGAACCTGGGGACAAACTCTGTCCACAGGCGAACCCCATGCCGTAGCCGCAGCTTAGGCACAGGGCCCTGTGGGGAAAAGAAGGAGGAAAAACACCCCACCCGACGGCACTTTGTGCTCAGGTTGCGGAGAGGCCCTTGGCCAAGTCTTCGATGAGTCGCCGCTTTTCGGCCTCGAAGGTCGTCGGGCCAACCTCTCCGGAACGGTGGGCAACCCCGAGCTCGATGGCTTGTTGCCGGGCGATCGCCTCAAGTTCCGGGCCCGACGTGCCGTGCGAATTGCCTCGCCGCGAACGCGCAAGGAGGCCCCAGAGAACGCTCGCGAGCACCACCACGAGCGCGAGGCCCGACGCCACCCAGCGAGCCGGGCCCGGCGTCGGAATGCCGCCGAAGCGAACGGTCATGGCGGCGAGCGGCGCCTCTCCGCGGCGAAAAGACCGCTCGGTCGACAGCATGCGTTGGCCGCGCTGATCGGTGCCGACCTCGGCGGGGGAAAACCCCTCGACGACCAGCGAATTTGCTGGTGAGGCGACTGCCATGGCCCGGGCTACGGCCACGTGGGGCGGCAGACCAATCGTCAATTCGACCGACGGGGTCTCACCGAAGGGCACCTGCCATTGGTATTCGATCGTGGACTCGCCCGGCGGAAACGTGCCGCGCAGCTTCGCCGTGGTGCCGTCGAGGGTCACCGTGCGGTCGCTCATGGACTGCTGCGAGGTGAGGGCCGTGGCGCCCTTGGGAAGGGCCATGGGGACGTCGTTTGCGAACCACGCCGTGCGACCAAAATTGTAGGCAACGATGGCCTGCTGCACGAGGATGCGGTCGTCTTTTACGTCGACGAGGGCCACGTATTGAACGGCCACAAGGGCCTGTTCCACGTCCGAGGTGACCGGGACGACGTGCAGCGAAACCCGGTACCCGGCGCCGTTCGGCAAGCGAAAAGGCAGCGCGGCAAAAGCCCCCAGGCCGTTCGTGGCAGCCACGCGGTAGGCAATCGCCGATTCCACCGACAGGCCATCGAGGCGCACTTGGCCCGCGTCGTCGGTCACGAGTTCCCGCCGCTCGCGCTTGTCGCCGAGCGCGATCGACTGGCGCACCGTACCAAGGGTGAAACGCGTTCGCGGCAACGGGCCATCGTCCGCATCGCGAAGCTCGATGACGAGCGTGCCCTCGGGCAGCGCGGGGTCGGCGCTCGAAGAGTCGGGCACAGGCTCGTGGAGACCCGCTATTGACGGCGCCTCTCGTGGTTCCCCCACCGACGGATGTCCTGGCATTTGCCCCGCCGCAGGCCCGGTAGCAAGCCCGACGACGAGGCCTACGCGGAGCCCAACGGAGAGAGCGGCGACCGCCCCAACATGCGTAACGAGACAATGGCTCACGACGCCTGCTCCGGAGAAATCTTCACGCCACAACGCTTGCAGAATGCATCATCTTCGCCGCAGGGCGAGGCACAGCTTGCGCACCGAAACAAGGGAAGAACCCCCTCGGGCGGCACCTCTGTGAGAGCCATTTCGACCACCAGCCTCGCGCGTTCCCGCGCCGCCGGATCGATGCGTGCATTCTGCATCTTCATGAGGCGCTTGGCCTCTAGGCGAAGTTCGAGGCGCAAAGTAGCCTCGTCGTCGCCCAGTATTTTTCCAACGGAAACCTCGTGATCGAGGTCGAGGATGGCCCGGAGGGTGGCATCGAGTTCGTCGTCGGTTGCGAGGCGCAGCGTCGCCGGGCGAATGTTTTCCGGGGCGCCGTCCGGCGACAGCAGCTCGTGGATCGACGACCAGAGGGCGGAAATCGCGGCGAGCAAAAAAGAGCCTGCGAGAACGAGTGCCGCAGGGCCGCGCCCCAACGTGAGCCCGGCACCGGCCGCGGTGGCAGCGACAAGTGCGGCAACGGCAAACAAGATGGCGGCGGTGCCCTCGGGTTCAGCGCGTGTTGTCATGGGCCCCCGAGTGAGCGGAAACATAGGGATCGGCCAGGGAATAAGAGGGCAGGGTCGCGACGATGAAGCCCACCACCACACTCGCGACGACCGCCGCCGCAGCCCGTGAATAGGCAAAGACGCGCGACTCGCCCGGGGCCGGCTCGGGCCACATGCAGAGGATGGATCCGATGACCATGATGATGCCGCCGAGCCAGATCCAAGACGTGAGCGGGTTCACGTGGGCCTGAATGGTGGCGACCTTGGTCTCCGGATTGATGACACCGACGACGAGGTAAAGGTCGTCGCTGATGGAGTGAACCATCGCGACCTCGGACGTTGGTGACCCGGGCATGCGCTTGTAAATGAACTTCGCGGGGCTGTGAACGCCGACGGGCTTTCCGTCGCGAACCACGGAAATATCCGCGAAAATCATGCGTTTTGTGGCGTCGACCTCCATGCGCGGTCCCGTGTACGTCAGCACGTAGGGGGCCAGCTCGACGTGCGCGCCCGGCGCGAGAGTGGCCTCGCGCGTGACCGACCAGCTCTTGCCCGTGAACCCGAGCATCATCAGCATGATGCCAAAGTGCACGACGTACCCGCCGTAGCGGCGGCGCGCTTGCGTGGAAAGTGCAAGGACCGTCGCGAAAACGCCCGGGACAATGCCCAAAAACCAGAGGGCTTTTTCCGTGACCCCGAGAGCTCCCGACCGGGCGCGGGAGCGCAGGAGCACGGTGAATTCTTGAACGGTCACAGCGGCGTTAAAGGCGCAAAGCGACGTGCCGAGCACGGGCGTTAGCGAGTTAAATACCTGGAGAAACGCGCCAAAAGGCCCCGCGTACAGCCGCTCGCCGGGCACCCACGCGGCGTAGCCAAAGCGCGCGCCAAAGAGGCCGTGAACAAGGGCCATGCCGAGCCCTGCGGCCACGGGCGCGACGAAGGCATTTTTGAGCACGGCCTCACTCGTTTTGCGCCACCCGAAAAGGGAGCCGGACCCCATGAGAAAAAAGAGCAAGAGACCGATGGGTTGAATCCACGCGTTGTAGTGGGGCGGCGCCACGGTGACTTTTTCGCCCGCGAGGAGTTCACCCAGAAGGGGAAAGAGCGTTGCCACGAGGATGATGCCCATCATTCCGAGCAGTCCCCAGTTGTTCATCAAGAAGGCGAATTCCCTCGAGAAAAAGCTCTCGATGACGGGCCGTTTTGGGGCCGTGGCGGCATCTTGGGGCCCCGCGAGACGCCGGTGCACAAGCTCTGTGGCGGCGAACGAACCGCCGCCGCCGAGCAGCGCAAAGAGAGCCACCTTCGCGGTCATGGGAAGCGCAAGGCGATGAATCGCGAGGAGGCCCGGGGCGAGGACGAGCAGGGTGAAAGCCCACGCACCAAGGGCTGCACGGCGCTGCGCCAATGTGGTCGGTAGGCCGCGAAGCTCAGGCCATCGCCAAGCCACAAGCCCCGACCACACGAGGAAAAGAAGGGCCATGTAGACCGCAAAATAGCCGCCAATGGACGACTGCGCGAAGGAGTGCACACTCGCGATGAGCCCCGACCGCGTCAGGAACGTGCCGAAAATCGTCATGAAAAAAGTGAGGCCCACGAGGACCATCGTCCAAACGCGAAAGAGACCGCGGCGCTCTTGAATCATCGTCGAATGGAGAAACGCTGTCGCCGACAATAGCGGCATAAATGCAGCATTTTCAACGGGATCCCACGCCCAATAGCCGCCCCACCCGAGCTCTTCGTAAGCCCACAACATGCCGAGCACATTGCCGATGGTGAGAAACATCCACGCGAAAAGTACCCAGCGTCGCACCGCGAGGAGCCAGCGATCGTCGAGGTCTCCGGAGATGAGCGCCGCGGTCGCAAAAGCAAACGGAACCGAGCAGCCGACGAAGCCCACGTAGAGGCTCGGCGGGTGAATGATCATGTAAAAGTTTTGCAGCAGCGGGTTCAATCCCTCGCCGTCGGTGCGCCCTGCCGCCACCCCTGTCGCGAAGGGATTTGCTGCAAAAAGCATGAGCACCGCGAAGAAGCCCATGATGGTCATGAGGGTCGCGAGACTCCAGGGCTGAAGCCTTCGCTCGCGAAGCCCCTGCGACGCCACGAAAGCTGCAGTATACAAGCTTAGTAAAAACAGCCACCACAGCAGCGACCCGTCTTGGCCGCCCCAAAGCGCCGTCACCAAGTACCCGAGAGGCATGGAGCGATCCGAATAACGGGCGACGTAGCGAATGCGGAAGTCGTGGGTGACAAATCCGTAAGCCAGCGTGGCGACCGCTCCGCCAATGAGGGCGACGGTGCCGTAAGCTCCGTAACGCGCGGCGACAAGCACGCGCAATCGGCCGGAAACGCCGGCGACAACGGACAGCGCGAAGGTGTACGTGGTCGCAAGAAGCACCGCCACAAGGATGGCGGTTCCAAAGGTTGGGAGACTCCAGCTCATGCCTTACCGTGGGGGTGTGCGGCATGCGTTTCGCGAGGGGCGAAGTCGGCAGCCGACGAAGGGGGTCTAACGCGGAAGCGCCTCGAAGGGTACTAAGCCGAGCGCACTGCGCGCGCGACGAAATCCTTGCGCTGTCGTTGCCTCTGCACCTGCCGCGCGACTGGATAACGGCGGGCGGCCGCGCTGCGCGGGTCCGCTAGAATGGACGCAATAGTGGCGCTGACCATGGGATTTCGTGTAGCCGAAGAGGGCGATGAGCGAAGCCGTCCCGACCGTCAAACTTGTGATCGTCACGGGCAAAGGCGGCGTCGGCAAGACCTCTGTTGCCGCGGCTTTGGCGCAGGCCCACGCGAAGTCAGGGCGCCGCGTATTGGTTGCACTATGCAACGTAAAAGAGAGTCTCTCGGGGCTTCTCGGTAGCGAGCCTATCGACTGGCAGGTACGGCGCGTCGCGCAAAATATCTGGGGCGTCAACATGGATCCCGAGCGCTGCGTCGAGGAGTATGGCGCCATGACGCTGCACTCCAAGGCACTTTTCGCGCTGCTTTTCAACAACAAATTCTTGCGCACTTTTCTTAGGGCAATTCCAGGTCTTCACGAGTGGGCGATGCTCGGCAAGGTTTGGTGGCACACCACCGAGCTGCGCGAGAACGGCGCCTTCGCTTACGACCTCGTGATTCTCGATGCGCCCGCCACGGGCCATGGCCTCGACATGCTCCGCGTGCCCAAGGTCATCGTCGAAGTGGTGCCGCCAGGCATTCTTCGCCGCGATGCCGAGAAGGCTTGGGCCCTCTTTCAAGACCCGCTGCGGTGCCAAGTGGTGGTCGTCACGGTGCCCGAAGAAATGCCAACGACCGAGACCCTCGAGCTTGCGGGCGCGATGCAAGGCGAGCTTCGTATTCCCGTCGGGCGGCTCGTCATCAACAGCGTATCTGCTCCCCTCTTTTCGCAGGCCGAGCGCGCGGCGGTAGGAGCAGAAGTGCCTGTATTTCCAGGGTCAGAGGGTCTTTTGGCGGGCGGACTGCGCGCGGCTGCGAGGGAGCGATGCGAACGCGAAACGCGGCAAGCGCATCAAATGAAAAGACTCGCCGAGGGCCTCAATCTCCCGACCACCTACTTGCCGTTGTTGCCCGATGGGGCAGCCACGCCCGAGGCCATTGGCGTCTTGGCGAAGCGCTTTCTTGAGGCCTGGCTCCGCTAAGAATCCCTCGCGGGATCCGGCCGGTGCGAGGCCAGGAGTCGCTCGATGAGGGCGCGCGAGTCCGACGACAACTCCTTGAAGACTACACCCATTCCTGGGGGGTCGCTTTCGTGGCGCACAACCTCGCCGGTGCCCTCGATGGTCTCGATGCCGTCCATCAGGATGGTGAAGTGGATGTGCACCTCCGTGCCGATAGGGAGCACGGAGGCGGCCTTGATGAACACGCCTGTGCGGCTGATGTTCGTGATGTATTCCTGAATGAACTCATCGACGGACTCGAACTCTTTGTTGATCGTGAGCCGGTCGTTGCTTCGTTTATCGGAACGCAGATCGTCGTCCATGGAATGCTCTTTCTGGAACTGCTGCGCCAATGCCTACTTGCCGACGAGGTCGAATTGCTCGAGATGATACTCTTGCCTCGGCACCACGTGGATCTTGCGCATGTAGCGATTTTCCGCGTCATGAATCGCTGTGCGATCCACCGTCGTGAGGAGGTCGGCCACGGCGGGGTGCGTGTTGACGACCACAGTGTACCCGGGCAGGTCGTTGCGACGGCGACCGATTTCGCGAAGAATCTCGTATGCCACGGTTTCTTTGGACTGAAGGTTGCCCGTGCCGTCGCAGTAAAAACAGGGCTCGTGCAAAATGCGTCCGAGACTCTCGCGCGTGCGTTTGCGGGTCATCTCGATAAGCCCGAGGTCGCTGATGCGGTTGAGCGTGGTCTTGGCCTTGTCTTTTTGGAGGAGGTCTTCGAGTTTCCGCCGAACCTTCTCGCGCGAAAGGGCCGACTCCATGTCGATGAGGTCGAGGATGATGAGGCCGCCGATGTTTCGGAAGCGCAGCTGGTAGGCAATTTCGTGGACGGCCTCCATGTTTGTCTTGAGGATTGTCTCCTCCATGTCGCGCGAACCCTTGCCCACGAAACGGCCCGTGTTGACGTCGATGGCCGTCAGTGCCTCGGCCTCGTCGATCACCAGATAGCCGCCGCTCGGTAGCGGAACTTTTCGTGAGAGGGCGCGACCCACCTCGTCTTCGAGGCCGTACGCGTCGAAAAGCTGCTCGGCGCCCGTGTACAGTTCGATGTCTTTCACGCGCTCGGGCATGAAGGTTTCAACGAAGCGAACGAGGCGCTCGTACTGCGCGCGGTCGTCGATGACGATCTTCTCGACCTCGTCGGTGAAAATGTCGCGAGCGGTCTTGAGGACGAGATCAAGCTCGTTCGAAAGAATAGTGGGAGCGCGCGCGCCCTCACGTTTCTTAGCGATTTCCCCCCAAAGCCGCACGAGATAGCCGACGTCTTGTTTCAGTTGCTTTTTGGTAAGACCCTCTGCAACCGTTCGAACCACGAGTCCGCCCGTGGGCGGTTTCACCGTCTCGATGGCGTCGCGAAGGCGCTGGCGCTCGGCCTCGGAACCGATGCGTTTCGAGACGCCGAAGTGTTCGAGGGTCGGCAGGTAAACGACGTAACGCCCCGCCAGCGTGATGTGACTTGAACAGCGCGCGCCCTTGGCGCTGATGGGCTCTTTCGTGATCTGAACGAGGATCTCTTGCCCCTCTTTCACGACCTCGCTGATGGGCGTGGTTCGCGAAAGTCGTTGAGGCAATGCGGGGCCGCGCGGGTTTTTTCTCGCGTCTTGGGCCTGTGGCCTGTGGTCTGGGCGCGCGCCGCTGCGGTCGCTATTTCCCCCGCGATCGCCCGGACGTGGTAGTGTTTTTTCGGCGCTCTTTTCGCCGCCTCGCCGTCGCCAACGCCGCCGCCTGCCGCCGCTCTCGTCGCGGGGCGCGGAGGCCTTGGCCATCGTGGTGTCGTCGCCGACGGTGAAACCCGGCAGGTCTTCGGTGACGGTGAAACCGGGAAGATCGTCGTCGTCATCGGACGTGGTTGACGGGAACGCGCCGGTCTCGCCGTCGTCGTCCACGGGCTCCGCATCGTTCTCCTCGGTGCCGTCCGCGTCGTCTTGCGCGTCGTCGTCGGCCTGGTCCGCGTCGTCTTGCGCATCGTTCTCCTCGGTGCCGTCCGCGTCGTCTTGCGCATCGTCGTCGGCCTGGTCTTGCGCGTCGTCCGACGCGTCTTGCGCGTCGTCGTCGGCCTGGTTTTGCTCGTCATGTTGCGCGTCGTTCGACGCGGTTTTGGCCGCAGTTTCCTCGAAATCGGCGATGCCCGATGCCTCCGCGTCCTCGGCGGCAAGGACGTCGCTGCTGTCGAGAGCGGCCTCCGCGAGAGAGTGCAGGCTAGGGACGGCCTCGGGTGCTTCGAGAAGCAGGGCTGCGGGCGCATACTGGGGGGCCGCAGCAGGGAGCCCAGGTGCCTCGTCCTGGGCCGATGCCTCGTCGTCGGCGCTGTTGTTGCCTGCGTCGGTCGCCGCGGCCCGTGCAGACCGCTTGTCGGCTTCGTCTCGTGCCGCCTTTCGGCCACCCGCGAGGTAGGCGTCGAAGTCGTCGGGGCGAATAAGGTCTTCGACGTGCAAGAACGCCGCACGTTCAAGGCCGATGTCGATGAACGCAGCTTGAAGGCCCGGCAAAACGCGTGTGACGCGGCCGAGATAAACGTCGCCGGTGGTGCCGCCTTTTTGCTGCTGGCCACGACGTTCGATGTGCAATTCGGCGAGGATGCCGTCTTCGATGAGAGCCACGCGCGTCTCGCGCAAATCGGCGCTGATGACGAGAAAATTCTTGGCCATAGGGGCTCGGAGGGGCTGGAAGGGGCTGGGCCCTCAGCGAACGCCGGCGCACATCACTTTCGTTCAAACGGGTCGCCGCCGATCAAACGACCGGCCAGGGATAAAGTTAAGGCGAACCGAGTTACCCCCTGAAAGAAAGCCCAAAAGGTGGGCCGGCGCAGGGAGGCAGGGCGAGTTGGGGTGCGACAGAGACCGCGAAGGCGGTGTGGATCGGGGGGGAAATCGTGGAGTAACGTGAGTAAATTCGCGGCCGGCGGACGAAACCGCACAAACCTGCCCCTCATCCTAACCGAAATCGCAAGAAGTCAAATCCCTTTTTGAGCACCATCAGGCTGAAGCGAGCGCCAAGAGAAGCCCCTTCGCGTCGAGGGCGTGAAGCTCGTCGCACCCGCCAATGGCCTCTTCGCCGATGAAAATCTGCGGAACCGTGCGCCGACCCGTGGCCTTTACAAGCCACGCGCGCTTGTCGTCGTCGTCCGAGACGTCAACTTCCGTGAACGAAATCGAGCGGCGTTGAAGAAGCGCTTTGGCGCGCACACAGAAGGGGCAAACCTTCGTCGAGTACATCGTCACGGTGGCCATCCACGGACCATGTACCGTCCGCGGCCAAAAGTCACCCCCGCAGCCTCGCCGCGAAGTTGCCGTGCCGCGTTCTCTGCTTCAAGGTCGCCGGATGCATGTGCATCTTCTCGGTATTTGCGGCACGGGTATGGGCTCTCTCGCAGCGCTTCTGCGTGAGGCCGGGCACGAGGTTTCGGGTTCCGATACCTCATTCGATCCCCCCATGGGACCCATGCTCCGGGACCTCGGGGTCACGCTTCACGAGGGGTGGAACCGTGCCCACATCGCCCCGGGCACCGACTTGGTCGTCGTGGGGAATGTCATTCGGCGTACGAATCCCGTCGCGGAGGCCCTCGCAAAAGAAGGTGTAGAGTGCACCAGTATGTCGGGCGCCGTACGGAGGTTCTTTCTGTCGGGCAAGAAGCCCCTCGTTGTCTGTGGCACGCACGGCAAAACGACGACCACGACGATGGTCACGACGATCTTGCAAGAGGCGGGTTTGGCACCGGGCTGGTTCATTGGGGGCAAGCCGAAGGGGCTCCCGGCCAGTGCTTCGACCGGGGGAAAGCGCCGTCTCGTGCCGCCGGTCGGGGCGCCTGCATCAACGGGTGCCGTGCCTTTTTGCTTGGAAGGCGACGAGTACGACGCGGTCTATTGGCACAAGGAGCCCAAGTTTCTCGACTACGTCGCGGTGGGCGAAGACGACGTGACGATCGTGACCTCCATCGAGCACGATCACGCCGACATTTACCCCACGATGGAGGCGTACGAGCGGGCGTTCGCGCGCCTCTTTGAGGCCCTGCCAGAAGGGGGGCTCGCGGTCGTCGATGCGCGAGACGAAGCAGCCGTTCGTCTCGCGAAGGCCCATGCGAGGTGCGCCGTGGTCTTCTACGGCCTCGAGAGTGACAGCGTGCATTATGCAACTCCCGAATGGCTCGGGGCCAAGGCCGCACCCACGCAACGCGGCTCCCAGACGTTTGATCTTTACGCCGGCGGGATGGCCTGCGGGCGCTTCGAGTTGGGCGCTTCTGGAGACCACAACTTGCGCAACGCCGTTGCGTCGGTTGCCGCCGTAACCCAGGGATTTGGCTTGACAATGGGCTCGGCGCGGACCGGCTTGGCTTGCTTCAAGGGGGTTGCCCGACGCCAAGATGTTCTCGGCGAGTACGGAGGGATTACCGTCATCGATGACTTCGCGCACCACCCCACGGCAGTCGACGAAACGCTTCGCGGATTGCGTGCATTCTACACAGGACGCAGACTCGTTGCGGTGTTTGAACCGCGCAGCGCCACCGCGTGCCGAAGCATTCACCAGGCGAGTTACGCGCGCGCTTTCAGCGGGGCCGATATGGTCTTCTTGGCTCCCCTTGGTCGTTCGACGATTGCTCCCGACGAAAGGTTGGACCTCGACCGGCTTGCGCGAGACGTCGGAGAACATGCCCAGGTGGCCACTTCGCTGGAGACTCTGGAGGCCTCTCTCTTCGCGGCGTTGCGGCCCGAGGATGTCGTCGTGTTCCTGTCGAACGGCGCGTTCGGCGGACTTCCTCACCGCGTGCTTGCGGGCCTCCAAGGTCCGCACATGGGCCCCGCATAAGGGCAAGCTCCGGCCGATTTAGCCCGCGAGAAAAGCTAGTAAAAGCAGGACTATAGGCCCCAAAGGCGGAGCGCCGTTTCGAGAGCGCCGTCGACGACCACGGGGCTTCGTCGTTGGCCGCGAGGTCCCTCAAAATGCTCGGTCTCCAGGCGCCGAAAACCATCGCGAATGCTCGCGGGAAAAGTGGCTTCCGGAAGGCGGCACTCCGGATCCGTCGTCCACGCGCAAAGGTGCGACTCGACGCCGTCGGTGGCCTCGATGGCCACGTCCCCCATCCACAGCCCGTGCGTGCGCCCGCTCATGACCGCGTCGAGTTCTTGGCGTCCGTCGAGCCACAGCGCGCGTCCGGTGGCGGCCGAGATCGAAGGAATTCCGAAGGCCGCCGTGATGGTTGCGTGGACGTCGCGGAGCGATAGGGCGTCGGTCGTCATGCGCGGAATACCGAGCGCCACGAGGGGCGCAACGAGGGCGTCGTGGGCGAGCAAGACCCCCTCATCGTAACTCTTTGGGTAGCCCTTTCGGTAGCCCACGTCGGTCGTGAGAATGATGAGCGCCGAGGGGTGCGAGAGGCGCAGATTGGCGAGCAAATTCTCAAGAGAATGGGCCTGTTTCCCGAGGGCACTGTCGTGGAGCGCGTCGAGGCGCGTGAGGTCATTTTCCGTCATGCGCAGAGGGCCTCGCGGATGCTGCGACCACCATGAGGTCACGCGCATCGGGTCGATCGTTCCCGTGTACCCAGCGGGCGGCAGCAACTGAGCTTCGCTCGGACGCAGATCGAATGGCGCGTGGCCGCCGCGCAAATGCAATAGCGCAAAAAATCGGCGTGGTTTGACCTCGGCGAGCCACGCGGAAAACTCCTCGAGGGGCAGCGTGGGGCTCTCGTTCGGCGCGTAGGAGAAGGCGCGATCCCACTCGGGCACCATGAAACCGTGGGCCGGTCCCGACAATGGATGGCCCGTGGCGTAGAAGCTCCTGACCCCGACGCTCTTGAGGGCGCGGGGCAAGGTGAGCGCCGCCCCGGGCGCCCGCGAGTCGGCGTCGAGAACGCCGATGGCCTCACCCTGTTTTCCGCTCAAAATGGCGGCAATCGCGCTGTTTCCGCTTAGAGCACCGCTTCGAAAACGGCGCGACGACAGGGGCACGCTGGAGCCGTTCGCCGCCCCCAAGAGGGTCGGCAAATCGGTCATCCCGACATGACTAAGCACCACCACGAGGGCGGCATCGAGGGGCCCGCCAGGTTCCGCGGCAGGCTCCGCGCGGACGAACCACGAAAGGTCCGCGACGAGCAGTCGACTGCCTGGCGTCGCGCGGACAACCCGCACCTCCAGCGTCGCCATGGTGCCTCCCGGCACGAGCGGCGCACCACCGTCGACGCGCGTCCACGCGGCATCGGTTCCCTTCACGACCACGCGCGCGAGGGGGAAGCCCTCATGACCGGCCAGCGTCCAACGAACCTCGACTTCAACCTCGCCCGGGCCCTCCACCGCCAACGCGGCGCGGGTCATCGCGCTCGGCGCCAGAGGCATCGTGCACCGCATACGCGTGCCGTCCGGTAAGGAAAAAGCCTTGTAACTCTTACCGTCGCGCTCGGAAAACCTCGCCATGGATCGCCGCGATGGTCGCGCGCCATGGCCCTCCGCCACCCCCGCCGTGTGCAGGTGAACCCAGTCCACGAGGGCGTGCCCAGGACCTCCCCGTGCGCTCCCCAGGGGCCGCGCCGCCAGCGAAATCGTGTTGTTTCCGCCCACGAGAGCCGCGCCCGCAACGCGCAGCGAAACGACCCGCGGAGGTCCCTTCTCGACGAGCACCGAACCGGCCAATCGGTCGTTCACCGCGACGGTAATACTGTGCGCGGCCGTAGCCAATACGCGAACATCAAGGGCCCAGGCGCCGCCGTCCTTCAGGTCCACGGCGTCGAGAGCCGTGACCGCGCGGACGTTTCGCGCATCGATGGCCCACCACGAAGCGCCCTCGCGCTCTTCATCCTCGACGAAGCTGGCATCGCGAAGTCGCCAGCGTTCCGCGGCCTCACCGAAGTCAATGAACGGACCACCCTGATCGAAAGAGCAGGCCGATGGCTGGTCTGTGGCACGAAAGCGCTCAATCCACCCCCCGCCGGATCCGGCGTCAGGTGCCGTGTCGGCGTGGGCCGAAGTGGATTTCTGCTTGCACGACGCAAGCCCGATGACGAGCGCAAAGAGCGCCCCGAAGCGCATCGCAAGTGGGTGTAGAATGCATAAAAACGCCCCACGGCGAGGCTGCGAGCCTGGGCTCACACAATCACCGGAACACGGTCGGAACGTGACCTGTGGGCAGGTGACGCACGACGAGCCAAGAGGCAACGGTCCCCCCGAGAGCAATGAGGCCAAGGGCCAGCAAAAAGCCGATCCAACTGATCGCGCGCGGTCTCACCAGGATAGGCGAGGCCATGCGCGTCGCGGCCACGGGGACCTCGGGCGACGCAGTCTCAACGGCGGCCTCGCTGGGCGCAAGAATGGCCCCTTCGACGTCAGCGAAGAGGGATGAAACTTCGGGCAGGGTAGGGCGGCAGTCCTCGTTGGCCGAGCCTGCGAGGGGCTCCTGCGGGGCCTCGCTGGCGACCTCCGCGGGAACCTCGAAGGTCACAGGAACGACAGTTGGCACATCCCCTTGTTGTGGGGCCACATCATCGAAGCTGTCGATGGCAATGGGCACCACGATAGGCCTGGAAAACCTGGTCTCCGGAGCCGACACCTGACCTCGTCCCCGCACCCGGGCGAGGCTCTCAAGAAGCCGGTCTGTGCCAAGATTGTCGCGAGCCGAAACGATTGCGCCTCGGCGCGCGAGGTCAAGGAGAAGCGCCAACAGATCG
>CAMCKZ010000041.1 GCA_945875545.1 Polyangium aurulentum | reverse complement strand
GGACGAACGCGATCAAGAATGCGCTCGCAGGAACGGCTCACCGCATGGGCGCGCTGGTAGTACGCCTGCATCAAGGCTTCGGCCGCGAGCGCGCGGCGGTCGACGGGATCATCGATGTGCAGAGGCTCGAAACCGAGGGCCACGGCGATGGTCTCTTGCTCATCGAATGTGAGCCTGTCGCTCCGGCGGCCGGCGTGGGCGTGAAGCCGATTTCTGACACGCCACTGAAGCTCTTCTGCCTGGGAAAACTCAGCTACTTCGCGTTCAACCAGAAAGCCTTTTCGCAACAGCTCGCCCCAAACGAGGTGGGCCTTTGTTCCAAGAACCGGGGCCACGCAATGGCGCGCACCGAGGGCCCATCGCGCGATGTCCACGTCGCGAAGACCGCCGCCGCCCGCTTTGACGTCGGGCTCCAGCAAGTACACCGAACCCCCGAACCGCTCGCTGCGCTTGCTGCGTTCTTTTTCGAGAGCCTCAATAAATTTGCCCAACGCTTCGCCCTCGAAGAGAGCCGGCCACGCTTTTTGCGCGAGCGTTCGCCCCACTTGGTCGTTGCCAAAAATCACGCGCGCGTCGAGGCAGCTTGTGGCGCTGGCGAGGTCCGTTGCCGCGAGGTCGACCCAGTCTTCGAGGGTTGTGACCTGGTGGCCGAGGGCGATTTTCGCGTCCCACAGCGGGTAGAGAAAAGCGTCGGCCCAGGCCTGAACTTCCTGGCGATCCGCACGCCGCGGCACGACCAGTTTCAGGTCCAGATCCGAAGCAAACGGCAACGCGCCGCGGCCAAAAGTTCCCACCGCCACAATCGCCGAACCCTCGGGCATCACGCGGAGAACGTCCGGATCTTTGGCCACGTGCGCCAAGAGAATTTCGAGCCCACCCGCGCGCTCAAGCCCCAGCGCGATGCCGCCGGAACCCGCCTCCAGAGAAGCCAGAAGGCGGTCATCGAGTGCTCGTTTTTCGGTGGCCAGCGAGGCGGCATCGACCATGCGGTGCACGCTAACATGGGGGCGCAATGTGACCTGCGGCGAAGGCTTACGCCGACGGTTGGCGACAAATTAGTGGCGCGGTGGTGGCCCACGCTTGACGACGCGGGTCGCCTCTGCTCATGACCGGTGTTGTTCGCGCGAAGGTGGCGAAATGGCAGACGCGCTGGTTTCAGGTACCAGTGGGGTAACTCCTGTAAGGGTTCAAGTCCCTTCCTTCGCACTCTTTTTTCCTCCCTCGTGTCGCCTGGCCGCGGCCGGCCTCTGGGCTGCGAGGCGTGTCGGCCGCCGCTGGCATACGTGGCGGCTGCGTATGGGCTGCGTATGGGCCGCGTCTGCGATACGCCTCGCCCCGGCGGACAAAGTCGCGGTGGCAGTGTGCGAAAAGCGCGCTAGCGCGGCATCATGAACCGCGACTTCGACCTCGTTCTTTTCGGTGCCACTGGCTTCACCGGGCGTCTTTGCGCCGAGTACCTCGCGCAACGCCAGGAACTCGATGCCACGCGATGGGCCATTGCGGGCCGCCAGCGCAGCAAGCTCGAAGAGTTACGCGTGCATCTTACAAGTATCGATTCACGGCTGTCGAAGCTCGCGATCATCGAGGCCTCGAGCGACAGTCTATTGAACCTGCGCGCGATGGCGGCGCGCACGCGGGTCATCGCCACAACGGTGGGGCCCTACCGAATTCACGGTCTCGCGCTCGTCGAAGCCTGCGTCGCCGAGGGCACGCATGTCTGTGATATTACAGGCGAACCCGAGTTCGTCGCCGAGACTCTCTCCCGCTTCGGCGACCTTGCGCGGCAAAAAAATATCTCCGTTGTGAGCACCTGCGGCTTCGACAGCGTGCCTCACGATTTCGGCGCGTGGCTCACGGTGCGCGCCCTTCCGCCAAGCGATGAACCCACCACCGTTCACGGCTTCGTCTCCGCAAAGGGCACCTTCAGCGGCGGCACGTGGCAGTCCGCCGTGGGTGCCATGGCGCGCATCAAACAGAGCGCCGCCGCGGTCAAGCGAAGCCGCGTGGAGCCGCGAGATGGCCGCCGCGTGGCCGCCGCAAAGGAGGGTTTTCGCTACGATAAGCGCATGGAGGCGTGGGCCGTTCCGCTGCCTACGATCGACCCCGCGGTGGTTCTTCGCTCCGCATCCGAGCTCACGGAATACGGCCAGTCCTTTCGCTACGGGCATTTCGCGAAGGTGAAATCCCTCGCCACCGTCGTGGCTTCCGGCTTCTTTTTGGGCGGCGTCGCGGCCTTGGCACAGGTTCCCGCGTCCCGGTCATGGCTCTTGAAACAGCGCGCCTCCGGCGACGGACCGAGCGCCGAGGAGCGTGCGCGTAGCCGATTCACGGTCCATTTTTTTGGCGAACGCGGGCCCCATAATTCGGAAGTAATTGTGAGCGGCAAAGACCCGGGTTACGACGAAACCGCGAAGATGCTCGGAGAAGCAGCGCTATGTCTTGCGTGCGACGATAAACTTCGACCAACGGCGCGCGGCGTGCAAACACCCGTAGTTGCTCTTGGCGACGCCTATCTCAATCGTTTGCGCCGCGCGGGCCTTAAATTCGATATCAAAGCCGGCCTCGACCCATGGGCCCCGTGATGCACGGCCCATCGACCTCGATCGATTAGGGCTTTTCGACGGGCGGCGACTCCTTTGAACCGCTCAGCGTGCCCCCCTTGAGATTCCGCTTTGGCGGCTTTGGGCGGCGGCGCATCTCGCGCTCAATGGGCGACAACAGGTGGTCGTCAGTGGCCACCGGCTCTGGCTCCGGCTCCGCGCGGGCGTCGCCTCGAAGCGCTGTGCCTCCATCGGGAACACCGCCATCCATCGCCGCAAGTTCCGCTGCGGCCTTAGCAGCTTCTTCCAGCGCTTTCGCTGCCTCTTCAGCGGCCCTAATGACCGCTTCGGCCGCAGCCTTCGCGGCGGGCGTGAGCTGAGGTGCCACAAGGCCCGCGTGCTGCAGCGCGCGGTTGATGAAGGGCATGAAGGCGTCGGTGGCCGACATATTTCCGTCGTAGTTGGGGTGTTCGTCCGAGGTGTCGAGCTTGCTCGTAAACAGCGGCACGAGGAAGTTCGACTGGCCCCGGTCCGTGAGAATATCGTAGTAATCAAACACGAGTACATTCTTTTGCGTGTACCCAGAAAGCCAGCCGTCTTTCGAATATGCCCACGAGTTGAAGTCTCGGGCTCGCGCGCCGACGGCTTTAGCTTCCTCCATTTCAGTCGGGTGTTTCCTGAACTTCCGCCACGCTTGCTTGGCGAGTTTTTTCCAAAGCGGCTGCTTTTCGAGCCAACCGGAATTCGGCGGCGCGGTCATGTAAATAAACAATGTCTTTGGATGTTGCGCAAAGAGGGGCAACAGGGAGTCAAGCGCCTTCTTGGCATTTGACACCGTGAGATCGGGTTCCTCTTCGCTCTCCGCGTGCCCTTCGCCGTGGGCACTTTCCCCGTGCGCACTTTCGCCGTGGGCACTTTCCCCATGCGCACTTTCGCCGTGGGCACTTTCCCCGTGCGCACTTTCGCCGTGGGCACTTTCGCCGTGGACTGCGGGCCCGGGCTCACCTGCGACCACGGGTGCGGGAAGGGTCTTTTCCACACCCGCGTCGTTCGCGTCATCGTTCACGACTGGCGCGTGTTCGTGCTCCTCGCCGAAGCGATTGTTTGGGTAACACGATTTAAATACGACAACATCGTTGATGGCTGTGCCATTGGATCGCGCGTCGTTCCGGATGGTGTCGAGGACTCGGTCCATTTCTTTTCGGAATTTTGGCTCCCAATCCCACAGGTCCGTCTTCTCGCCGACGATGCTTCCGTAGGACGCCTCGTTCACGAAATACCCTGCCTCGATGAGCTTCTTTCGCAGCTCACCGCCGTTGCCGTGGGCCATGTGAATGCACCGCGCGTACTCGTAGTCTTCGCCTCGATCGGCGAGCAACTGGCCTCCGCACGAATGGTGAATGAACAAGATGTTCACCCGACGTGGGGGATTGGTTGGGAGGAACGAGGTCAGATCGATGGGCGCGGCGCGCTCCGACGGGTCCGAAGGAATGGCGTCCTGCGTGGGAATCTGACCCAACCCCGCGAGAGCGACAAGGAAACCCAGAGAGACTTTTTTTCCGCGGCTCAGAGCCATCTCTCGACGATACCAAGGCCCGGTCCCGGTGGCCAAATAAGGCGTTTTTTTCCAGTGAAAGCGTCACGCTGCTGGCTGAACACGGCAGCCTTCGCGGAGGACATTCTGAGCTAGGGTCTAGCCATGCACCGTGTCGCGCTTTTCTCGCTTTTCTTGGCAGCGTGTTCGGGGCCGAAGCTGACAAGCATCGATCCCTTCTCCCTCGATGGCGGTATTTCCTCCGCAAGCCCTAACGCAGACCATCCCGATAGCGGCCTCATTCCGCCCGATACCAAGACGTTGGCGCTGGTCTCCGCTGCGCCCTCTCACGGCCCGTGGACGGGCGGCACCCGCATCACCGTTCGAGGCAGCGGGTTCAATTCGGGCACCGTATTTCGCGTGGCTGGAGTCGACATTTTGTCAGGCGATTTGCTGATAAGCGACGCAACGCGGGCCACATTTCTCATGCCGCCAGGGGTGCCCGGCGTTGTGTCGTTCGAAGCCCTCGATGCAAGCACTGGCCGCGTGGCGCGCCTGCGTGACGCTTTTGAATACGACGCGTTCGTGGTCGAACCGGGCACCGGCGCGCTCAGCGGAGGCACGCGCGTCATCGTTCGCGGAAAGGGTGCACACTACACGGGTATTCCTTCGGTGCACTTCGGGGCCAAACCTTGCACCGAGGTGGCCCTCGTAAACACCGACAGCATCTCGTGCCTTACGCCGGCGAACGCTGCGGGCCCCGTGCCCGTTTCGCTGCGTGTCGCCGCCGCGCCCGACGCCCTCGTTGGCGAGGCTTTTCGCTACGAAGATTCACCTGATGGCTACCGCGGCGGGCTCTCGGGCGGAGCCTTGTCGGGCACCCTCAAGGTGCTTGCTCTGGATGCCACGACGGGCTTTCCGCTGGCCGGTGCCGCGGTGTTTGCGAAGACCACGAGCACCACGCTGAGGGCCGTCACGGGCGCGCAGGGCCGCGCCGACCTCACCGACCCAAGCCTCCAAGGGCGGGTCACCGTGACCGTGGCCGCCAAGTGCCACCACCCGTTTACGTTCGTCGATGTGCCCGTCGACACGGTCACGATTTACACGGGAGCCGTCATGGACCCGGCGTGTGCCGAGGGCGATCCCCCATCCTTTGGCGGCGGTCAGAGCGCGGCCGCGGGGCTCGTTCGCGGGGAAATTACCTGGACTGCGCCCGAAATGAAACGCGAGGGTTGGAAGAATGTTCCCGCGCCCACGCGGCCCGATGAACTCCGTGTAGCCTACATCTTTGATGCGTCCCCCGACCCGCGTGCAACCTTCCAGCTCCCGCCTCCCGAAGAGGCCATTACACCCACGAGTACCGGCGAGAGGGGCTACGGCTTTCAGCGCCCGCGGCTTCCAGGAAACGCGACGCTCTATGGCCTCGCGGGGCTCGAGCTCCGCACCGCCACGGAGCGGCGCTTCACAGCCTACGCATTTGGCCTCACGCGGGGCGTAACCGTCACCGCGGGCGAAGTGACCGCTAACGTGGATATTTCCCTCGATAATGCCCTTGATCGCGCCCTCGACTTGGACATCTCCACCCTTGCCCCGTCCGCCGCCGGGCCCGATCGGTTGGACGTCTCCGCGGCCGTCGCGCTGGGCACCGGCTCCTACGCGATCATGCCGTCGGCACTCCGAAGCCTTCCGCTCACGAGCCGCACGAGCGCCTCCATTGTGGGCCTTCCGGGTCTCCTCGGTTCTCTCACCGGGGCAGCCGTCGTGGTGGACGCTCGGGCGAGCACAGGGCCGAACCGCGAACTGCCGATCTCGGCTATTACGGGCTACCGCATACCGAGCCTCGACATGCGCAGTTCCCTCGGGGGTTTCCTGCCTATTCCGATCGTGCCGGGCTCGCCATTTGCGCCTTTTGGCGGCACGCATTTTTCCGTCAGCAACGCGGGCGGGTGCTCCCTGATCGTCACCCGATTGGTCTCGGGTGGAGGCCTCGTTGGCTGGACGGTAGTGGCGCCGGGCGGCAGCACGGTCGTGGATCTTCCCTCCCTCGCGGCACTGCCCACGGACTTCGATCTGCGATCCGGCGCCCTCGCGGTGCGCGTGACCTGCGCGCGCGTCGACAACTTTTCCTACGACCGAATGCGCCTGGGGCAAGCGACGGAACCGGCCTGGGCAGCCTTCGCGGCCCGCGGTTATCAAGGCCGCTACGCGCGATGAGTCGACGCCGCGATGCCTCATTTGGCCTGTATTTTTCCTGCGTTTTCGCTATCGGCTGCGGCAAGGCTACCTCCGCCGAGCCTCCCCCCGCCCCAGGCCAAGCCTCCTGCGTCGCAGAGGCTCTTGCATGCACACTGCACGGAGTTCTTACGCGGTGCACCGCGAGCGACGGCGGGTTCTCGGCGTTGCCCGTCGACGACTGCGCGGCGCGTGGCCTCGTTTGCAGTTCGACTCTTGGCGCGTGCGCACGGTGCGCGCCGGGCGACGGAATATGCAACGACGATGAGCCGTCTCGGTGCCGCGCCGATGGTTCCGGCTACGACGTAGCGCCCGTGTGCGACAGCCTTGCGGGCCTCGCGTGCCGCGGAGGCGCGTGCATGAATCTCTGCGCAGACGCAGCTCAAACGCGTTCCAACGTGGGGTGCGAGTATTGGGCGGCGGACCTCGACAACGCGCGCATCGACGCCTCCCTCAACGCCGCGGCGCAGCAGTTTGCCATCGTCGTTTCCAACGCCGAAGCGGGCATCAACGCCCTCGTCACGATCGACGTCGACGACGCGCTGCCCGGGCAACCGCCGATGATTCGCACCGTGGCCCGCGCCCGCGTCTTGCCCAACTCGCTGGAGGTTTTTCGTCTCGGCCCGCGGGAGGTCGATGGCTCGCCGGACGGCGAATTCGATACGGGCACGGGCACCGCCCTCACGCGCCATGCATTTCGCATTCGAAGCACCGTTCCGATAGTGGCTTACCAGTTCAATCCCCTGGAAAATGCCAATGTTTTCTCCAACGACGCGTCTCTACTGCTTCCGACCCCGGCGCTGGCCTCCACAGGCCTTTCTTACGTCGTCGCCGGGTGGCCCCAGACCATCGCCCAGTCCGACAATTCCGCCACGGACTTCGGCCGCGATTTGCGTGCATTCCTCACGATTGTTGGAACGAGCGATCGCACGATCGTTCGCGTCGTGGCCACCGCCGACGTGATTGCCGGTGGGCCCCTCGCTGTGCGCACGCCCGCGGGTACGCCCATCGAGGTCACCCTCGACCCCTTCGATGTGTTGAATCTCGAAACCGGCGGGTTCGGTGCAGACTTCACGGGAACCACCGTGGAAGCGTCCGGCGCCGTGGCGGTTTTTTCCGGCAACGAAGCATCGGATGCCCCGCTTTTTTCCAGCCTTGGCGAGCGTTCGTGTTGCGCCGATCACCTCGAAGAACAAGCCTCGCCGCTGCGCACCCTTGGCAGCAATTTCGTCAGTGTGAGGTCTCCCAATCGCACGCGCGCCCTTCAATCGGCCGGCGCCATCGTTGGCCTTTTCGTCGAGCCTGAATTCGTTCGCGTGGTCGCCACAGCCCAAGGGCCAACCACCGTTCGCACGACCCTCGCGGGCGAGGAGGGAGCCTTCACCCTCGACAAACGCGGCGCATCGAGGCTGCTAAAAGTGGCCACCGACTTCGCCATCGCCGCGTCGTCCCCCGTCGTGCTCGCCAATGTTCAAGCCAGTCAAGAGGCCGCGGGGATTGCGCGTGGCCTTCCAGGTGGAGACCCGAGCCTGCTTTTTCTCTCGCCAATGGAGCAGTGGCGTGCAGATTACACGTTTCTAACACCGGACAAATATTCCTTCGACTTCATCATGATCGCCGCCGAAGCCGCCGCCCAGGTTTACCTCGATGGCGTGAAGCTTGGTCCCGAGTCGTGCGAGGTGGGCGCATTGCGAGGCCTGTCCATCGCAGGTGCACCGGCGCAGGCCATCACCACTTACCGCTGCCAGCTTTCGTTTCCGCTCATCGATCCGTCGAAAGTGGCCCCGAATAATCTGAGTGCCGGCCGGCAGAACGACGGCGTGCACCGGCTTCAAAGCACCCTTCCCGTTTCACTTTCCGTCTACGGATTCGACGCCTTCGTGAGCTATTCGTACCTCGGCGGCACGCAGCTTCGCGAGATTTCTATCCAGTAAATTTCCTGGGGTTGCGCCGCGGCGGCGGGCTGCCCACACCCTTCTAGCCGCCAGGAATTTCAAAGGGAAAGAGCACGCGGTACGGCTCGGAGGTCCCTTGATGAATCACCCGTTCGCATTCGCTCCGCGTCACGAGCCGCGGGCCGAAACGCGACCCATCGCTGGCGTCCGAGTCCATCAAAAGGCGCGGCCTGTCGCGGCTGCCCTCGTCCGGGTGATCGCCGGTGCGAAGAAGAACGTGGCCCAGTTCATGCGCCACGACGTGGCTTGTGCGCGATGCCGCAAGGCCCGCGCGATCCACGACGATGACGTTCACCAGCGCCGGATCGTCGAGGGCCACAAAACTCTCACCAAGGCGGCGACCGTCGCTAAAAAATGGCACCGCCACAACTTCCACAGTCGCGGCGTCTGTGTCCACGATCGGCAGTAAAAGCGCGCGTTCTTCCTGGGATCCGGTCGCTGCCCGCGCGTCGTCGAAGTGATCGAGGCCGTCGCGAAGCTCCACCTGCGTGGCCTCAAGACCCATTCGCCCAGGCCGCTCCACGCGCAGGTTTCCGCCGTCCAAACTGCCCACGAGAAGCTCCGCGGACGCGTGTTGCTCGTGCGCGAGCCTCGGTCGAAACACGAGCTCCGTCGTGACGCCCAATTCTTTAAGTGCATGATGCACGTACTTTGCGGCGGCAGCGGGCACCATTCCGGCGGGGAGCGCGAGGGCGGTCGCGGTGTGACGGAGTTGAATCGCGAGGGTCTCGCGACCATCGGAGACGAGGCCGAAAGGCAGCCCGAAAGAGAGCAACGTTTTGGCCGGCGGATCGACGATGCGCACCGGGTCGATGATCGGACGAATTCCGCACGATTCCCAGGGTCTTAGCACGCGTTCGAGGCGCTCACGAAACGCCTCGCGCACGGCCCCTGGGGTGCCCTGGAAGACGCTTGAACCACCGGGCGACGAGCGCACGAGGACGGGCCTTATGCGCACCGCAAAGCCGCAGGCCGCACCCCCAGGACGGCACACGGGCGCCGACGCCAACTCCGTCGCCCCAATGGCGACCGCCAATCGGCCCCCCAATCGCGCCTCCATCGCGAGGGTTCCCGCGGGAGCGTCGGGTTCTTCGATGGCCTCGGGAACGAGAAGAACCCGCGGCGACGACACGCAGTTTAGCTCCGGAGCATCGGGGCATTCGCGCACCCACGGATTCACGACCGAACGGTCCGCGACAAAGCCGCCTGCCGCGTCGTACGACACGAGGCGAAAGGCCCCAGACCAAGGCATTTCCCTCGGTATTCGCACGACGGCGAGGGCCTCCGAATCGCCGTCAACAAAGGCGCCGTCGGGCATGCGGCCCGCAAAAAAGACCCGCGACGCCCGCTCGCCGTTGGCCGTCTCGACGCCGCCCCCGACGACCGCGAGACGGAACACGAGGCCCTCCGTGTGGAGTGTGGCCAAGCCGATACGCAGCCCTCGTATGCGAGGCGTCTTCGTGTCCGGCACGAGCTCCAGATTTCCGTCGCCGGTGTCGATGCGCCACAAGCCTTTTGGCAGCGCGCGTTCGCCGCCCACGGGCAGCATCCCGTTCATGACCTGCGGCTCGACGGCGGCTCGACGCCCCGCCGCCCCGGCCCGGCCCGCTGCAAAAGTCTCGGGCCCGCACCACAACTGAAGCGCGATAAACCCCTGCATAAACAGGGACTTATCGCGCCGAGACTGCCGGAGAAACGGACCTCCCGCGGGCCATTGGATTCCCCGAGGCTCTCGCGCAGCTGGCACCGCGAGAGCCCTCACCATCACCGTCACGCGAGCTCGACGCGCAGCCCCACGGAGCGGCCTTCGACCTCAACGATGGGCAAGTCGCCCGAGACAAAACGCACCTCCGTCGCAAGAACTTCGCGCGCCAAACTCGCCTCGTGAGCCTTCACCACGGCAAGGTCGCTCTCAGAAAGGCTCAGGTGCACCACGATGCGATCGGCAAAATCGAAGCCCGCCTCTTTACGTGCAGTCTGCAAGCGGTTTTGGAGCTCGCGAATGAAGCCCATGGCGCGGAGTTCGTCGTCCAACGCGGTTTCGAGCACGACCACGCCGCACACGCCCCGCGCCGCGGCAAAACCCTCGTTGGCGACGAGGGACACCTCGACGTCTTCGGGGCGCAACGCGATGCCGTCAAAGGTCACAGAAGCGCCCCCAGACAGCTCTTGGTAAAGGGCGAAGGCCTCAGAGGCGCTGAGCTCCAGAAAGCGCTTCTTGAGCCCCTGAGCCTCCTTGCCGAGGCCTCGCTGACCGAGGGTACGGAAGTTGGGCTTGAGCGAAGACGTGACGAAGCGGGCCGCATCGGTCACCGCGTGAAATTTCACCTCAAGGACGTTGAGTTCCTCGCGGATCATGGCTTCGCCCCGCGCGAGGTCGGCGATGGCACGCTCACTCGACGCCACCACGTGAGCGGTGCGAAGCGGTTGCCGCACCTTCAGCTTGTGCATGGTGCGCACTTGCAGACCGGTCGAAACAACATCGCGCAGCGACTCGACCCGCGTGGAAAGCGCCGCATCAAAGCGCGTTTGGGCCACCGCATCGATACGTGCAAGATGCACGCTTTCCGGGGCGTACAAACAGAAGTGTTTGGCCGGTGCCACGACGAGGGACTGCCACAGGCTCTCCGCCATGAACGGCACGAAGGGTGCCATGAGCTTGGTGAGCGTCACGAGGCACTCGTAGAGAACGTGAAAAGCATGCCGCTTGTCTTCGTCGAAGCCGCCCTTCCAGTAACGTTCGCGGCCGCGGCGCACGTACCAATTCGAGAGGCTGTCAACGAAGCGCAGGAGCTTCTGCGTGGCGCCGTGAATGTCGTACACGTCAAGGAGCCGCAAGACGCCGTCGTGGAGCGAATCAAGCTCGCTGAGAATCCAGCGATCGAGCTCTCCCTGGGCATTTTGCTGGAGTTTCGCAACCTCCACGCGCTCCACATCGCCGGCCTCCGTGAGGCGCGGAACGAAGCCATCGATGTTGGCGTAGATCGTAAAAAACGACTGCACGTTGCGAATCTTGACGAGAAAATCTTTCTGCTGCGCGCGCACATTGGAGAGCGAATGGCGCGTGTTCGTCCACGGTGGACTGCCCGCGTAGAAGAACCAGCGAAAGGCATCGGCACCGGGCGCGGGCGTTGAAAGATCTTCGATGAAGATGCGCTCGTCGCCCGGGAGCGAAGGCACCTCGACGGGTTTGACGTCCGCTTTGCCCGTGGGTCGAACGCCAAGTTTTGCCCCATCGACGGGCGAAAGTGCCACGACGCGGCGCCTCAACTTCTTGTGGGCTTTCAGCGTAACATCGAGGAATTGTTCAGGCGATCGGCCCCGATAGAGACGCACGCGCGCGCCGTCGTCGAGGTCGAGTCCCTCGATGTCTTCGCGGGCGATGTAGGCGGTACCCGAATCGGCGACGACGCCCGAGGTTGTGCCGTCGAGGACCGCGAACTCCATGCGCACGCGATCAAGAATGACGTCCGGGGGAGTGAAGTTGCCCTTGGACTTGGACTCCTTCTTTCCTTCTTTGTCGCAGACATGCCCCAGCACGATGCAGGTCTTGTAAGGGTATGGTGTCGGTCTTACGGGAGATAGGCCCCACTTTTTTTGCGTCTCTTCGTCAAAGACGAGGGTGCCCACCGTGAGCAGCGAGTAGAACCAACCGCGGGTTTGATCGACCGCCTCGGAGATGAAGTCGGCGGGGAAAGCCCTGCGAAATTCCTGGACTCCCTGGTGCGGAAAGCCGTGCTGAGCAAACGGCATGCAGCCCGAGTCGAACCAGCAATCGATGACGTCGGCGACGCGGCGGTACGTTCCTGGCTCGCCGGGGTTCTGCCACACGACCTTATCGATCCAGGGCTTGTGCACGCGCAGGTGCGCGTTGAGGGTTGGGTCAAGGGCCTTGGCTTCATCGAAATGGCGAAAGGCTTCCGGATTCTTGGCGAGGATCTCGGCCACACTCGCAGGCACCTCGATGGCACCGGTGACGTCGTTCGTCCAAACGTTGAGAGGCGTGCCCCAGTAGCGCTCGCGCGACAGGGCCCAGTCGACATTGTTCCGCAAAAAATCGCCAAAGCGGCCATCTTTCACGTGGTCAGGAAGCCAGCGAATTTCCTGGTTGTTCGCGATTGTTTGGTCAATTTTCTTGGTCGTGGCGATGTACCAGCAAGGCCGCGCGTATTGAATGAGCGGGTCGTCGTCGGAGCGCCAGCAGTACGGGTAGTCGTGCTCGTATTTTTCCGAGTGAACGAGCACGTCGCGTTGCTTGAGGAATACAAGTATCGATTCGTCGCAGCTCTTCACCCACTTGCCCGCCCACGCCCCCATTTCGGGAACAAAAGTTCCGTCGGGTTTCACGGCGCAGGGCAGCGGCAATTCGTTGCCGTTGACGAAGCGTTGGAGCTCCGTACGGTGGGCCTCGAAGTCGTCTTGGCCGAAAGCCGGCGCCACGTGCACAAGGCCCGTGCCCGCGTCGAGGGTGACGAAATCCGCCGCGATAACGCGGTGAAATGCTGGCTCTTCGCTGCCGTCGGCCAAAGTTCCGCGCACCTCGCCATGCACCCGCGGGACGTAATCGAAGGGGGCCTCGTAGCGCATTCCGACGAGGGCTTGGCCCTGAAGCTGGCCCACGACCGGAAGCTCTTCTCCGAGTTTCGCCGCGAGGGCCTCGCGAAGCTTCGCGGCGACGATGAGTTCGCGGCCATCGACCAGGCGCACGCGCACGTATTCGTGCTTCGCCGCGACGGCGACATACGCGTTCGAGGGGAGCGTCCACGGGGTGGTCGTCCACACGAGCAAGTGCCCGCGCTGACTGTCTCCGACGATGGGAAACGCGACGTAAGCACTCGGGTCTTTGACCGTTTTGTACCCCAGGCCCACCTCGCCGCTCGAGAGCGCCGTTCCGCCCTGGGCCCACCACCAAAGGACCTTATGTCCTCGATATAACAGGCCTTTTTTGTACAGCTCCGACAGCGCCCACCACACGCTCTCCACGTAACTCTGGTGGTAGGTCACGTACGCGCTCTCGAGATCGACCCAAAAGCCAATGCGTTCCGTGAGCCGCTCCCACTCTTCTGTGTAGCGAAATACAGAGTCTATACAGCGTCTAACGAACGGCTCGACGCCGTATTCTTCGATCGCAGCCTTGCCGTGGATGCGAAGTTCTTTTTCAATCTCGACTTCCACCGGCAAACCGTGGGTGTCCCAGCCCGCTTTACGCGGCACGCGTTTGCCGCGCATGGCCTGGTACCGGGGGAACAAATCTTTCACGACGCGCGTGAGAACATGCCCGTTGTGCGGCATGCCGTTGGCCGTGGGCGGCCCCTCGTAGAAGACAAACGTGTCGTCGCCTTCAACGCCGGGGCTCAGGGATTTCTCAATGATTTTGGCGGATTTCCAGAAGGCGAGGGTCTCGGCCTCTTCCTTCGGGAAGTTCAGGGAATTCGGCGGCTTCGGGAACAGAAACGGCGCAGACATGGTGCCGCCACCTTAGCGCAAAACGCCCGAGCTTGGCTCACGGGATTGAGGTCAAAGCGCCCCTCGCTTTGGCGCGCGCTAGGAAACTTTTTCTGCCAGTTTGCGCTCGACGAGGGCCAATGCGCGGTTGAGGGTCGAGACTTCGTCGACCTCCGCATCTGCGAGCTTGACCTTGTATTGACGCTCGATGGCCGCAACAATTTCGACACCCATCATGGAGTCAACGCCCATGTCTTTGAAAAGCTTGTCGTCGTCGGTGAGCTCTTGCTCGGCAATTTCCACGATGAGCGTACGCAGGTCTTCTTTAAGCGAGCTTGTCATGATTGGGCCCTTTGCTGGATGCGACCGCGGACGACGCCGAGGAGGTCCGCGACGCTTTCAACGCCCGTGAGCGCCTCGTCAGGAATATGAATGTGCAATGCACGTTCCATCGAGCCAATGATCTCGAGCACCGCGAGCGAGTCGATGCCAAGTTCGCCGATGAGGGACGTGGAAACGACGTGGCTCATGTCTTTTTCCACGACCTCCGAGGCCGTCGCGCGAAAAAGCTCGAGGAGACTTGGAAGGTCAGTGCCATTCGCGCCGTTGCTCACGATGATTCGCCTTCGTTGGCCGCCCCTGCGCGGTGTTTCGGCAAGTGGGAATGCATGTAGAGTTCACGGGTTTTTTGCCGCTGAAGTTTGCCGCTCGAGGTCTTCGGCAGGCCGCCCGGGGGAACGACCGGTACGTCGGCGACGTTGAGACCAAAACGCTCAAGAACGCACGTTTTTACGGCGGGTGCGAGAGCCTCGGTATCGGCCCGCGCGCCTTCTACGACCACAATGACTTGTTCTTCTGTGTCGCCGGGCACACTGAAAACGCACACGTTTCCGCGTTTCACTTTTTCGAGATCGCTCACCGCCCACTCGATATCGGAGGGGTAAAAATTGCGACCTCGCACGATCAGAAGATCTTTGGCGCGCCCACAAAGAAAAAGATCCCCGTCGATGGTGAAACCGAGGTCACCGGTCTGGAGCCACCCGTTCTTGAAAGCTGCCCGCGTCGCTTCGGGGTTTTCAAAATAGCCGTCGCACACCGAGGGCCCGCGGGTCAAAACTTCGCCCACGAGACGGTCGCCGAGACAAGCTCCTGCCGCGTCGACGACCTTGAGCTCGTGACCTGGAAAAACCCTACCGCAATTGACAATCTCGCGGGAATCCGGAGCGCCCAGCTGGCCCTTATCGGCACGTCCCTTTTCAATCGATGCACTCTGCACGCATTCACTCACGAGGCCCCGCGACCGATCGACAAACGTGATGGCGAGGGTTGCCTCGGCCATGCCGTACGATGGCAGAAACGACGATTCGCGAAAGCCCACCGGCGCGAGCAGCGCGGCAAAGTCGCGGAGCACCTTCGCAGAAATGGGCTCAGCGCCGCTGCCGGCCACGCGCAGCGTCGAGAGATCGAGGCCCGCGAGATCGCGCTCTTTGACCCGTTTGTTGATCAGCGCGTAGGCAAAGTTTGGCGCGTAGGTGATGGTGCCATTGGTCCGCGAAATGGCCTCAAGCCAAATGCGCGGCTGGCGAATAAACGAGCTTGTGGGCAGGAAAACGCCAGGGGTTCCTGTAAACAGCGGACCGACGACAAAGCCGATAAGCCCCATGTCGTGAAAGAGCGGCAGCCACGAAATGGTTCGGTCGGTGCGGGGATCGACGTCCACGCCGTGCACCATAAACGCCTCGGCATTCGCGGCGAGGTGGCGATGACGGACGACCACGCCCTTGGGGCGATTCGTACTTCCACTTGTAAACTGCAAGAATGCGGCATCGTCGGGTGCGACGTCGACGGAGCGAAAAGATTGGGCCTGCTGCGCGAGCCCGACGGTGCTTACGACACGGGCTTCGACCTCGCGCGTGCCCAACGAGGCCTCCAGAGTTTGCTGCAGCGCGGGGTTCGTCACGAGGATACTGCTGCGCGACGCACGCAGAATATGGGCCAGCGTATCGACGTAGCCATCGATATTTTTGAAGGAAAAAGGCGGGTAAATCGGCACCGGCACCGCGCCCGCCATCATGGCCCCGAGGAACGTGATGATGAAGTCTTCGCTCTCCGGCAAAACGATACCGACGCGGGCCCCCTTCTGCACGCCCATGGCCTGCAATTCACTCGCGCGTACCTCGGCGAGCTGGGCGATGACCGCAAACGGCAAGTGGCGTTCCGTGCCCTCTGCACCCACCATCGTGAAGCCCTTGGAAGCTTCACGCGCGTGGTGCCGAAGGGCGTGAACGAGCGTGGGTTGAAAGGGCTCGTCGTAGCGGGGCATCGGCTTCGCGATTATCGCGCAGACGGGCGCGACGCAAGCCACGCAAGCCGCGCAGCGAGCGCCGCAGCTGCTGGTGAACGGCAGAGTTGCGTTGCTGAGCCCAGGGAAACGTGGGCGTTCCGCGCTCAAGGAGGGCGCTCGCGATTGCCTCATCTCCCTCGCTGTGCTTGGAGCCGAGGCGAGATGCAGACCGCAGCCAAGGTAAACCGTTCACGGGTGCTCGTCACCGGCGTGGGGGTTTTCAGCCCGATCGGTTCGGGCAAAGAGGCGTTCTACAGTGCCCTCGCCGCGGGCAAGAGTGGCGCTGCGGAGGTCACGCAGTTTTCGACGGAGAACCTCGGGCGTTCTATTGCCTGCGAGGTGAAAGATTTTCGCGCGAGCGACCACCTGAGCGGGGCCGAGTTGCGACGCATGGGAAGGTGTTCCGCGATGGCGCTCGCGGCCGCTCGCATGGCGCTGACGGAAGCTGGACTCCACGAAAATCGCTGGCAAGATCGCTCGCGCGTCGCCGTCATTCTCGGCACCACAATGGGTGAAGCAGACGTCCTCGAGAAGCTTGATCAAGCCCTCGTGCGCAGTGGCCCGCAGGCCCTGCAGCGGTCCCATCTCACCCGAGTCGGCTCCACGCTTTTGCCGATTCACATCGCCCGCGCGATCGGTGCCGAGGGCCCGACGATGACGCTGCCCGCCGCGTGCGCCGCCGGAAATTACGCTATCGGTTTAGCGTATGACCTCATACGTACGGGCAAAGCCGACGTGGTGATCGCCGGTGCATCGGAGCTGATTCAGCAACTTCAGTTCAGCGGATTTGTGCGCCTGGCCGCCATGGCACCGAGCAAGTGCCAGCCCTTCGACAAGAATCGCCAGGGAATTCTCATAGGAGAAGGCTCGGCGGTTTTTGTTTTGGAGAGCGAGGGCCACGCGGCGAAACGGGGCGCGGCCTTTCAAGCCGAGGTGGGCGGCTTCGGTCTCACCTGCGACGCGTACCACATCACGCGGCCTCACCCCGACGCCTCCGGGTCCGTTGCGGCCATGCGGCGAGCCATCGCGGAGGCAGGCGTGCAGGCCGGAGACATCGACTTCGTGAACGCCCACGGCACCGGAACGAAGGCCAACGACACAGCAGAAACGGCCGTCATGCACGAGGTCTTTGGCGGGCGACGCGTACCGATTTCGAGCATGAAATCCATGTTCGGCCACTGCATGGGAGCGGCGAGTGCCTTGGAGGCGGCGGCCTGCCTTTTTACTATCGAAAGCGGTATTTACCCGCCCACGATTCACTACGAAACGCCCGACAGCGAATGCGACGTCGCGGTGGTTGCGAACGTCGCGCAGCGTGGTCCGCATCGCATCGTGGCGAACAATTCCCTCGCGTTTGGGGGCTACAACGCGGTCACGATTTTTGCGCAGCCCGGGGTGCTCGTGCCGCCATCCGAGCGTCCGCACGCTTTCTTTTCCGCGCGCGCCTCGGGCAGCGAGGCCCCGCGATGAAGCTTGTCATCACCGGTTACGGCATCGTGAGCAACCTCGGTATCGGTGCCGAGGCCTTTGAAACGGCCTTGCAAAACGCCGCGACGCACCCGCCCGCGCGGCCTGCTTCCGCCGCAGCCGACGCTCCTCTTATCAAGGAAATTCCTGACTTTGATCCCACTCCATGGCTCGGCGACAAGGGCCTACGGAGTCTCGACCGCCTCACGAAACAGCTCGTCCTCGCAGCCCGCCTCGCGCTGCAAGATGCCGGGCTCAAGAGAGACGGCGTGTACGTAGGCGTCGAGGCCGAGGCCATCGGCTTCTGCTCTTCGAACGCTTACGGAAGTCTCGAGGCCATCAACGAGCTCGATCGCGTCGCCGTCTTGGAAGATGCAAGATACATCAATCCCTCAAAGTTTCCGAACACGGTCTCCAACACGGCGGCGGGTTACGCAAGCATTTGGGAAGATGTACGCGCCCTCAATATGAGCATTTCCGATGGAAATTGCGGGGGTCTCGACACCTTCGTCTTGGCGCAACAGTTTTTCGAAACAGACCGGGCCTCGGTTCTTGCGGTGGGCGGAGGCGAGGCCCTCAGCGAGTCCATCGCCCTCGCCTTCGGGCGTTTGGGTGCCCTCGTTCGGTCGTGCGTTCTTGGCGAGGGCGCATCGTTCGCCGTCGTTGAAAGGGCCTCGCATGCCCGCCTGCGCGGAGCCACGCCCATTGCTGAAATCCTCGGGGCCGCCACGACCTTCGGTGCCACCTCGTCAGATTCGCTCCTCGTGCCCTCCGAGCGCGCGCTCACAGCCGCCATTCACTCGGCGTGCGCACAGGGAGGAATTTCCCTCGCGGAAGTCGACGTCGTGCTCGGCTCCATGAGCGGACTCACGGCCTTCGACCGCGCCGAAAATCGCGTGCACTCTGCACTCTTCGGCAATGCGGTCCGCGTGCATGCGCCGAAGGAACTCTTTGGCGAAAGCTTCGGTGCCGCCGGCGCTCTCGCGGTCGCAACGGCCCTCGCGTGGTTCAAGGGAAAGGCTCCAAGTTTTGGCGACGGAGCCACGGCGAGCCAGCCTATGCCGCGAACGATTCTCCTCACGTCCCTCGGGTACTATGGCAACGCGGCGGCTCTTGTTTTGAGGCGCCCATCGAACGAAACATGAAGGCCAATATGAATCCCACGTGGATCGAAAAAAAGGCGTACGCGTCCAACGCTCGTCTCCGTGAAGCGCGCAAAAACCAGGTTTATCCCTACTTTCGCGAGTTCGAGCAGGGCGGCATTCATACGTCGGTGGGCGGCCACGCCATCGTGAATTTCAGCTCGAACGACTACCTGAATCTCACGACGGATCCGCGAGTCAAGGCCGCGGCTCAAAAGGCCGTTCAGAAATACGGATGCGGCCTCGGCAGCTCGCGCGTTCAAGCCACCACCGTGGAACACGTTGAACTCGAAGAGCGCTTCGCCCGGTGGATGGGCTTTGAGGCCTGCCTGCTGTTCACCACGGGCTACCAAGCGATGCTCGGCACGCTCATGAGCCTCGCCGATAAAGACACGACGCTCGTCCTCGACAACCTCAGTCACGCGTGCATTCTCGACGGAACATTTTTGGCCGCGGGCGTTCCAAAAAATGGCCCAGAAGTGAGGTTTTTTAACCACAATTCGGCCAAATCGCTTGAGCGCATTCTCAAGACGCGGGAGCGCGAAAAAGCCATGGTGACCGTCGAGGGAATTTACTCTCTCGACGGCGATCTCGCGAACCTGCCCGAGTTCGTTGGGATCTGTGACCGCTACGAAGCGGCGCTCCTCGTCGACGACGCCCACGGCAGCGGCACCATCGGAAAAATGGGCCACGGCGTTCTCGAACATTTTGGCCTTGAGGGCCGCGCGCCCATCGTCATTTCGACCCTCTCAAAAACCTTTGGCGGTATCGGCGGCCTTCTGTTTGCGAGCCGCGAAGTGGTCGATTGCGTGAAGCATTCGGCGCGGTCGTTTATGTTCTCCGCGTCGTTGCCAGTGCCCGTGGTTGCCGCCGCGTCCACGGTGCTCGACATCATGGAAACCGATGGAGAACGCCTGGTTTCTGAGCTTCGCCAGAAGGCAGAATACATGCGCCACGGCCTCGTTTCCGCGGGCTTCGATTTGGGAGATTCGTCCACGCACATCATGCCGGTCATGTGCCGCGAGGAGCGCAAGACACTCTTCATGCACCACGCCCTTTACGAATGCGGCGTCAACTTGGTGCCCATCACCTACCCCGCCGTGAAGCTCGGCGAGGAGCGCCTTCGACTCAACGTGACCTTGGGCCACACGCAAGAAGATCTGGACCACGCCATCACCCTCTTGAAGGAATATGGCGAGGCTTTTTTCGTCCTTTCCGGAGAAGACATCGGTCCGCTCGACACCTCCCTGGACGCCTGACTCGCGGGCCCGACCGCCATCAAAAGCGCCATTTAGTGCCCTTTTCAGCGGCATAGACGCCGCTGCGGCTCACGCCGCCTCGCCGCCCGCTTCGGAAAAGTGCGCTACCTACTTCCCGAGGCTTCGCCCCGACGCCGCTACGCGGCTCCCCAAAATCGGCTCCTGCCGATTTTCTAGAGCAGTCCTCGTTCAGATACACCCCGATGGGGTCTATCTGAACGAAAACTGCTCTAACCCGACGAAAAACGGCTGCACATTGCACCGGTCTCAGGGCGGCGTGAGGCCGGTGTGCAGCCCATGAACATACGGTTATGCAGTGCGTAGCTGCGCGCAGCTTCTTCGTTTGCTAGGTCGCCGCTATGACTTCTGCGGCTCCCCATTTTTCGCCGCCGCGCGCGCCCGAGCCGCAAACCCATTGGCTGCTCCTCCGCGGTCTCGTGCGAGAAAAGCGCCACTGGGAAGGCTTCGACGAGCGCATGGAGGGAAACTTTCCCGGTGCGCGGGTTCTCTGCCTCGACCTGCCCGGGGTCGGCACGGAGCATGCGCGCCATTGCCCGCCGTCGGTTCCAGGAATGATGGAAGACATCCGACGACGGTTTCTTCCGCACAAGAAAGATGACGGTATTCCCTGGTCTATACTTGGGCTGTCTCTCGGCGGAATGATCACGCTCGAGTGGTGCCATAGGTACCCCAAAGATTTTCGTGGAGCCGTCGTCGTCAATACCTCGGCAGCCAACGTAGCGCCTCCCTGGAGACGCCTGCATTGGCGGCAATATCCACGATTTCTGGCCATTGGTCTCTCGAAAAATCGCGTCAAAAAAGAAGAGCATATTCTGCGCTTCACCCTGAATCGCGCCGACATCGATCGAAAGAGTCTGGCGAAACGTTGGGCCGGTTACATGCAAGATGCACCTATTGCGCCCCACGTGCTTTTTGAGCAAGTCGCCGGGGCGATTCGCATGCGCGCGCCGAAGCACCTCGACGTGCCGACGCTGCTTCTCGCCTCGCACGGCGATCGTTTGGTGGACCCAGAATGCAGCTGGCAATTGGCCCGCCGCCTCGGTGCCAATCTGGTCGTGCATCGCACCGCTGGCCACGACCTCACCCTCGATGATCCGAACTGGGTCGCGAATCAAATCCGCCAGTGGCAGTCCACCATTTAGGACGGGTCACCACCGTTCGCGTTTCCCACCACCGTTGCCGACGCATTTCCCCCTTTTTACGAGCATTCCATGACCGAATTTTCCCGTTTCGACGCCGCCACACCCCTCCCCGACGGCGTTCGCGAGCTTCGTCCCGCGGCTCTTGCGGGGGCCCAAGGCGGACGTCATTCGCGCCTCATCGATGTGCGCGAGCCCCACGAATTCGATGGCGAACTCGGGCACATCGCGGGGGCCGAGCTCGTGCCACTTTCCACCGTCACGAGCGCGTGCGTGAAATGGAATCACGCCGACGAGTTCGTGCTCATTTGCCGTTCCGGCGGCCGATCGGGAATGGCCGCGCGCGAGCTGCGGGCTTTGGGATTTGAACGCGTCATCAACCTCGTTGGCGGCATGATTGCCTGGAATAATGCTGGCCTTCCGGTCGAACGCACGTGATACGGCTGCAGTTCAATGGGCGCCCACGGGCGATTTTTGTCAGCTCGCTGACCCTGCTTCATTCGGCCCGCGGCCTTGCGAGCCTGGCCCGCGACGGCTCGGGTGCGGGCATTCGGGAGGTTGCCCGCGCGTGGGGGCGAACGATGGTGGAGCAGTCGGGGATCGAGCTTCGCGTCGAGGGACTGCAACGCGATTTTTTTGAGCAGCCGTTCATTCTTATGGCCAACCACGCGAGCCACTTGGACATCCCCATTTTGCTCGCGGCGCTGCCACGATGTCCTGGTTTTCTAGCCAAAAAAGAGCTTTTCGATCTGCCGATTTTTGGGCCCGCCATGAGGGGAATTGAGTGCATTCCCATCGATCGCTCGGACCGAAAACAGTCCCTTGAGGCCATCGATCGCGCCGCCGCCCAACTGCGCGCGGGCGGCCGTCTCGTCGTCTTTCCCGAGGGCACACGCGGCGACGGCAAGCGCCTTCAAGCGTTGAAAAAAGGCCCCTTCCACCTCGTGCAGCGCGCGCGCGTTCCGCTCCTTCCTGTGGGCATTGCGGGCAGCTCGGCGGTATGCGCGCGCGACGACTTTCGCGTTTACCCGGGGCCCGTCACGGTGCGCTTTGGCCAACCGATTTTCTTTAGTCCCGAGCGCCCCAAGTCACTCGGTCGTGAAAGAAAGTGGCTGATGGACCAAGTCTCGAGCGCCCTCAGCGAACTTTCAGGATTGCCCCGTGAGCCGATGGATGCCGGCATCGACTGAGCCAATGGCTGTTGCTTTTTTTTCACGAAATATTCATTGACTCACATCAGAGTCACGCTACGAGCCCAGGCGTGAAACTTCTTGTGCGTCTACCCTTCTTGCTCCTGCTGACCCTTCTTGGGTGCGGCGATGGCTCTCCAACCGCATCACCGGCGGCGTCGGGCGAAAGCGGCAGCGATGCGGCGGCCCAGCCCGTTGCCGACGGAGGAACGGACGCCAACACCGACGCCGGCAGCCATGCGCGCGTTGATGCAGGAACGGACGCCAACACGGACGGCGGAACCAATGCGCGCGCGGATGCGGGAACGAATCTAGCACCCGATGCGGCGGCGACCCCGGCAGCCGACGCCGGACCGCCGGTCACTGCATCGACCATACGCATACATTACCCGCGCGTAGGTCATACACTTTCCATACGCGGAGCCCTCGCGCCTTTGTCGTGGACCCAGGGCGTCACCACATCCGAACTAGCCGACGGATGGTCGTGGGCTTCCACAAACCTGACAGCGGCTTCCGACTTCAAGCCGCTGCTCGACGACGCAACCTGGTCGATTGGTCCAAATTACCGCGTTTCTCCTGGTGAAACGATCGATATTTACCCGCGTTTTCGCCCCGGCGCGGGGTCGTACTCGGTTCGCTGGCCGGCATTTGCATCCGCAACCCTCGGCCGAAGCCGCAAGGTGTGGGTCTACCTCCCGCCCGGATACGACGAAAACACCGTCGCGCGTTTCCCTGTAGTCTACATGCATGACGGTCAGAACCTGTTCGACCGCAACGCGCCGTTCGGGTTTTGGCACACGGACGAGACCCTTGACGAAGGCGCCGCCAACGGACAGATTCGCGAAGCGATCGTGGTGGGGCCCGAGGCGACGAGCGCGCGCACGACCGAATACACGCCGTCTTTTGACACGGGTCGCGGTACCGGCGGCGGGGCTTCCGCGTACATCACAAGCCTCGTGAGCGAGCTCAAGCCCCTCGTCGACCAGGAGCTTCGCACCCTTCCGGCGAGGGAAACTACAGCGATTATGGGCTCATCCCTCGGCGGACTTGTGAGCTCCTGGGCGGGCGTGCACCATGCATCTACTTTTGGCCTCGTGGGCGCCATGAGCCCGTCAACCTGGTGGGACGGCGCGATGATTCTTGGCGAGGTCAGCACGACGAACGCGCAGAGCCACAAGCCGCTTCGCGTGTACATCGACAGCGGCGACGCGGGGCCATCCCTCGACGACAACGTGAACACGGCCTTGCTCGCGGGCCGTTACCGCGGTGCCGGGTACGTCGACACCCGCGATCTCTTGTACGTGCTCGCGCCGGGCCATCAGCACAACGAAGCTTACTGGGCCCAGCGCCTTCCGCGGGCGCTCGGATTTCTCCTCGGCGCAAGGCCCCACACAGGTTCGATGCCCTGAAGTTTGTCGCATTTTGTTCGTTTTTCTGCACTATTTCCCGATCGCACCCTCGAACACGGGCTCAAAAGGAGTACCATCGCGCCCATGCGGTTCCTGCGGCTTGGTTCTTGCGTCGTTGCCCTGTCCGCGTGGACGGCGGCCGGCTGCGCAACGCCCTACTTGTTCGGAAAGCCCCCGGGTGGGCTGCCTCCCCTCACCATCGATCTTCGCGCCTCCGAGGTGACCAGCACCATCGGCGACGCGGAGGGGCATCGCGGAAAAATCGCGGAGTTCCTTGAAACGCTGTCGGAGGAAAAGGGAGTGCCGCGGCACGCCGCGAGGTTTCGCGCGGTGGTCCGCGGCGAAACGCACTACGCGGGGTTCCTGTTGTCGCTGTTGTACTGCCTGGGGCCTTATGGTGCTGTGCTCAACTGCTCCTACACCACGCTGGATCGGGAGGTCGAGCTGGAGCTCGAGGTCGACGGGGTGCGCTACTCGGGTGCCGGTTTCAGCAGCCGAAACGCGAGCACCTGGTTCAACTCATCGGGGTATTTTTCCCTGAAACAAGCCACAGAAGACGCCCTGCGTCGCGGCGTCACCGACGGAAAATACAACGCGCCGCGGGGCCAAAACGACGGGAATGAGCCATGAGAGCCTTAAACATTTTTCCTCTGCTTGTCCTTGGGGCGCCCCTTGCGGGCTGCACGGGTTTCATCGAATCTGCGGTGCAGGCTGCACGCACCGCGAACTTTCCAAAGACGTGGGGCGAGCAGCCTACCCGCGTAACCGTCGCCCGACGCGAGCGCCTCGATTCCGCCCTCCAGGCGCAAAACTTCGTCGCGAACGCCCAGCCCACGGCCGCTGCGCCGCGAAGCCAACTGCCAGCCGCGGCCCCAGCTCCGGCGACGGCACCCGCGCTGGCGAGTGCCCCGAAATATGTGCAGGGCTCGCCGCAACCGGGTGCCTACGCGCTCATCGTCGGCGTCGAACATTACCGCGACGCACCCGCCGCAACCGGGGCCGGAATCGACGCCCAGCGTTACGCGGCCCTGGCCCTCAAAACCCTGGGAATTCCCCCGTCCCACGTGCGCGTGCTGCGCGACGACCGGGCGACCGGCGGCGACATCGACAAAGACGTCGCGTGGGTCACGAGCAATGTTTCGGCGCGCGGTCGCATCTACTTTTTTTTCAGCGGGCACGGCGCGCCCGACCCCTCGACCGGCGCGTCGTTTCTCGTCCCCTACGACGGCGACCCGCAGGCCCTCGACACCACGGGAATCGCCCTTCCGAAACTCCTCGATCGCCTAAGTGCGAGCCGCGCGTCGGAAGTATTTGCCGTCGTCGACGCGTGCTTTTCCGGCAGCGGCGGGCGTTCACTTTTGCCCGCGGGCATGCGCCCGTTGGTTGCGGTGCGCACGCTGCGTCCGGCGGCCAAGGTGGCTCTCTTTACCGCCTCAAGCGGCGTGCAAACGAGCGGCCCAGCGGCCGGGGGCGACGGCGGTCTTTTCTCCAAAATGGTCGCTGAAGGCCTTGGAAACGCGAGCGCTGACCTCGACGGCGACGGCCTCGTGTCTCTCGACGAGCTACGCGCGTGGGTAACGCCCCGGGTGGAGCGCGAAGCCAGAAGCGACCGCCGCGAACAAACGCCACAGCTGTTGATCGGCGACGACGTAGCGGAGGCCGGCGCGACGCCCGTGGCCTTCGGGCTCGCGCACTAAGCAACCTTCAGCGCCAGCTCAACCTGGGCTCAACCTAGGCTCAACCTGGGCTGATGCCGCGTTTACTCGGCGTTTACTCCGAAACGGTTTCGGCCGCGGAGGCGATCCAGGCGCGCAGCAGAGAACCGCGCGAGCAGCACTTTGAGTTCGCGATGCGCTCAAGCTTCTCATACTGCTCCGGTGAAAGGCGCAGCTCAATCCGGGTCGTCCACTTGGGCGACGGCCCCGGCTTGCGGCCACCAACTTGAACGACCGTTCGATCCGAATGTGAGACGTCTAGTTCGCTCATTCCGTAAGAGTTACATAAAAGAAATTCACCCGCAAGAAGGACCGCATCGTTGAAGCGTTTTTGTTGCATCCTGGAAACGTTTCCGAAGCCCTAACCCGCCCCCGGGCTCGGCACTGCAGCCATGGCATAACTGGAACTAATTCTCTCAACACATGAGCAAACGCCGCAGAACCGGGGCGAAACCCGAAGCGCCAACCCGAAGCGCCAACCCGAAGCGCCAACCCGAAGCAAGCGTGCATTTCCCCCGAAAACGAATGGGGCACCGGAAGATCTCGGCAACAGTCGAGGCCTTTCGCGTCAGCATTTTTTCAGGGGAAGCATCATGAAGGCTGGCATAGCCAAATGTCTCGAAGAGCTCGTTCGCAAGACCTACGGCGACGCCAACGGGACGGCGAGTCTCGTTGAAGCGGGACAGCCTGCCGGCCGCCTTTGCATGACGACCGCCGGCATTCCCGACGGCGAGATTCTGGCGCTCATTGGGGCCACCGCCAAGGTCTGGAAGATCACCGGCGAGGCCGCGATGGATGCCTTCGGCATGTATTGGTCTGCGACATACGCGACCAGTATATATACACTGTATTACGATCAGTGGACGAACGCGCGGGACTTCCTTCGCGACGTGGACCACGTGCACGCGGCGATCACGAGCCGGGTGCCAAACGCCACTCCGCCGCACTTCACTTTCGATGCCTCCGACCCCAAAAAGCTGGTCATTGTCTACGAAACCAAGCGCGGGCTCGTCGCCCTGATGCCCGGTCTCGTCAAGGGAGTGGATGCATACTGCAAAGAAAAAGTGCGCGTGAGCGCCTCGGGCAACACCGTGACGACGACGTTTCTCATCTGACCGCCGCAGCAATGCCGCAAAAAAAAGCGCGGAGGCTCTAACGGCTCAAGGGAGATCGCGGCGTTTTTTCTGGCGTGCACTCGAAGAGGCGGCTCGGGCCTCTTGCAGCGATGGCCGGCGGCCCGAGGTCGGGCCTGAGAGCGGGAGAAGGGGTTCG
>CAMCKZ010000040.1 GCA_945875545.1 Polyangium aurulentum | reverse complement strand
AGCGCGGCCCGATCGAGCGCGCCGTCGGCCTGAAGTACCTGCGAACCGAAGGCCGTCACGAGGGCCGCAAGCCCGGTCGAACCGGGGGCCACGACCTCCCGCGCCACAACGTCCGCATCGACCACGGGCAATCCGCGCGCCCGAAAACGTTGCCCCACGGTGCTCTTGCCTGACGCGATGCCGCCGGTGAGTCCGAATACGTGCATGCGCGAACGGTGCCAGATGGTGAGCACCCGGGCGACGATCTTCGACGTCCATGCGCCGCGCGCCGTCGCTTTCTCGGCGGACGGCAATGGGTGGGCGGGTGGGCGTACGCGAGACCAATACCTGGGCAGCGAGCCGTTGCCCAGCGTGTTACCTCATGGACCCATGGCCGCTCCCCCGACGCGAAGGTCCGTGTACTCTGCAGCTTTCGCGTGGCGGGCGTTCGTCGCGGCCGTCGCCGCGGCTCTCGGGGCGCTTTCGGGCTGTTCCGCGGTACGCCCGCCCGCGGTGTCGGAAGACGCCAACGCGCTCGCTGCAGCGCCGCTCCCGGGGGCTTCCATGGGCGCTCCGGCGGCCCTGGAGTCGGTGCCGATCGATGCCGCGGCGCCCGCGCGAATTTCTCTGCTGGCACCTCGCGGCGGAGCGCCGTCACCGACCGATGCCGCTGTGGGCCGTGGACCCGAGCCCGTCGTGTCGCCCGTTTCGCCCGTGCCGCCCGTGCCGCCGGGTGAGCTATCGGCAGCGATTTCCCTCAATTTGGGACCTCTAGGCTCCGTCGTGACGAGTCCAGAAGAGAGGCCTCTCGACCACGGGCCCGAGCTGCAAGCGCGCGCAAAACTTTTGTGGCAGGCGATTCTCGAAGACAAGCCCGAGGTTGCGGTGTCGTTCTTTTTTCCGAAAGACGCGTACGTTCATGTGAAGGCCGCGAAGAATCCCGAAGGCGATTGGCGCTGGCGTCTGTGGAAGAATTTTGAGCGCGACGTTCACGCCATGAACAAGACCCAGGGTGAATCGCTTCGAAGGGCAACCTTTAAAGAACTCCACATTCAAGAAAAAAAGCCGCACTGGGCGGCCCCGGGAAATGAGTACAATCGCCTGGGTTATTGGCGGGTTTACGGTGCACACCTCGTTTACGAACTTCGCGGCCGCGAGCGTTTTTTGCCCATCAGCTCACTGATCTCATGGAAGCGCGAGTGGTACGTTGTTCATTTCACCGGCTTCCGCTAAGGGAGAGCGCCTGCACCGGGTCGATAGCTCAGTTGGTAGAGCTGCGGACTTTTAATCCGTAGGTCCAGGGTTCAAATCCCTGTCGACCCACAACATGTAGACTGCAAACAACGTCCGCCACAAACGGGCGTTGTTTGCTTTTTTTGGGTCGCTTACGAGCCCGTCTACGAACCGGGCCACCAGGAGGCCACGCGGGAGGCAAATGTCGTCCATTCGCTGCCAAAATGCTCGCTAAGGCGTTTCTCTTCGATGCGCACGCGCCGGCGAAAAGCGTCGATCAGGAGAGGCAAGGCGAGGAGAGCGGCGAGGTAAGAGCCGATGGCGAGGGGGAACGCGACGTAGGCTGTGAGGGCACCGACGTAGCTCGGATGGCGGAACCACCGGTACGGGCCGCTCGTGACGAGCCGATGCCCTTCGACGATGGTGACGTGCCACGTAAAGTGACGGTCGAGGGTGCGCACCGCCCAGGCCCGAAGAGCGATCCCCGCGCAGGCCACGAAAAAAAACGCGCCAACGAAGGCCGCCGAGGGAAACTCGCCATGGCGGTGCGCGGCGTGTTCGAGCAGCGCAATCGCTTGGGTTCCGTTCACCGTCCACAGAATGCGGCGGGCGCTGCCCTGGTCTTCGTCGGGGCCCGAGTCTCCGGCGCTGAAATCGGGTTGCGTGAAATTGGCGGCGGCGTTCAGGGCGCTGCTGAGGGCCGCGGCTTGCCAACCGTTGGGAAAAAACGGCGCAACAATCAGAAATGACGCGACGGCAGACCCCAAGGATCGGGCGAAGGGTCCCCGAGGCGACATGATTCGAGAGGCATCCATCCTTAAGAAGTACCTGGATTTTTTTTGCGCGAGGGCAAACACTTTTATTGCGGTGCGGGCCTGGAACGTAGACGCTGGAGCAATGGGTCTTCGTGACGTAGTGGAAAGCGCGTATCGCAGTCAGATCGACACATTTCTTGCCGCCCCTGAAGTGAAAGCGCTCCTCGAAGGTGCGTGCGATCGTGCGGAGTACGACCGCTTTTTGGAGGCCGTCGCGAAGACGCATTTCGCCTCAGGGCAGTACCTCGGCTTTCTTTATGCGGTCGCCCCCCCATCAAGTATCGAGCGGGTCAAGCATAACTTGCTCGAAGAATTGGGCCTCGACGGCGATGCGTCAGGGGAGGCCGAGGCGCATGGGCAACTTCTTGAAGTACTTCTCGAAGGGGCGGGTCTTGGCGACCGCATTGGGCCTCTTCACATGCTCGCAGCGGAGGTCATTCGCGAGCGGGCCGACGAGTCGATTCTTTACGGAACCCTGAAAGAAGTGGGCTTTTCAGCGCTCATCGAGATCAGCGCTTTCGAGTGGCTGCTGGCCCACACCGCGTCTCGCATCGCCAACGCACTTGAGGCGCACCGCGGCATTCCGCGCGCGTCCCTCGTCTGGTTCACGCATCATTCCGAAGTCGACCTTCGCCACGCCGAAGAGGCTGTTGACACCATCTGCGATTACGCTGAACATCACAGGCTCAGTGACGATCACGCAGAAACACTCGTTGATGCCACCCTTCGCGAAAACGTTTTTTTGCGCCGCTACTTTTCCGTGCGAGCCGCGGCCCGAGCTGGAGGCATGATCCCGTGACCATTGCCAGCCGCGTAGCGCGTCTTGAGGTTTTTCCCTTGGAACTCCCCTTCGTGGAGGCATTTCGCCATGCCACGATGGACCGCACCGCGTGCGATTCGGTGCTCGTCAAAATCACGCTCGAAAACGGCGTGGTGGGTTGGGGCGAGGGCGTTCCCCGCGCCTACGTCACGGGCGAAACCCAGGCCACGATGGTGGAGCACATCATGGGCCCCATCGCGAAGGCGCTCTTCGCACGATCGTGGTGTTCGCCTGTATCGACCGGCGACCTCATCACCATCGGCATGCGCCTCCCCACCGTGAGCGAAGGGGCCGTCCTCGCGGCAAATGCAGCCCATTGCGCCGTCGAACTGGCCCTCGTCGATGCCCTGCTTCGCGCCGCCCAGATGAGCCTTTCGGAGCTGCTGATTTCCGCCCGAAATGATGTCGTGTATTCTGCAGCTATTACCGCGACCTCGGTGGAGGCCACGGAGAAAGTTGCCAAGCGGCTCAAGCTCGTCGGTTTTCGCGACTGGAAGGTAAAAGTTGGCTTTCCCGACGACGACGAACGCCTCGCGGCGGTGCGCCGAATCATCGGCCCAGACGCCTCGCTTCGCATCGACGCAAACGGCGCGTGGACGCTCGACGAAGCCATCGAGAAGCTTACGCGGTGGCAGATGTACGGCGTCGAGGCCGTTGAAGAGCCCCTCGGCCGCTCGCGCCGGGGCGACCTCGCAGCCCTCCGCGATTTGAGCTTGGCCATCATCTCCGTAGACGAATCCCTGGTCACCAGGGCCGACGCGATGCTTCTCTTCAAGGAACGCAGCTGCGATCTTTTGAACCTGCGGCTTTCAAAACTCGGCGGCCTCAGCTCCACGCTGCTTCTCGCCACCACCGCTCACGGCGAAGGCATGAACTACCAGCTCGGCTGCCAGGTGGGCGAAACGGCCATTCTTTCCGCGGTCGGTCGGCAGGTCGCGGCGCACCTTCGCCCCATTTACGTGGAGGGCAGTTTCGGGGCCCACCTCTTGGCCGAAGACATCGGCGACAGGCCGGTCACGTTCGGTCACGGCGGCATCGGCAAACGCCTCGACGGGCCAGGATTTGGCGTGAATATCCGCGAAGATCGCGTGCTCACTTACGCGACCTCGGCGCATCACCTCACGCGAGGGTCGGCCCCGTGAGTCTCATCGCCCGCGCAATCGTTCACGCGCGGGGCATCGTAGCCGAGCGCCCGTTTGAGCAGTGCCTGCGCGACTACAAGTCTGTGCAGCTTGCACTGATGGACGAGCTTTGCCGCACGAACGCGAAAACGGTCTTCGGACGGGCCCACGGCTTTTCAAAAATACACACCCTAGACGCCTGGCGTACGCAGGTACCGATTCGGGAATACGAGGCCTATCGTCCGTGGATCGATCGCATTCTGAACGGCGATAAGCAGGTTCTCACGCACGACGAGCCGTTCATGTTCACGAGCACGAGCGGCACCACGGGCCAGCCGAAGCTCATTCCCGTGACCGAGGCCTGGAAGGAAGAACTCGCGGCGATCATGCGCCTGTGGATTCACCGCGCCTCCCTCAAACACAAACGCATGCTCTCGAAAAAAATCGTGAGCATCGTGAGCCCGGCCATCGAGGGCTATGCGCGCAACGGGTTGCCCATCGGCAGCATGAGCGGCATCACGTACCAGCGCGTTCCCGCCGCCGCGCGTCGCAACTACGCCGTGCCCTACGGCGTCATGACCGTCGGCGACTACGACCTGCGCTATTGGCTAGCATTGCGCCTCGCTGTGGAGGCCGACGTGAGCCTTGCGGTCATCCCGAACGCTGCGACCCTGGTGAAGATGGGCGAGCTCGCGGTGGACCACGCAGACGCCCTGATTGGGGCCATCCACGACGGCAAGCTCGGCGTGTCGAGCCACGACCTCGGCGCGTGGCATGCGCAGGTTGCGGCGGTCGAACGCAAGCTCCAACCGAATCCGAAACGTGCCCGCGAGCTTGAACGCGCGGCGGCCCGGCGAGGTTCGTTGCGCCTCGAAGATGCGTGGCCCCATCTGGCGCTCGTAAGCTGTTGGCTCGGAGGCAGCGCCGGCCAGGGTATTCACAGGCTTCGGCGCTACATCGGCTGTCGCCCGGTGCTTCGTGATTTGGGGCTGCGTGCGAGCGAGGGCACCTTCACCGTGCCGATTTCCGACAACACCGCCGCGGGTGTAGCGACGGGTCACGCGAACCTTTTTGAGTTCATTCCGGCGTCCGAAATGGAGGACGCAAACCCGCGAACGCTTCTCGGCCACGAGCTCGAAGAGGGTCAAGAATACGATCTCGTGGTCACGCATCGCAGCGGTCTTTACCGCTACGACATGAACGACATCATTCGTTGCGAGGGCTTTGTGGGCACCGCACCCGTCATGGGGTTTGTGCGCAAGGGCCGCGATATGCTTAATATTACAGGCGAAAAGCTCCACGTGAATCACGTGCTCGCAGCCGAAGCGGCGCTGCGAGGTTCGTTCTCCACGGACCTTCGCCAGTTTCGTTTCATCCCCGACGCGCCGGGCCTTCGCTACGACTTGCTCGTCGAGTTTGAGGGCGAGCTCGCCGACGACGACCTTCACCGGTTCATCGACGCCTTCGACGAAGCCTTGGGCGCGCAGAACGAGGAGTACCACGCGAAGCGAAAATCGAAGCGCCTGCAGTCGCCGCGTTTGTGCGTGATGGAGCGGGGTTGGGCCGAGAGTCAGAGGCGAGGCGATATTGCGAGCGGCAAGCGCGACGGCCAGTACAAATGGCCGGTATTTCGCCCGGGTTGGGACGAATCCAGTCAGCAACAAGTCGTGCAGGTGATCGACAAAGCGAAGCGTCGAAGTTCGAGTCGGCGACTTAAAACCGGCAAGGCCCCATGAAGATCACGCCGTTCTCAAAGAACCGCGAACTCATCGCCGACCAGCTCACGCGCGCGCGCAACCATCACCTGTCTGTGTCGACGTCTTATGAATTCGATGTGACCGCTGTTTTGCCCATCATCGATCGGGCTCGGGCCGAGGGCGGTTCTCTCACCCTCGTCACCTTTTTTATTTGGTGCACGGGCCAGGTTTTGGCCGCGCACCCACGACTGAATCGCCACTGTTTTCACGGGTTTTTCCGTCGGTTTGAGGTCGATTTCGAAGAGGTGAGCTGCACCCTCGTCATTGGACGCGAGGGCAAAGATGGCGAAGACATTTTGCTGCCGCTGCTCCTGCGCGGCATCGACAAACTTTCTTTGCGGCAGGTGGCCGAGGCCATTCGCCACGCGAAGAAGGCGCCGCTTGAATCGTTGCCCCAGCTCGCGATGCTTGAGCGAATCAAGAAGGCTCCGCTGCTCGCGCTGCGATGGTTTTCTTACAAGGCCCGTAGCGATCCGCACTTTTATCAAAAGCATTTTGGGAGCTACGGCGTGAGCTCAAACCTGACAAAAGACTTCGGTCCCGTGAGCGGGCACACCATCGGCAACACGGGCTGCGCCTTCGTTCCGGGGTGCGTGCGCGAGCTTCCGCGCGTCGTCAATGGGGCCGTGGTGGCGCGATGGATTCTTCACGCAGGAATTGTCGCCGACCACTACGTGATCGACGGCGCCGATATGGCGCGCGGCATGGCGAGTTTGCGCACCATGCTCGAAGACCCGGCGGTCATTGAGGCGGCGCTGCTCGCAGCGTGAGCGAGAGGGGCACAACTCCCTTGGGGCGCAGCGTAACTTTGGGGTCTATCGTCGGCGTGCCACCGGTACTTTGCCAGCAAAATTGCTGCACAATACGCGCCACGATGGCGTGCATCTCCATCTCCGCGAAGTTCGAGCCAATGCACTGGCGCGCGCCTCCACCAAAGGGAAAGTACGCAAAGCGATCCGGCGCGGGTCCATCGAATCGACTCGGTTCGAAGGCGTCGGCGCGGGGCCACAGCGCCGGCTTGCGGTGCACGACCCACGCGGAGATGAAGACGAAGCTGTCTTTTGGAATCGAAAAACCATCGACCACGTCGTCGGCGATGGGTGAGCGCGCGAAGAGCCACGCGGGCGGGTAGAGGCGCATGGCTTCGTTGACGACGCGCTCCACCGGGGCCCAATGAAACACCTCAAGGCATTGAATTCCTTTCGGAAATGCCTTGTCGGCGGCGGCGGCGAGGCTCGCGTGTTCGCCCTCGTGGGTGCCGAGCAAGTAGAGCGCGTAGGTCAGCGCATTCGCCGTCGTTTCGTGCCCCGACACAAAGAGAGTAATCACTTCATCGCGAAGTTGCTTGTCGCTCATGCCCTGACCCGTTTCCGGATCGCGCGCTTCCATGAGCATCGACAAGAGATCGCTGCGCCCGCTCGTTTTGCCTCGGCGGCCTTCGATCATGCGCCAGCACACGTCGTCGAGGGCGGCCTTCGCCGCATCAAAACGCCTGTTTTCGCTGATGGGCAGCCATGTGGGGATGGGCACGGCGCGCGTAAAGCGTGCATCTTGCACCAATAAAATTTCGTCGAGGGCGTGGGCCACGGTCGGCGCATCCGCGGCCACATCGGATCCAAAAAGAGCCTCGCCCACAATGGTCAACGTGAGGGCCATCATCTCCCGGTGCGCGTCGACGGGCGCTCCGGCCTCGGCACTCCCGCGCCACCGACAGCACAGCGCCTGCGTGTGCCGATCGATCAGGTCGCCGAACGCCTTGAGGCGCTCTCGGTGAAAGGCGGGCTGGGCGATGCGGCGTTGACGCAGCCAAAACTCGCCGTCGGAAGTCAGCAAACCTTCGCCTAGAATGGCTTTTAGCTTCTGTATACCAGGTGTATTTTTGGTATAGTTTTTGGCATTCGTCTGAAGTACGTGACGAATACCCGAGGGGCTCGAAACGAGGTGCGCAACCTTGGTGCCGAAGGAGAACCGGGCCACATCGCCGAAGCCCGCTTGAGACTCCCTCAGAAACCCCGCGGGGTCTTGCCGCAGGTTTGGGAGGCTCCCGAAAATGACGTGACCTCGGGGCCCAGGGGCGACGGTGCTCATGGGCCGAGCCTAGCGCTTTGCGCGGACGGCTTGCGATTCTGATTGCCGACCGGCAGCCTGTTGGAGCAACGAGGTTCCTATGGCCATCGAGAACGCGCGAACGGTGTCGGAGCGCGAAATTATTTTTCTCATAGGGCTCGCGCAGTTTGTGAATGTCCTCGATTTCATGATCGTTCTGCCCCTCGGGCCTGACTACGCGCGGGAGCTCGCCATTGCGCCGTCTATGCTCGGTATGGTTGCGGGCTCGTACACGGCTGCTGCCGCTGTGGCGGGGCTCGCAGCGTCGCGTTTCTTGGACCGCTGGGACCGGCGTACAGCGCTTGCGACGGCGATGGCCGGTCTCGTGTCCGGCACCATCGCTGCGGGCTTCGCCACGAGCCTGTGGAGTCTGCTGGCGGCCCGAATGGTGGCCGGTGCATGCGGCGGACCGGCGACGGCTCTTGGGCTTTCGATCGTGAGCGACGCGGTGCCGAGTGCGCGGCGAGGAAAAGCCCTCGGAGCGGTGATGGGCGCGTTCGCGATTGCGAGCGTCGTCGGGGTGCCGCTCGGACTCGAACTTGGGCGCCGGTACGGGTGGCGCGCGCCGCTGTTCGTTGTCGCGGCGCTTGGGGCCGTCGTCTTGGTTGGCGTGGCTTTTCGGTTGCCGAAAATGCGTGCACACCTCACGCATTCGTCGCACCTGTCGCCTCTGTCGCGGGGGCCGGTGCGCCTCGGGGCCTTGATGGCGCGTGCAGAAACAGCCCTCGCGATGTGTTCGACCGCGTCGATTGCGCTCGCGGGCTTCTCGATTATTCCCAATGTTTCCGCCTACTTGCAGGGCAACTGCGGTTTCCCCAGGGCCCAGCTTGGGCTCTTGTATTTGGCGGGCGGCGTGCCCACTTTTTTCGTGCTGCGCATCGCGGGCCGGGCAGCGGACAGGTTCGGCTCGCCGCCGGTGGCCCTCGTCGGCACGGGCATTTTTCTCCTCGGCATCGGCAGCGGATTTGCCACCGGTCACATGCTCTTGCACCCCGCCATCGTCTTCATTCTCATGATGAGCGGGCAGTCGATTCGAAACGTGTCGGCGATGGCGCTTGCTTCGAAGGTGCCTGGGGCCCACGAACGCGCGGGATTTCAAGCGCTCCAGAGCTCCGTGCAACACCTCGGGTGCGCCCTGGGAGCGGTTGTCGGGGCGTCGCTGCTTTCTTCCGGCCCTGGAGATTCCCTGATCGGAATGCCAAAACTTGCGGCCTTCGCGATGCTTATCAGCCTCCCGCTGCCCGAGCTGCTGCGTCGCCTCCAGCTGCGCCTCGTGCATACGGTCTCTGCGCCTCCGATCGGCACAGCGATTCCATCCGACTGAAAACCACTCTACAACTCCGCGCATGAACATAGCCGTGGCCTGCGTTCCCGCTTCGCTATTTATCGTGTATATGCTGCGTATTCCCATGATGCGCGGGCAGGCTGGACTTCCTGGCGGCTACGACAACCGCGTTCCGCGCGTGGCGCAGCAACAGCTCACGGGGCTGGCCCTTCGAGCCAAGGGCGCGCACGAAAATGGGTTTGAGGCGTTCATGGCGTTTTCCGCAGCGATTTGCCTGGCCCAGGGCGTGGGCATGAGCACCGCGCCGCCGGTCGTGGGGCTCGCGGTTTTGCATGTGGTCGCGCGCGCGGCCTACGTGGCGGCCTACTTGGGTAATTTTCCGACGCCGCGATCCCTCATATGGGGGGTGGGTTTTGTCTCGACGCTGGCCATCTTCGCCGTGGCCCTTGCGCACGCCGCATGAAGCTTCGTGAGCTGCCTCGGGGGCCTGCCGTCCTTTATGGCGCGGCGATTTTGTGCGCCGCAGCGTCCGTAAGCTTGTTCTTGCGGCAGGCCGGTGAGCGCACATTTGGCGAGGAAAAGTCCAGGGAATTGCGCACGAAGTCGCGGTCGCAGGCGGCGTTGCAGTCGCAGCCTCAGAGCGGGTCGCCGGCTGGCGACGCAGGGCGCGGGGCCGGCAGCGCGCCGATTGAGGGCGGGGGTCGGGCACTTTTGTCGAAGCCTTTTCGTCTCGTGCTCCCGGGCGACGGCGCTCTCGTTTTTGTGCCCGAGGCCATGGGCTTTGCCGCGGATGGCGCTGGCCCCGATGCCCGACTGACATTGCACCCGGCGCTCTTCGAAGAGAAGCTTCTTGAGAGCAAAAATGCAGTCGATAAGCATGCCACGAGCGCGCGCATCGATACGACCAACGGGCAGATCAAGGCCGACGAAGCGGGCGTACTCCTCGATGTTTTTGGCACCATGAGCGCCGTTCTTGGCGCCCTTCGTGCGGGTCAAAGCGAGGTGCGCGCGGAGGCTGCGGAGGTGCCGGCCTTGCACCGCGCCCAAGATCTTGAGGCCGTGCGTTTCGACGAAGTGCTCGGGTATTTCGACACCCACTACAACGGCGATGCCAAGCATCAGGCGCGGTCTTACAACTTGAAACTCGCCGCCTCGCGCTTCGATGGAACCGTGCTTTTTCCCGGTGAAACGTTCGATTTTAATGAGGTTGTCGGGCCGCGTACGGAGGCGTGGGGGTACAAAGTTGCGCCGGTGATTTCCTCCGGCGAACTCGTCGACGGCGTGGGGGGAGGCACGTGCCAAGTTGCCGGAACCTTGCATGGTGCAGCCTTCTTCGCGGGCCTCGATATTGTGGAACGCCACCCCCACACGAGGCCGAGTTTTTACATCAAGATGGGCCTCGATGCGGCGGTCGCGTACCCGACCCTGACGCTTCGCTTGCGCAACTCGTTTTCGTTTCCCGTGGTGCTCGTCGAGAGTGTGCGCGGCGGCGTTGTACGAGCAGAAATCCTCGGTCCCGTGCGAACGCAGGCCGTCTCGTTTGTGCGCAAAATTGATGAAGCCATGCGCTTCGACGTGCGTGAAAGCCCCGAGCCGCGCTTGCCGCGGGGGCAACGAATTCTTTCGCAGAGGGGCGTTCCGGGCTTCAAGGTGACCCGTTTTCGCATCGTCCGCGAGGGCGCGTTTGCGTACCGCGAGCGACTGTCGGACCATTACCCGCCGACGAGCGAGGTGTGGCATGTGGGCACCGGGGCGGGGCCGGTGGAACCCGAGCTGCACGACGACGACCACCCAGAATACGTCGCCGACGATTACTTGAGTGTGACGCAAGGGCCGGATATTCGCAGTCCAAATGCCACCGAGGCCGAGCGCGGCGGCGGCACCACCGAGGTGCGCGTGGCGGGCCGTTACGGGCTCAAAGGCTGGAGCAACAAGGCCGGCGCGTTTGATCGGCGGCACAAAAAAGACCCCGCGGTGACCCCGGGCCCAACGACGCATTCGCCTCACAAGCGATCGAAAGACAAGCGATGAAACGTCTCGACGGAAAGACAATCGTGCTCGCGGTTACCGGCAGCATCGCCGCTTACAAGGCCGTGGAGGTCGCGCGGTTGCTCATCAAAGAGGGGGCTCGCGTGCGCCCGGTCATGACGGCATCGGCGAGGAAATTCCTTGGGCCGACGACGCTTTCGGGGATCACGAGCGAGAGCGTGCACGAGGACATGTGGGACCCGTCTGTCGAGGGTGAGCTCCACGTGATGCTCGCGCGCGGCGCAGACCTTTTACTCGTGGTGCCGGCCACGGCGGATCGCCTCGCGGTCTTCGCTCAAGGGCGCGCGGAAGACCTTCTCGGAGCCCTTGCACTCTGCACGCATTGCCCGATGCTCGTCGTGCCGGCCATGCATCCGCGCATGTGGGCCCACGCAGCGACGCAGGCTTCCGTGGCAACGCTTGTCGCGCGCGGCGTGCAAATTATCGGACCGGCGCATGGTCAAGTGGCCAGCGGCGAAGAGGGCTTTGGGCGCATGGTCGAACCGTCTGCGGTCGTCGAAGAGGTTTGCAAACTACTTGTACCTTGCACGTATCTCGCCGGTCGGCACATTGTGGTGACCGCGGGTCCGACCCTAGAAGACGTCGATCCGGTGCGGTTTCTTGCGAACCGGTCGTCGGGCAAAATGGGCTTCGCGATTGCGTCCGAGGCGGCCCGCGTAGGCGCGCGCGTGACCCTCATTTCGGGGCCAGTGGCTCTTGCGACCCCGCATGGAGTGGAGCGAATCAACGTGCGAAGTGCGTTCGAGATGCAAGAGGCGCTTCGCGTGGTTCTTGGCCCTGAGGTGCGCGGCGCGGATGCCTTGTTCATGGCGGCGGCCGTCGCGGACTACCGGCCCGCGGTTTTTTCGGCGTCGAAATTGAAGAAAGGCGGTGAGACCGAATCGCTTGAACTTGTGCGCAATCCGGACTTGCTCGCGGAGCTCGGCGAGCGGCGCCGATGCGCAGATGCGGGGCCGACGTTGGCACCCGATGCGGGCGCTCTGCTCGTGGGGTTTGCCCTCGAAACCGGCGACGACGCCGCGGTCGAAGCCTACGCGCGCCGCAAGTTGGCCGCGAAAAAGTGCGACGTCATCGTGGCCAACGAAGCCCGCTCGGCCCTCGGGGGCGAAACGAATACCGTGCGCGTCTTTTTCAGCGAAACAATTGCGCCGCTCGGGCCAATCGCTGGTACAAAAAGCGCTATCGCCGCGGCACTATTGGAGTCGCTGGCGGGCCGAATCACGGAACGCGGGAGCCAATCATGAACGTCGTCATCAACGGCCAGCCGCTCACCATCCCCGATGGTTTGACCGTGCGCTCCTTGCTCGAACACCTGGAATTTACTGCGGGTCTCGTCGCGGTCGAAATCAATCGCGCGATTGTGCCGCGCGCCGAACACCACGCCGCGGCCGTGCGCGAAGACGATGCGATTGAACTCGTGCAACTCGTAGGTGGCGGATGAAAACTCGGATGACTCGAATGACCCGCGGTCCCCTCGCGCTTGCGGCTGCCGTCGTGTGCGGATTGTGTTGCATGTACATAACGTCCGGGTGCGCAGAGCCCGCCAAGTTCCAGATTCTCTGCTCTGGAGCATCCTGCGGAAGCTCATCGGACGCGGGTCCGACCGATGCCGCACCTCCGAGCCCCGCCGATGCCGCGGTGCCAAATCCCGCCGATGCCGCGGTGCCAAATCCCGCCGATGCCGCACCTCCGAGCCCCGCCGACGGCGGTGTGGCGCCCGGTGGTGCGTGCAACGCGGTGGGGCCAATAACCCTCGATTCAGCCCTGCCTGCGATCGACTATGGGCGCGTTTTTATTGCAGAAATTCCTGCAGTTGGCGTCTTCACAGTTGCCAATCACAAAGAGGCCGATGGGCTCGTGCACGCGCAGATTTACCGCTTCGCGGCGGCGCAGCCGTCGAGCGTCACAAAGGTTAGCAACAGCGCGGCAACGGCCCTCGACCTCAAGGTTTTCGGCACTACTTTCGTGCTGCTCACGATCGACGCGAGCTTCGTTCTTCACACGCTGGCGTACGACGCCACGCAGGTTGGCCAGCCCGGGTTCGCGCCCGTCGATACGGTCATTGGGGCGTCCGGTGCGTGCGCGTTGGTGACGGGCAGTTTGTACGGTGTGGCAACTGCCGATTACATGATTGCCGCAACCGGAACTGCGTGCGGACTGCAAGTACCGTGGCTCGGGGTCGGCCGTACGGGCAAGGGCGTTAAGGCTATTGCGGTGCACGCGGAGCTCATGCCCGCGAGCCCAAACTACCCGCTCGACGCCATGATTCTGATGTCCGACGCCTTCTACGCGAAATCCTCCGGTGAATTTTTGCTCATGGCGGGTCCAAATTACGTGGGTTTTACCGCGCTCGGCGGCATGAGCGGTTACCTCTACGGCATTGATGCCCAGCAGCTCACGGGCGCCACGCCGGTGAAGGTGCTCCTCGGAACTCCGAACGACCAACTCTCGCCCCTCGCCATCGGCAAGGGTCCGAACCTCGCGGTAAAGGCCATGACGCCCACCAACGGCATGCCGATTCCGCTGGCCTACGTGGGTCCGGCGAGTCTCGCAACGGCTGTGCTCTCGGGGCAAAGTGCGCCGCAACAAACGATGGCCAGCACCGCGTTTGCGTCCGTGGACGCGGCCCTCATGTGGAACGTGAGCGCGAACTGGTTCGCCGATGATTTGCTCGCGACGAGCGTGAGTCTCGGGGCTGCCGGTTCGACCGGGGCGAATCTCTATTGGTGGAACGCGGCGGGCACCGTTCGCGGTCGGGCCGCCGGCGTGACGGCCATCGGAAAGCCCACCGCGTTCAAGGCCGTGGCCGCAGCGTTTAAGAGCGCAGCCGCTCCAAACGGGCACATCTGGGTTGCGGGCTCGGCGGCGAACAGCGCGTCGCAAGGTCGCGTCGTGGTGTACGACGTGACGTGCCCGTAAGGGCAGGGGGCTTTGCCGTAGAGAGACTACGGCTGCGGTAACCGTCCTAGCTCTCGGGCGCTCGCGACGGAGCGCGGCTTCGCTTTTGTACGGCTGGAGAGCGCGGATTCGCTTTTGTACGGCTGGAGAGCGCGGATTCGCTTTTGTACGGCTGGAGAGCGCGGCTTCGCTTTTGTACGGCTGGAGAGCGCGGCTTCGCTTTTGTACGGCTGGAGAGCGCGGCTCCGCTTGCCGCAGAGCATTCACCGCGCGATTCCATCCTTGCGCCGGGTGCAAAAGTTCGTTGTTCTAGGGCGTATGACTCGGAGCTTTCGTGCGGCGGTAGCGGCGGTTGTTCTATTCGCGCTTGCCCTTGTGGTCCGTTCGAACGAGGCGCGGGCGAGTGAAGAGCTGGACGTGAAGAGCGTTCTCGCGCGGCCTGGCGTCCGGCTCGTGGCGGTGGAGTTTTACGCGACGTGGTGCGAGCCGTGCATGAAGGCGATGCCGCGGTGGAAGGCCTTGAAAGAGAAGTATTACAGGCAGGGCCTTCGTGTGGTCGTCGTGAACACGCTCGATCCGAACGCGGGGTGTCGCAGCATTGGTTGGGTGCCCGACGAGACCGTGTGCGATCTTGAGGGAACCGTCAGCGAAAACTTCCAGCTCAAAGGTCAGTTGCCTGCAGCCTTTTTGTGGAGCTGGCAGGGGAATCTCCTCGTGAGGGCGGGACACATTGAGGAGGTGGAGATTGCCGTCGAGAAGTACTTGGGCGCGTTGTGGGGTCGAGAGACGCGGCCACGTGTTCAACCGTTCCAAGGAAGGTTCGCCCAGGAAAAGCAGGAACTGTGACGGCAACGCTCGCCCCACGCGTCACCAAGGCCACGTCTTGTTCGAAGACATCGAAGACGACCCAGAGCGACGACAGATCGGCCACGACGAAGAGTGACGTGGCATCGTCGGACTGAACGCCCGCGCCGAGAGAAGCCCGCCGCTCCGTGACCGTTCCGGTGATGGGCGTACGAAGAACATACGAGGGATCCTTTGAGTTTCTAGCGCCTCCAAGCAGGGCCAATGCCGCCGAATCGCGGTCTTCTGCCGCCTACGTTTGCTGGAGCGACGCGGAGGCTTCCTCGCCGTACGCTACGCAGCCCTCCTGCTGCGCACCCGAGGGCGTCGGATGGGGGGGACCCAATCCTCTGGATGCGAAGCAGACAGGAAGGTTGGGGGGACCCATCCCCCAGAACGCTTAGCGGGCTGGGATAGGATGGGGTTTTGGGTCCCAGAAGAGGGGGTAAGCCGTCCGCCCCACCGCGAACGGGTCCCAGAAGAGGGGGTAAGCCGTCCGCCCCACCGCGAACGGCCACACCCCATCGTATCCCAGTTGCTGCGCAGCCTGGGCGATGGGTCCCAGAAGAGGGGGTAAGCCGTCCGCCCCACCGCGAACGGCGACACCCCATCGTATCCCAGTTGCTGCGCAGCCTGGGCGATGGGTCCCAGAAGAGGGGGCGAGGGGGTCTACGGGTTGGCGAACGCCCGAGAGCGGTTGGCGCTGCAGACGTGTTCATCGAAATTGCCGCAGTGCGTAAAATGAGGTTGGGCGGAAACGCAAAGGAAACGGCGCGCATGGCATTGAATAGGCGTGCTGCGGTAACGGGCGGTTTCCCGCCGTCGAGAACCCTGCCGCACAAGAGCGAGCCATGGGCACTTCTCCCGTTTCTACGAACCCGCAAGACATTGACAGGCCTGGCCCTCGCTCGGAGGGCGAACGCCTTTGCGCCCGCAAGGACGCTATCGCGATTCTCGTTGTCGGCAATGGCATGGTCAGCCATCGCTTTTGCGAAAAGCTGACGGAGTACGACCGGGACAAGCGCCTGCGCGTCGTCGTTCTGGGTGAGGAGCCGCGCCCCGCCTACGACCGGGTCCATCTGACGCGTTACTTCGCCGAGCGTTCGGCCGACGCGCTTCTCCTGGGGAGCCACGACTGGTACGCCTCCAACGGCGTGGAGCTCCGCACCGGGAGCCGGGCCGTGCGCATCGACCGGGAGCTTCGGCAGGTCGTGACCGACGGGGGCGAGGTCTTCCCGTACGACGTGCTCGTCCTTGCCACGGGCTCCGCTCCCTTCGTGCCGCCCGTGCCCGGCGTCGACAAGGAAGGCCTCTTTGTCTATCGCACCATCGAGGACCTCGATCGCATCATCGATCGGGCCGCCCGGGCCCGGCGCGCCATTGTCGTGGGGGGCGGTCTCCTGGGGCTGGAGGCGGCCCGCGCTGTCCACGACTCGGGGCTCGAAACGCACGTCGTCGAGGTCGCACCGCGTCTGATGCCGCGGCAACTCGACGTTCCCGCCTCGGCCCTCCTCGAACGAAGCATCCGCGCCCTCGGGGTTCACGTCCACCTCGGGAAAAACATCGCGTGCGTCCTTGGAGACGACACCGTCCAGGGTCTCGAGTTCGAGGGCGGCGAGCGCCTCGAGGCCGACCTGATCATCGTGTCGGCGGGAGTTCGGCCCCGCGACGAACTCGCCCGGGCGACGGGGCTCGCGGTGGGGCCCCGCGGGGGCGTCATCGTCGACGACGGCCTGTGCACGAGCGACCTGTCCGTCTTCGCCATTGGGGAAGTCGCGCTCCACCGAGACGTCCTGTACGGCCTCGTGGCGCCGGGTTACGAGATGGCCGACGTCCTGGCGAAGAATCTCACGGGCCAGGGCCAGGAGACAGCGTACGGCGGGGGCGACATGTCGGCGAAGCTGAAGCTCCTGGGGACCGACGTGGCGACCTTCGGCGATCCGTTCTGCGTGGGGACGAAGACCCGCGTCATCGCCTACGAGGACCAGGTCCGCGGGATCTACAAGAAGCTCGTCCTCAGCGAAGATGGCAAGGCGCTTCTCGGGGGGATCCTCGTGGGCGACGCCACCGAGTATGGTCGCCTCGCGCATCTTGTGCGGAGCCGGGCCGTGCTTTCCGAGGCCCTCGACGAACTGGGCCTGGGCCAAGGTTCGGGTGGGGGAGGGGGCCATCGAACCGGGCCCTTGCCCGACGATGCGCAGGTTTGCTCGTGCAACAACGTATCGGTGCTTGCGATCCGCAACGGCGTGCGCGGCGGCGAACTCATCACGCTGGCGCAGGTCAAGGCGTGCACCCGTGCCGGGACGGGGTGTGGCGGCTGCATCCCCATCGTCACGGACATCCTCAACGAGGAGCTGGCGGCCGCTGGGCGCGCCGTCAAGAAGACCCTCTGCGAGCACTTCGCCTACGCGCGCCAGGAACTCTTTCAGATCGTCGCGGCGAAGCAGCTCCACACCTTCGCCCAGGTCCTTTTGGGCCACGGCTCGGGCGACGGCTGCGAGGTGTGCAAGCCCACCATCGCGTCCATCCTCGCGAGTCTCCACAACGAGCCCATCCTCAAGAAGGAGCACCGCACGCTCCAGGACACCAACGACCGGTTCCTTGCCAACATCCAGCGCAACGGGACCTACTCCGTCGTCCCGCGCGTACCTGCCGGGGAAATCACGCCGGATCAGCTGATGGCCATGGGCGCGGTGGCGAAGAAATACGCGCTCTACACCAAGATCACCGGGGGCCAGCGCATCGACCTGTTTGGCGCCCGCCTCGAGGACCTTCCGTCCATCTGGGAGGAGCTCATCGCCCACGGCTTCGAGAGCGGGCACGCGTATGGCAAGGCCATGCGCACCGTGAAAAGCTGTGTCGGTTCGACCTGGTGCCGCTTCGGCGTTCAGGACTCGACGGCCTTCGCGATACGGATTGAAAACCGGTACAAGGGCATTCGCGCGCCCCACAAACTGAAGGGCGGCGTCAGCGGATGCGTCCGCGAGTGCGCCGAGGCGCGCGGCAAGGACTTCGGGGTCATCGCCACGGAGAAGGGGTGGAACGTCTACGTGGGCGGCAACGGGGGCACGTCCCCGCGCCACGCCGAGCTCCTCGTCGCCGATGTGGATGAGGAGACGGCGGTCCGTTACCTCGATCGGTTCATCATGTTTTACATCCGAACCGCCGACAGACTCACGCGGACGTCGGTGTGGATCGAGAAGATGGAAGGCGGCCTCGATCACCTGCGCAACGTGATTGTGAACGACTCCCTCGGCCTCGCGGCCCACCTCGAGGCCGAAATGGCGGCCCTCGTCGGTACCTACGAGTGCGAATGGACGGGGGTCCTCGGGGATCCGGAGAGGCGCGCCCAGTTCCGCTCCTTCGCCAACGACGCCGGCGGTGACGACACAGTCCAGTTCACGATGGAGCGGGGCCAAATCCGTCCGGCCGACGCGCAGCCGCGGACCGACCCCCTCGAGGCGCCTCGCGTCAAGCGGCTCCTTCCCCTCGTGCAGCGTCAATGGGTGAGGCTCGCGACCACCTCCGACGTGCCCGAAGACGGGGGCATCGCGGTGCGCTACGGGGCGGCGCAAATCGCGCTGTTTCGCCTCGCGTCCCGCGGCGAGTGGTACGCCACGCAGAACATGTGCCCCCACGCCCGGGAGATGGTCCTCGCCCGCGGCCTCGTGGGCGATCAGGGGGGCGTGCCAAAGGTGTCGTGCCCGCTCCACAAGCGGTCCTTCGACCTGCGCACGGGCGCGTGCCTGTCGGGCGACCTTCTCGAGATTTCCACCTTTCCCGTGCGCATCGAGGGCGACGGGGTTTTCGTGGAGTTGCCTCCCATGGCCGAGCTCGCGGCGGTGGCCCGAAGGGCGGAGCCCGACCCTTCTTGCGGTGCCGTCGCGGTGGCCTCGTAAATGGGGCGCCCGATCCCGATGGGACTCAATCTTACCATGGTGAGGCCGGTGGTTCCGCACCCGCTCCCCGACGCGCTTTCGCTTTCGGGCGTCGCGAAGGGTAAACACGTCGACTCCAACGATGGGGCACGGCGGCACCTTCCCCTCGTGGAGCAATACCTTCGGGAGCAGGCCGACCTCACGGCGGTCGAACGCTTCGCTTACGAACACGCCCAGCGCCACGGCCACGACGCCAAACACGACGCCAAACACGACGACCGCGGCCCGACCCCTGCCGGGGAACGCTTTTACAAGGCGTTGCTCCCCGCGGCGCCGCCCGGGGAAGGGCAGCAATACGCCTTCCAGGTCGACCTCGACGTGTGCACCGGATGCAAGGCGTGCGTCACGGCGTGCCATAACCTGAACGGTCTCGACGACGGTGAGGCGTGGCGCGCGGTCGGGCTGCTGCATGGCGGGAGCGCCGAGACTCCCGTGCAGCAGTCGGTGACCACAGCCTGCCATCACTGCCTCGAGCCGGCGTGCATGCTTGGTTGCCCCGTCGGCGCTTACGAAAAGGACCTCGTCACGGGGATTGTCAAGCACCTGGATGACCAGTGCATCGGCTGCCAGTACTGCACCCTCATGTGCCCCTACGACGTCCCCCAGTACGACGCGAAGCGGGGTATCGTCCGCAAGTGCGACATGTGCAGCGATCGCCTGGAAGAGGGCGAGGCGCCCGCCTGCGTGCAGGCCTGTCCCAACGCGGCCATCGCCATCACGATCATCGACAAGCGGCAGGCCATCGAGGACGCGCAGGGCGACGCGTTCCTACCCGGCGCGCCGTCGCCCGGCATCACGATCCCCTCGACCCTCTACCGCACAACCCGGGCGCTGCCGCGCAACTTGCTCCCGGCGAACTTCTACGCCGTCAGGCCGTCGCCCAACCACCGCCCGCTCGTCGTCATGCTCGTCCTGATCCAGCTCTCCGTGGGGGCCTTCTGGGCCGACGGCGCGGTCGGCCTGCTCGCGGGGCCGGACCAGGCGCGCGCCGTCGAGCCGCTCGCAGCGTTCGTGGCCCTCGTCGCCGCGGTCGCGGGGCTCCTTGCGCTGGGCGCCAGCACCCTCCATCTGGGCCGGCCCCTTTACGCGTTCCGCGCCCTCATCGGCCTCCGAACGTCCTGGATGAGCAGGGAGATCCTCGCCTTCGGGATCTTCGCGCCCCTCGCCCTTGCGTACGCTGCCTCTCTCTTTCACGCCCCGCTGCTCCATCTCGTCGCCTGCCAGCCCCTCCCCGCGGGGCTCGCCGCGGGGCTCCAAAACGCGCTCCGGGGCCTTGTCGGCCTTTCGGGCTTCTTGGGCCTCGTTTGTTCCGTGTTCATCTACCACGCCACCCGGCGCGCCTGGTGGAACGGCGCGTCGACCGCCTTCCGCTTCTTCATGACAGCGGCGCTCTTGGGGACGGCCGTCACCCTCGCGACGGCCCTGGCCATCCCGTTGCGCGCGACCCTCGTTCGGCCGTTGGTTCCGAGCCTCCTCGTTCTTTCTCTTGCGAAGGCGAGCGGCGAACTCCTCGAGCTGCGGCATCTGGGCGCCCTTCGCCACACGGAATTGAAGCGGTCCGCCCTTCTCCTCACGGGCGATCTGGGGCGCTACACCGTCGCGCGTTTTCTCGCCCTCGCGATGGGTGGCGTGGCCTTGCCGCTGGGAATGCTCCTGGCCCCGTCCTTCGCGATGGCGGCGTGCGCTCTCGCCCTTCTCATCGTCGGCGAGCTCCTCGAGCGTACGCTGTTTTTCGCGGCCGTGAGTCCGCCGGGCATGCCCGGGGGGGTGGGAGGATGAGCGCGGACGAGCGTCGCACGGGCGACGGCTTGGTGGACAGAGCGCGCCACCTCCTCCGGCAGCACGGGGGACCACTTACGCGCGAGCTTGAGCGGGTCCCCGGCGGCTTCGGTTTGGGCCAGGTGCCGGCGCGTCTCAAGCCTGACGCCATCGCGCGCGTGGTGTGCGGCTTCTGCTCCACGGGCTGCTCCCTCGACGTCCACCTGCGGGACGGCGTTGCTGTCAATCTCTCGCCCACGGTCGACTACTCGGTCAACGCCGGCGTCGCGTGCCCCAAAGGGTGGGAGGCGCTCACGCCTCTCCAGGCCCCCGACCGAGCCCGCGTCCCCCTGGCCCGCGACGAACGAGGCCGCCTCGCGCCCGTTGACTGGGGCGTGGCCCTCGACGTCTTCGTCCGTGGGTTCAAGGGTATCCAGGCCAAGCACGGCCCCGAATCGGTGGCGTTCCTTGGCACGGGTCAGATGCCCAGCGAGGAGCTGGCGTTCCTCGGCGCCCTCGCCAAGTTCGGCATGGGGATGGTGCACGGCGACGGCAACACGCGCCAGTGCATGGCGACGGCGGTCGTTGCTTACAAACAATCTTTCGGCTTCGACGCTCCGCCGTACACGTACAAAGATTTCGAGGAGTCCGACGTCCTCGTGTTCGTCGGGGCCAACCCCTGCATCGCCCACCCCATCATGTGGGGCCGCGTCTGCAAGAACCCCCACGCCCCCAGGATCCTCGTCGTCGATCCGCGCCGCACCGAAACCGCCATGGTGGCGACGGAGCACTTTCCGTTACGGCCCAAGTCCGACCTCGTGTTGTTTTACGGAATCGCCCACGTGCTCGTCGCACGCGGGTGGATCGACCGGGCCTTCATCGACGCCCATACCTCAGGTTTCGACGCCTTCGCGGCCCACGTGGCGTCCTACGATCTCGGCCGGGTCGCCGCTGCCACAGGGCTTTCGAGCGAGGCCATCGAGCGCCTGGCGTCCCATATCCACGAGGGCAAGCGCGTGTCTTTCTGGTGGACGATGGGGGTCAACCAAAGCCACGAGGGCGTCCGCGTGGCCCAGGCCATCATCAATCTGGCCTTGATGACGGGCAACATGGGGCGACCGGGGACCGGGGCCAACTCGATCACGGGCCAGTGCAATGCCATGGGTTCGCGCCTCTTCGCCAACACGACGAGTCTGCTGGGCGGGCACGACTTCGGCAATCCGGTTCATCGCCAGAAAGTCTCGGGCGTACTGGGGATCGACGAGACCCTGATCCCCCGGACCCAGAGCCTCGCCTACGACCAGATCATGGAGGGGATACTCAAGGGGAAGATCCGGGGGCTCTGGGTCGTCGCGACCAACACCGCTCACTCGTGGATTAACCAGGCCGACGCCATCGACGTCCTGGGGCGCCTCGATTTCCTCGTCGTCCAGGACATGTACGGGACGACGGAGACCGCACGCCGGGCCCACCTCGTTCTGCCGGCGGCGGGATGGGGCGAAAAAGAGGGGACGTTCATCAACTCGGAGCGGCGCATCGGGTTGATCAAGCGCGTCACCCGCGCACCCGGGCAAGCTCTGGCCGATTTTTACATTTTCAAGCTCATCGCGGAGGCCTGGGGGTGCGGGGAGCTGTTCCGCGCGTGGTCGTCGCCGGAGGCCGTGTTTCGCTTGCTGACCGAGGTCTCAAGGGGCCAGCCCTGCGACATCACGGGCGTGGAGAGTTACGCGATGCTGGAGGACCGGGGCGGCGTCCAGTGGCCCCTGCGGGAGGGGGAGACCGTTGCGCGCGGGGCCGAGCGGCGACTCTTTGAAGACGGCCGCTTTTTCCACGACGACGGCCGGGCGCGCTTCGTATTCGACGAGCCCTCGCGGCTGCCGGAGGCGGCGGACGACTCCTATCCCCTGACGCTCCTCACGGGGCGTGCGAGTTCAGCCCAATGGCACACGCTCACGCGCACGGGCAAATCGAAGATCCTCCGCAAGCTGAGCGCCGAGGAACCCTACGTCGAGATCAACCCCGCAGACGCTCACCGGCTTGGAATCAAGCCCCGGCAATGGGTCATCGTCGAATCCCGTCGCGGGCAGTTCGAGGCTCGCGCGTTCGTCACGCACGTCGTCCGTGCGGGGCAGGTGTTCGTGCCCATGCACTACGCTCGCGCCAACCAGCTCACGCTGGCGGCCTTCGATCCCCATTCACGACAGCCCGCGTACAAGGCGTGCGCAGTCCTGGTGCGCCCCCGCAGGGACGGCGAGAGCGGAACAGCGGGGACGGAGACGTGAATCGGCCGCGAGAGTGACGACGGAACGGGAAAAAAAACCAGGAGAAACCCTGGCGAACTCATGAAACAGGCGGCCCGAAGGCTGCATGAAAGGGATGACGAATGCCGCGATGGATTAATGATTGGGACCCGGAGGACGTGGCGTTCTGGGAGCGTACGGGCAAGCGTATCGCGCGCCGTAACTTGATAGGCTCGATCGTTGCCGAGAACATCGGATTCTCCGTATGGCTCGTGTGGAGTGTCATCGCCGAGCGGCTCCCCCGGGCGGGCTTTTCCTATACGACGGACCAGCTCTTCTTCCTCGTGGCCTTGCCCGGGCTCACGGGCGCCCTGATGCGCTTCCCGTACACGTTTGCCGTGCCGCGCTTCGGGGGGCGCAACTGGACGGTCATTAGTGCGCTTCTGCTGTTGATTCCCACGGTCACGATGGCCCTTCTCGTGTCGAGACCCTCCACCCCGTTCTGGGCGATGGCTTTGGCTGCGTCGACCGCCGGATTTGGGGGTGGCAATTTCGCTTCCAGCATGGCCAATATTTCCTTCTTCTACCCGGATCGCGAGAAGGGTCTGGCGCTGGGCCTCAACGCGGCCGGTGGGAACATGGGCGTGAGCATGGTGCAGTTCGCCGTACCGATGGTGCTGGGTCCCGCGGGCGTCGCCTGCGTCGCGGCGTCATGCCGCCCGCTGGCTTGGGCGGGGCTCATGTGGATCCCGCTCATCGTGGTTGCGGCGCTGGGGGCGTGGCGGTACATGGACAACCTGGGATCGGCCCGTTCGACCTTTCGCGACCAGATTGCGGTAGCCAAGCGCCCGTACACCTGGGCCGTCGCCTGGCTTTACGTCGGGAGCTTCGGCTCCTTCGTGGGCTACGCCGCAGCGTTTCCGCTGCTACTCCGGGCCCAGTTCCCGGAGGTCGCCGGGCCCCCCGCGTTCCTCGGCGGTCTCATCGGCGCTGCGGCACGACCCTTTGGCGGGTTGCTTGCCGACAGCTTCCGCGGAGCGCGGGTCACGCTGTGGGCGTTCATCGCCATGGCGGCCGCGGCACTGGGCGTCCTAGCGTCCCTCGGGACGCACTCGTATGAAGGTTTTTTCACGGCTTTCCTCGTGCTCTTTTTGGCGACCGGAATCGGCAACGGATCGACGTTTCGCATGATTCCGGCTCTCGTACGGGCCGACGCCCTGGAGGGCGTGCAGGAGAGTCCGGGACGGGTGCCCGACGCCGTCATGGCGAAGGCCCTTGCGGGGGCCGGTCGGGACAGCGCCGCCATCATCGGTCTCAGCTCCGCCATCGGCGCGCTGGGGGGTTACATCATCCCCCAGGGCCTCAGCGCGTCCATCCGCGCGACGGGCAAGCCCACCGTCGCCATCGCAGCCTTCATCGTGTTCTACGGGTCTTGCATTGTGCTGACGTGGCGAACGTCGATTCGCTCGGCCCGTCTCGTCTCGTCACTCCCGCGGCGGCGGGAGTCCAGCAGATTCGCACGGTATTCGGGGTGATGCGAGGACTTCCCCGTCTCGTCTCGTCTCGTCACAGCCGCGCCCGTCTCGTCTCGTCACGGCCCCGCCCGGGGCGACGGGTCCCAGAAGAGAGGGTCCGGATCGGTCAGAAATTGTCACCACCCCCTTCGACTTTTCTTCCCGTCTGGCAATGTTCCGATACACTCGGAGCATGAACGCCGTCCCGCCGCCGTACCGCTCCGGTCTCTTCGCGCCCGTCGAAGGCGAATGCGCTGAAGAAGCACTCCAAGTCGTCGCCGGCGAGGTGCCGAGAGAGCTCTTCGGTGACTTCGTGCGCAATGGGTCAAACCCGCGCTTCGAGCCCACGGGGCGGTACCACTGGTTCGACGGCGACGGCATGGTGCACCGGGTGCGCTTCGAAAACGGGCGGGCGCACTACATGCGACGCTACGTTCAGACCGACGGCTTCAACGCCGAGACGGCCGCAGGGGCAGCGCTCTGGGGAAGCTCGACGGAACGACCTGATTTCACGCGCAAAGACGCGCCGTTCAAGAACACCGGGAACACGGACGTGACCTTCCACAACGGCAAGCTTCTCGCGCTGTGGTGGCTTTCCGGCGAGGTGTACGCGCTCGACCCGCACACGCTCGACACCCTCGGCCGCGAAGAGTTCGGCGCCGGGCTTCGCAGCGTTTCGGCGCACCCCAAGGTCGACCCGCGCACGGGCGAACTTCTCTACTTCGACTACCAACCGCGAGGCCCCTTCCTCTCGACGGGCATCGTGAGTCCCGAGGGCAAGGTGTCGCACCACACGGAGATTCCCCTCGACGGACCGCGGCTTCAGCACGACATGGCGTTCACGGAAAACCACGTGATTCTCTTCGACATGTCGATGCAGTGGGACCCGGAAGAACTCAAACGTGGTCGAACAAAGGTCGGATTCTTTCGCGACAAACCCGCGCGTATTGGCGTGCTCCGACGCGGCGCGGCTGGCGACACGATACGTTGGTTCGATGTTAATGCATTTTACATGTACCACGCCATTGGCGCATACGAAGAGGGAAGCCGCATCATCCTCACGGGCTGCCGCATCGACAATCCGGTAGCAGACCCGACGCGGACCGAAGACGTGCCGACCATCGGATTCCTTCGCCTCGAACCGAAGCTTCATCGGTGGGAGCTCGACCTCGCGACGGGCTTGGCAACCGAACGGAGCCTAGACGACCATCTTGGGGAATTTCCTCGCATGGACGATCGCTTCGGGGGAGCCGCGTTTCGCTACGCCGCCATGCCCACCATCGCGCGGACCGAGGCCTCGCTGCTCTTCGACGGCGTCGATGTGTACGACCTCGCAAAGGACTCGAAGGCCTCGCACCGCTACGGCGAAGGACGATTCGGGGGCGAGCTCGTGTTCGCGCCGCGCACTCCGGGTGGCGACGAGTTTGACGGTTGGCTCGTGACGTTCGTGGTCGATAGAGTTTCGGACAGCGCCGAAGCTTGGGTTCTCGACGCGAAACACGTTGAGGCCGGGCCCGTCGCGCGACTCCGAATTCCCGCACGAATTCCCATCGGTTTTCACGCCGATTGGGTTCCAGGATGGAAACTCCCGGCGCACCCATGAGCGGAACGGTCTTCGTCGCCGGAGGGGCGCAGAGCGACTTCGCCAGGGTGCTCTCCCGCGAGGGAACATCCCTTGAGGCCCTCGTCGCCGAGGTCGGGCAAGCTGCTTTGCAGAATGCACGTATCGATGCGCGCCACGTGGGGGCCGTTCACGTGGCGAACTTCGTGGCCGAGTTGTCCACAGGACAGGGACACTTGGGTCCGCTCGTCGCGTCATCGATTCCAGGGCTCGAAGGGTTGCCTGCCGCGCGTCACGAAGGGGCCTGCGCGTCGGGAAGTCTCGCGATTTTGGCGGCCAGCGCGGAGCTTGAGGCTGGTCGCGCCGACGTCGCACTCGTGCTTGGTCTTGAACAACTGCGCGCGCGTCCCGCGCTTGAGTCCGTGGCCCACTTGGGTGCTGCGGCCTGGGTGCCTCATGAGACGGACGGACGCCGCTTCGTGTGGCCCGAGCTCTTTGCAGAGCTTGCAGAATACACGTTCGAGCGAACGTCACTCCGACGCGAACACCTCGCCGCGCTTGGCCGAAGGGCTTTTGCACGCGCGAAGGCAAACCCGCTCGCGCAGACACGAAACTGGGTGCTCCCGCTCCACGCGTTCGACGCGAACGACGCGGATAATCCCTTGGTTGCAGCACCTCTTCGTCGCCACGACTGCAGCCAGCTCACCGACGGGGCTGCCGCGGTGGTGCTCGTGTCGTCGCGGGCGGCGCACCTCTTGCCGCCCGGGCTGCATGCGCGCATCGCGGGTTATGGTCACCGCAGCGACTCGCTTGATCTCGCTCCCAAGCTTCGTCGTGGAGGGCCTTACGTGTTCTCCGCACTGCGCCAAGCGGCGGTCGACGC
>CAMCKZ010000039.1 GCA_945875545.1 Polyangium aurulentum | reverse complement strand
CGACCTCGCGGGACTCACGCTCGAAGAGGTTGCGCGGCTTCCGGGGGGGCACACGTCAAAGCGTTTACCCGAGGGTTTTCTCGATGCGCATGACGTCGACGGCCTCGTCTTGTGGGCGCCGCGTGGGAGCGTCACGGCCCTCGGGGAGGGCGCACTTTTTGGCCGCGTCGTTGAAACGCGTTTGGCGCGAAGTCCAGCGGTGGCGCGGGCCTTTTACGAAAAGTGCCGAATCCCGTGGGGTCACGGTGGGGCGGAGCTCGTGGTGTTTGTGCGGCGGAACTGAGGCCATGGGGAACCGGGTTTTTGCCCGGGCGAATGGCGTCTGATGCGACCGAATTGACTTGCGGGCATCGGTGGCTGTGGGACGGCTCGTCGTCGTATGGTGTACGGGAGTCAACACACATACCTGCCGCAGCCGACGCCATGCCGGTGGATGTCCGCGCCGGGCTCCCTCGCCAGCCGATGCCCACGAGGCCGTCGCGCCAAAAAAAACGCCGCGGGGCACGAAGCTCCACGGCGTTTTCCGCTGGAAAAAACCTGCTGAACTAGCGACGCGGACCGCGATCACGGCCGCCGCGATCACCGCCGCGGTCGCCGCCGCGATCACCGCCGCCGCGCGGGCCGCGATCGTTCCCGCCGCCGCCTTCGCGCGCCGCCACCATGCGGGCCTTCGCGCGCTCGCCCTCTTCGCCCTCGGGCAACGGAAGAATTTCGCGGCGTGACAAACGCATTTTCCCGTCGCGCTCGATGGAGATGAGTTTCACCTCGATTTCGTCGCCCTCACGCATGATCTCTTCGACGCGTTCAACGCGCGTGTGAGCCATTTCGCTGATGTGAAGGAGGCCGTCGGTGCCGGGCATGACTTCGATGAAGGCGCCGAAATCGGTGATGCGGTTGACACGACCCTTGTAGATTGCACCTATTTCAGGCTCGCGCGTCAGCGACTCAATGATGGCGATGGCCTTCTTCACTGCATCGGGATCCGCCGAGGCAATGTTCACGGTGCCGTCGTCTTGCACGTCGATAGCAACGCCCGTTTGGTCGATGATGCCCTTGATCGTCTTGCCGCCTGGTCCAATGACAAGGCGAATCTGATCGGGCTTGACCTTGAGCGTGGTGATGCGTGGTGCCCACTTGGAAAGTTCGTCGCGGTGCGTGGGGAGAATCTCGAGCATGCGCCCGAGAATGAAGACACGGCCTTCACGCGCCTGATCGAGGGCGCGCACGAGAATATCCCGCGAAAGTCCAGCGATTTTGATGTCCATCTGAATGGCGGTGACGCCCTTGGACGTGCCGCAGACTTTGAAGTCCATGTCGCCGAGGTGGTCTTCGTCGCCGAGAATATCGCTGAGGATCGCGGTGCGCGTGCCGTCGCTGATGAGGCCCATCGCGATGCCCGCCACTGCGGCCTTGATCGGAACGCCCGCATCGAGGAGGGAAAGCGTGCCGCCGCAGACTGCGGCCATCGAAGACGAGCCGTTGGACTCGGTGGTTTCCGAGACGACGCGCACGGTGTACGGGAACTTTTCGTGCTCGGGCATCATGCGCTGCAACGCGCGTTCGGCGAGGGCACCATGGCCCGTTTCGCGGCGCGCTGGGCCGCGCAGAGGCTTGGTTTCGCCGGTGCTGTAGGGAGGGAAGTTGTAGTGGAGCATAAAGCGCTTCCAGCGTTCGCCGGTGAGCGCGTCGATCTTCTGCTCGTCGGCGGAGGTGCCGAGCGTGGTGGTGACGATTGCCTGCGTTTCGCCTCGCTGAAAGAGCGCCGAGCCGTGCGTGCGCGGAAGGAAAGTAGCCTCCATCATGAGCGGGCGAATTTGGTTCATCTCGCGGCCGTCGATGCGCTTGTTTTCGCGCAGCACGTACTCGCGCACGACCTCGTATTTGCGTTCGTCGAATTCGCCCTTGATGAGTTTTTCGTTCGCGGCGAAGGCGTCGCCAAGTTCGCTCTTGAGGGTGGCGACCATGCCGACGTAAGACGTTTTATAGGCGTCGTATCGTTCTTTCTTTGCGCGAATCAGTGAAGCGGTTTCGATGGCTTGGTCGCAGAGCGCGGCGACGCGTTTGGCGATGACCGCATCGAGCTTGGGAGCTTCAAAGACTTTCTTCGGCTTACCAACGGCCGCCCTGAGTTTTTCCATCAATTCGAGTACGGGTTGCGCCGCATTGTGCGCAAACATCAGGGCGTCGATGACCTCGGATTCGGGGGCTTCTGCCGCCCCGCCTTCGACCATGACGATGGCGGCTTTGGTGCACGCCACGACCAAATCGAGGTCGGCGCGTTCTTGTTCCGCCATCGTTGGGAACGCGATGAAGTTGCCATCGACGCGGGCCACGCGAACGGCCGCAATCGGGCCCGCCCAAGGAATTTCGGAGAGGTGAAGTGCCAACGACGCGCCGCAAACGGCCAAGACGTCGGTGGGGTTTTCTTTGTCGGTCGAAAGAACCGTCGCGATGATCTGCGTGTCGTTCCTGTAGCCCTCGGGAAAGAGCGGACGGCACGGGCGATCGATGAGGCGCGACGTGAGAATTTCTTCGTCGCGCTGACGGCCTTCGCGCTTGAAAAACCCGCCGGGAATTTTGCCCGCTGCGAACGATTTTTCAAGGTATTCGCAGGTGAGCGGGAAAAAATCGAGGCCCGGACGGACGTCGCCGCCGCAGACGGTGACGAGCAGCACGCTCTCGCCGAAGGTGACGAGCACAGCGCCGTGCGCTTGTTTGGCAATGCGGCCCGTCTCGAAGGTGAGGGGCTTGCCGTTGATGAGAACCGATTCGCGAACGAAGGACATGATGGAGCTCCACGTGGCCGCTGCGTGCGGCATTGATTGGGTGGAACGGTCAGCCTTGGGCCTCGGTTTTTGTGTTGAACCCCCTGACGAGAAAAGTCTTGCGATGGGCAGGACGAGCCGGGGAAATGCGACGCAAAAAACGAGGGTCGAGGACTTCGCGCTCAACCGAGTGATGGGGAACTTCGCCTAACACAAGTCGACGAGATTTTCCAGTTCCACACGCGCCCATCGGCAAGGAAACTTGCGCAGTAAAGTGCGCACCGGGGCCAAAAAAAAAGCACACCGCGAAGGATGTGCTTTTACTTGCAATCGCGCCGGGTAACGCGTGGTCGACTGCCGGATTGAAGGCGGTCTAAACGGCAGTCGCGAGGACGCGAGGGCGCGAGGCGCGTTGTTACTTGCGGAGGCTCAGAGCGGCGACGATCGCCTTGTAGCGACCCAGTTCGGTGCGCTTCAAGTAGGCCAGGAGACTGCGGCGCGTGGAAACCATCTTGAGAAGACCGCGGCGCGAGTGGTGGTCTTTCGCGTGCGTCTTGAAGTGGTCCGTCAGGTGCGTGATGCGCTCCGTGAGAAGGGCAATTTGCACTTCAGACGAGCCCGTGTCGGACTCATGCTTACGGTACTTAGCGACAATTTCGCTCTTCTGCTCGGGCGGGAGGGGCATACGACGACTTTCCTGAGAATACGCGGGCAATCCGCGCGGACGGGAGGCAGGACATTACACAGCAACGTTCCGCCGTCAAGGGCAACTGCAAATCCCTTGCAACACGCGCAGGAACGGGCCCATCGCGTTTCTCGGCGGTTTTCTACTGCCGGTGTTTGCGGTGCCGTGGGCGATGCTCTTTGGGCAGATTGGCCTCGCCGCCGTCTTCGCCTACGTTTTCTAGGTGGTTAAGTACCTCGTGGTCCGTTTCGACCGTGAGACCTTCGTCGCCACTTGTGACCGAGACCGTTCCGTGAAGATCGGTTCGCAAAATGCGGGCGCCAACACCCAGGAGGCGCTGCAAGGCCGCCCCGTGCGGGTGGTGGTAATCGTTGCCCGAGCCCGAGGAAACGATGGCCAGCGAAGGGGCCACAGCCTCGAGAAAACGCAGGGAACTCGAAAAAGCGGAGCCATGGTGCGCCACCTTCAAAACGTCGGCGCGAAGGCCCTCCGGGTCTTCAAGAAGGCGCGCCTCGGTTTCGAGTTCTGCATCGCCCGTGAGCAAAAAACGATGCGTGTAGTCTGCACCATGATGGTCCACGCGAAGAACGATGCCGTTCGCGTTGACGTCGCTCCGGGATCGCGAAATGGGCGGCGGCGATGGCGCGAGGACGCGGACGTCGACGCCCGCGCAGAGAGCGATGGTGTCCCCGCGTTTTGCCTCAATAACGCGCGCACCAGACCCGTGGAGCGATGCGAGGGCGCGACGCCACTCCACGCCTTCGTCTGGGGCCTGCGGGACGATAAAACTCGGCGGTGACCCGAGGCCCACCGCGGCCCCCAGTCCTCCGTAGTGGTCCGCGTGGCCATGCGAAATCAAGATCCATGAGACCTCGCGCCCAAGACTCTTCAGCGTTTGCACCAGGGTCGATGCGGAAGCCGCCGGCCCCGCGTCGACGAGAGCCGTTTCGCCGGAGCCGCACTCGAGGAGGGCCGCGTCGCCCTGACCGATGGCGAGCTGGCGGTAGCGAAAACCCTGGGCCCGCAGCGGTAGCGTCCCCGAGGCGCTGGGCGATGGTGCCAAGCCCGGGGCCCCAGTCGGCCGGGGCTTTGGGATGCCTGGCTCGCGATGGTGTCCACCGCGCTCTGGGGCCTTGCCACCGCCCCGAGGGCCCTGCATTCGGGCGCAGGTCACCGTCGGCATCGCCGCGAAAGCGCACGCCGTGACCATCGCGAGAAGCGCGAGCGAACGTCGCGTGCGGCGCACCATACGCGCTTGCTAGCACGCCCTCGTCGGGAGCGAAATCCGTCGATGAGGGCGATTTATAAAGGTGCAATCTGCACGTATATGGCGTGCAATCTGCATGCATAGAGCGTGCAGATTGCACGCAAAGACCCGAGCCCTTAGCTTGGGCACGCGCACGCTACGCCCAGCGAATCAGGCGCACGTCGTGGGGATGGGGCACAAGGGGGTGGGAGGGCAGAACGCGGGCTGCGACGCCGTGTTCGCCGCTTTCTTTCGCGGGGACTTCCGCTTGAAAACGGAAGCGACCCTTGCCCATATCTTCGGTCATTTTCGCGACGATGGTGATGCCTTTGGCCGGCGTCAGTTCGCCGTGGAGCGGGCCGTAGTAGGCCTCCACGGACACGTCCGATGGGTCCAGCGCGCCGAGCGCCACGGTGCACGCCATGGTGAGAAATTCGCCAACGGCAAATTTTGGCGCGACGCCGACCTCGACGGCCTCGATCTTCACCGATGGCCACGCGGCGCGGACTTTTTCTTTCCACGTGACGAGAGCTTGTGCGCCGGCGAGATCGTTCGCCGCGATTTCTTCCGCGAGGCGAGCGGCGGGCACGTAGAAACGCTCAGCGTATTCCCGCACCATTCGCACGGTATTGTAGCGAACCGCGTTCGTGGCGATCGACGTCTTCATGCGGCGAATCCACGCCCGTGGAAGTTTGTCGGCCGCTGGGCGATCGAAAAAGAGCGGAACAACTTCGCCTTCCAAGGTTTCGTACAAGCTCTCCGCCTCGAGGCGATCGCCGCGTTCGTCGGTCACCGTGTCGCCCTTGCCGATGGCCCAGCCCGCGTCGCGGCCGTGATCGCGCCAGGCTTCTGCGAACCAGCCGTCGAGGATGCTGAGGTTGATTGCACCGTTCGCGGCGGCCTTCATGCCGCTCGTGCCCGACGCTTCCATCGGGCGGCGTGGCGTGTTGAGCCACACGTCGACGCCGGCCACCATCGCGCGCGCAATGCGCATGTCGTAGTCTTCGATGAAGACAACTTTGCCCCGGAGTTTGGGGTCGCGCATTTCGTGGACAACCGTGCGAATAAGCTCCTTTCCGGGTTTGTCTTGGGGGTGAGCCTTGCCCGCGAAAATGAGCTGCACGGGGCGGTTTGTGTCGCCGAGGAGTTTGTAAACGCGATCCAGATCTTGAAACAAAAGGGTCGCGCGCTTGTACGTGGCGAAACGCCGCGCGAATCCAATCGTCAAGGCCTGGGGATCGAGAACCTCTTGGCACGACGCGAGCTCGTCGGCGGAAGCTCCTCGGCGTTTGGCGGCGCGCACAAGCCAGCGCCGCGCCAGAACGACCAAGCGTGCGCGGCGATGTTCGTGGGCGTGCCAAAGCTCGGCGTCGGGAAGGGCTGTGAGTCGGTCCCACGTGGCTTTTTTGTCGATCGTTTCCGTCCACTGTTCGCCGAGATAACGGCTGTAGAGTGCACTGAGTTCGTCGGAGATAAACGACGGAATATGGACGCCATTGGTGATGGCCTCGATGGGAACTTCGTGCTCCGGCACGTCGGGCCAAAGGGATTTCCACATCGTTCGCGAAACGTCGCCGTGCAGCTCGCTCACACCGTTGCAGTGTGCACTCGTTTTGAGGGCGAGGACGGGCATGGAAAAGGCCGACGGAGCGGTCGCCGATTTGCCGAGATTCATCATCTCTGCGTCGGTTAGACCGAGTTCGCGGCGATGGTGCTCCAGGTAACGGCGGACAATCGCCGGGTCGAACATGTCGATCCCGGCGGCAACGGGCGTGTGCGTGGTGAAAAGATTCGCTGGCGCGCAGGCCTCGCGGGCCACATCGAAGCTCACCTTCTTGTCGCGCATCACCCGCGCGATGCGCTCGAGGGTCAAAAAAGATGAGTGCCCTTCGTTCAAGTGGCAGACGTTGGGGCTGAGCCCGACCGACTCCAGCGCGTGCACGCCGCCGATGCCAAGCATGATCTCTTGCCGCACGCGGAACTCATGATCGCCGCCGTAAAGTGGACCGGTAATACCGCGATCTTCCTTGGCATTTTGCTCAATATTCGTGTCAAGCAAGTACAGGGGAATACGGCCCACATCCACGCGCCAAAGCTGCGCGTGAATGACCTTCGTCGGGTACGTTACGTCGATCACCAAACGCTTGCCCTCGCTCACCCACACCGGTGTCACCGGGAGCATCGACCAATCGTTGATGGGGTAACGTTCCGTTTGCAGGCCGTCGCCGTTCAGCACCTGCCGAAAATACCCCTCGGCATACGCAAGACCCACGGCCACGAGCGGAAGCCCAAGATCGCTGGCCGTTTTCAGGTGATCGCCCGCGAGGACGCCAAGGCCGCCGCTGTAGATTGGGAGCGATTCGTGAAGGCCGTACTCCATCGAAAAGTAGCCGATGCGAATGTGCTTTTCGTGAGCGAAATGCTTGGAAAACCAACCGGGCTGATGCATGTAGTGATCGAATCGCTGCCAGGCCGCGTCGAGCTGACTCAAAAACACGTCGTCGGTGGCGAGCTCGTCGAGGCGCGATTGCGGCGCCCGGGCGAGGAGCTCAATCGGATTTCCGTGAACCTCCTCCCAAAGTTCTGGATCGATTTGCACGAACAACGCTTGCGCAATGGGTGACCAGGACCACCAAAGATTTCGCGAAAGGGCGCGCAGGCGTTCGAGAGAAGCGGGCAGGCGCGCTTGAACCGTGTAGCGTTGAAACGTGGGCATCGTTCGCAAGCCTAAACCATGGCGCACGATTCGGTGCCAGGGTTTAGCGCCTCATTTGTGAGTTACGTCATGGTCGCCAGCTTTTTTCCAGGAATAAACGTTTCTCACAGCTGGATTCAAACCCTCGGGGCCGCCGTGCCATTTTGGGCGCCGCCGGGCGATTTCGCGCCCCAAATCAGCGAGCTCCTTCGGTTGCCAGTTCCAGGTTTTTCGAGCTGTCTTCACGCGCATGCGTGGTGGCACCGTTCGCGCGAAAGTCATCCGACGGTGGTGCTGGTGCACGGCGTGGGCGGCAGTGCCGAGGCCGCGTATGTGGTGCGGGCCGGCGTGGCATTTTACGAGCAGGGGTACCACGTGGTGCGCCTGGATTTGCGCGGTGCCGGAACGAGCCACCGGGAGTGGGACACGCGGTACCACGCGGGGCTGTCGTCCGATGTTGTTGCAGTATGCACCGAATTATCGCGCGACCCGCGGGTCGGCGATTTGGCCCTCATCGGTTTTTCGCTCGGGGGGCATTTGGCTCTTCACGTGGCCGCCGATTCGGTGGACCGCCCGGTGGGCAATCTCAAAGCCGTCATCGCCCTCGCAGCCCCCCTCGAGCTCGCGCAGACCGAAAAGTTTCTATCGCGTCCCGCGGCGCTCCCATTTCACGCATTCGTAGTGATTTCCCTCGTCGCGCAGACCCTCGCGCTCATGGCCCAGAGGCCCGATGTGGTGCCGTGCACGCGCCGCGAACTGCTCGCCGTGCGAAGCCTCTGGGGCTACGACGACTTGGTGGTGGCGCGCATGCACGGCTTTCTGGGTGCGCGCGACTACTACGAACGCGCGAGTGTAGCGCCGCGCCTCGGCGCTTTGGGCCGGCCAACGCTGTACCTCTTCGCCGCCGACGACCCGATGGTTCCTGCGGTCGCCGCGCGAAAAGTGCTGGCCCGCGGCGTCTCGAGCGCGCTCCACGCGGAGGAAACAAGACAGGGGGGCCACCTCGGCTGGTTTACGTCTGTTGATCGCCATAACTTGGTATCAACATGGGCTTCATATCGTATGCATCAATTTCTCCTCGCGAACATGGGCGCGCCGTGAGTCGTCGCCGAATCGATGGGGCGCCGGGTCAGCTGCGGGTCTTCTTGCTTGACCCTCGCCGAAAAGCTGCTGCGCGCCAAATCCCGTCGGTCGGGGTCGCTCAAGGCACAGAAAGTGCCTATCGCTCGCCACTTCCTAGGGATTCGTCGCTCGCGACGCTTTTGGGCGAGGGTTCCTCGCGTTGGAAATTTGCAAGAGCCGGAGATGTTGGACCCTTTTCGGCGAGGGTCTTGCTTGTGACCCTTGGGGCACTGGCCGGTTGCGCGCAGCCGCGGGCGGCGCCGGTCGTGCAAGGTGAACTCGATCTTTCTCAGTGGAATTCCTCAGAAATCATCGCGCCGACCGGCGAGTTTCTTGTGCAATGGAACGTGCTCGAGCCGGACGCCCAGCGCGAAAAGACGGCTCCTGAAGTGTTTGTCGTTCCCGGAAATGTGAGTTCCCACTGGCCCTCCCGAATGCCGTTTGGCCTCGTCGAAGGGGCGGGCTGCGCCGTGTTCAGCGTCATCCTCACCATGCCCACGACCCGCGTCCCCGTGGCCTTGGACTTCCACTCGCTCCACGCCCGCGTGAGGGCCACGTCGCTTGATGGCGACGGCGCGGCGGTCAACGAAGAGAGCGTGGGACTCGTGCGCTGCGATCCCGCGCAAGATGAAGATGTAAACTACAGGCAAATGATCAGCCTGCCCCAAGGCCGTCGCGTGCGCATCGATGTGGCGGTTGCCACGTATTCTTGGGGGCGAATGACGCTCTGTGGGCACTTTCAACTGGGGTCCGTCGAGCAGCTTGTTCGGTCGCGGTTAGCGTCCACCGGTGCCCGCATCGCGAGCCTCGCCCTACTCCTCGGCGTCATGGCCGCGGCGATTGTGGTGGCCTTTCTTCATCGGGCCCGCAACGGCGCGCGCGAGCTCGCGATACTCACGGCCATCATTGGAGCCTGGGCGCTGTCGTCGTTTCACTGGCTCGAAAGCGCGTGGCCGCGCCACTGGATTTACTCTGTCGCGCTGACCATCGAGCACCTGGCGATGCCCTGCGGACTCATGGCGGCCTACGCATTCGTTGCGGTAACTTTGGAGAACTCGCGTCGCTTGGAACGGTGGGTTTACGGAATTGGCTCCTCGGCGGCCATGGTTATCGCCTTCGCGCCCATGACGTTTGTGACCGGCAAGTTTCTTGTCGTTGTCAAGGTCGGAACGGCGATCGCCGCGGTTATTTTGGTTGCCCAGGCAAGAATTTGGCAGGACCGCAGTTCCAAGGGCACCACCCTGGCCGTGCGCTGTGGTCTTGGCATTTTGGTGGCTGGTTTTGGTCACGATCTGCTTCGCAGTTTGGGTGTCGGTCATGGGTATGAGTGGATGACCGTGGCTGGCGCGTTCTTCGCGTTTTCGCAGCTCATTGTGTTGATACTGCGCTACGTTGCCACCGCCTCCACCGCCGATGCGCTTGTCGTGGAGGTTGGCCACGTGAACCGCGACCTGAAGGCCCAACAAGAGCTCGTGTCGGCCTTCTTGCTGCTGGCGGCCAACGAGGTTCGAGAGCCTGCAGCGGCGGTTGTAGCGCTGGCAGAGGGGCAGTTGGCGTCGAGCGGGCGCCGCATCGATCCGGACATGAATCACGTGCTCGAACTCGTGGCCGTCAACGGTCGTCGCATCGCTCTTCTGGCGTGCGAACTCGGCGATATTGGGGGTCACAACGACGAGATCAATTCCACCGACCGTTACGCGGTCGATGCGGAGCGGCTCGTGCGCCGCGCCATCGAGACCGTTCGGCCCCTTCTTGCGCGTCGTGTTCTCGAGGTTCGCATGGTGGTCGAGAATACGATTCCGCTTATTTACGGCGCCTCCACGCTCATCGAGCGCGCCATTGCCAACATCTTGAATTACATGGTCACGTTTGCCGAAATCGGCGAGGTCACCGTTCACCTCGGCGGCCACGGCGACGAGGCGATTATCAGCATATCCGCAAACGGACGCTTTCCCGAACCGGGGTCGCTCGTGTCGCCCTTCGAGACCGTTCGTCGTCTTGCGGGCGCGGGACTATCGGTCGCGCGCCTCGGCCTTGGTCTCTCGGCGGCGTCCGGAATTGCGCGGCGCCACGGAGGCCACTTGACCATCGAGGTCACGGCGGAAGTTGGTGCCGTCGCGAGATTCGTTCTTCCCCTGGCCGAGGAGCGGGTCGCCATCGGCACAACGTCGGGGCCGTGGTTCGAACGCATCACGGGGCACCCCCCACCGGCGGGCCTCGTGCAAGTGGTGCCCGGCGGTCGGTCGGTACTCGTCGTAGAAGACGACGCAACCAACCGCGCGATTCTAAAGGGTTTTCTCGAACGAATCGGTTACGAAGTATGGCTTGCGAGCGACGGCGAAGCCGCCATCGACACGGTGCTTTCTGCCGGCGCACCGTGTTTGGTGATGGTCGACGTCGGCTTGCCGCGCATGAACGGCCTCGAGGTTATTCACGTGCTGCGCCAGCGCTACGACGCGGGTTCGCTGCCGATACTGGTGGTGACGGCCCGAGGTTCGGCGGAAGAATTCGCCGAAGCGTTTGAACGCGGTGCCAACGACTACATGATGAAGCCGTTGAACTTCGTTGAACTTGAGATGCGTTTGCGAAACCACGAGCGGCTCTCAAAAACGTACCGGGCCATGCACGCGGAACTCGACTTGCGCCGTCGTTACGAAGGCGAAATTCAGCGCCTGGCCGAGCGTCTTAGTCACCTCAACGAAAGCGTGGAAGCGAAGCAAATCGACAGCGTTCGCCGCGGGTCCGAGCCGACGAGCGATACCCCCGGGAGTGAGCCAAGTAGTGGCCCGGAACGCGCGCCAGGCACTTCTGCCGGGCCGTAGGTCGATGCTGAAAAACGGCGCGGGGCGTCGCAAAAATACAGGGCGCTACCCCGGCACACCGGCCTACGTTCGCCTGGGCCACCTTCGAGACGGTTCGGGTTTCCCAGGCGCACATCTAGAGCATATCATGAACATACAACGACAAGCGAACGTGTGCCGTGGTATGCGTGGCGGCATTGGTTTGTCATACGCACGATAGACGTCACGATTTTCGCCCCACGCGTAGGAGCCACGGGCCTGCGGTGAGTAGAAAGGCCGTCGCGATCCAATCGATGGCACTGGCGGATGGCGGCCGAAAAAGGAGACCGCTTTGGAGCCCATAGGCGAGCTCGTAGAGGCCAAATGGCACGAACATTCCGCCCAAAAGCAGCGCTTCCTCGCGCACGCGATGGTCTTCTGGGCGCCGCAATGAACGAAGAAGAAGGGCTGCCCGCCAGGCCACCCACGCGTCCGAAAACAAAAACGGCATCGTGTGGCGCACGTGCCCGGGGATGACCTCGAAAATGGGCGCGACCCCCGTGAGAGCCAAGACCCAAAACGGCACGACGAAACCAATCGCGAGCCATGCAACGGTGGTCAAGATTCGGCGGTCCGCGGTGGTCACGGGCGAGCCCTTGGAAGCCACGCGCAGCTCCTACTCGCCGCCGGGATCTTCGTCGCCTAGCTGGGCGTGGACTGCCGCCATGTCGAGCTCGCCGAGCTGGGCGACGAGCGACGAAAGCCCCTCCTCGGAGACGAGGCCCGCATGACGGAAAACCAGCACGCCGTCGCGAAACGCCATGAGCGTCGGAATGGAATGGATTTGAAGCGCCGACGCCAGATCGGGCTCTTGCTCCGTGTCGAGCTTCAGGTAATGCACGTGCGGGTGCGCCTCGGACGAGCGTTCGAAAATGGGCGAAAATGCTCGACACGGCGCGCACCACGTCGCCCAAAAATCGACGAGGACGATGCCGTCTTGGATTGCAACGGGGAATTCAGCACCGGTAATCGAACGCGCGTTCATGCCGGTACGGTACCAAGACCTTGGCCCAAGAAATCGCGGAAACTTTTCGTGCAGGCGCGCGCGTTGCCGATCTTGTGCTCGGGTGCCGCGATGCATGAGGGCAAACCGGGGTCGCTGAGACTGCGCCAACTCGTTGATGTGGAGTCGTCAACCATCAGCTACCTCATGTGGGATTCGGAGACGAAGGAGGCGATACTCGTTGATCCCGTGCGGGGTCAGGTTGCACGCGATACGCAGCTTATTTCCGAGCTTGCACTCACTTTGGTGGCGGCCGTCGATACCCACGTGCACGCCGATCACGTGACCGCGGCGGGGGCACTTCGCGACGCCACCGGGTGCTTAAGCATGAGCGGTGCCGGCGGCGCGCCGTGCGTCGATCGCGCGCTCGCTCACGGCGACGTGGTTCAGGTTGGTCTCACGCAGTTGCGAGTCTTGTCCACCCCCGGGCATACGCCTGATTCCATATCGCTCGCGGGCGCTTGGTTCGTGCTCACCGGTGACGCGCTTCTCGTGCGCGGATGCGGCCGCACGGACTTTCAAAACGGCGACGCCGGTGCCCTGTACGACTCGATTACCCAGCATATTTTCACACTTCCTCCGGAGACCCTCGTGTACCCTGGGCACGATTACCGCGGTCACCTGGTCTCCACAGTCGCGGAAGAGTGCATGTACAATGCACGAATTTCTGGGAAGACGCGCGAGGCGTTTGTGACCCATATGCGCAGCCTTGTCTTGCCCTTGCCGAAGCACATTCACGAGGCGGTTCCCGCGAATCTGGCCTGTGGAGATGACCCGTCCGCGTCGACGGATTAGATCCCGCGGTTCAACGTGCGGGGGCTAAAACCTGCTGACGCCCGCGGGCCCGTTCACTCGTCGAACGGCGGATCGTCAAAGTCGGGCATCGCCTGCATCAGCGCGGGTACAGACTGGGCACCGGAAATGGCCTTTCTGCCCGCGACAAGGAGGAATGGCACGCCCGAGATGCCACTTTCCGCCAAGTGGTTGGCCTCCGAGAGGGTCTGAGCGAGCGCGGCGGGGTTCGTCAACTCTGTGCGCAGCCTATCGCCGTCGAGGCCCGCCTTGACCCCCACACGGAGCAACGTGCCCACGTCGTTGATGTTTCCGGCTTCGACGAAATGCGTTTCGAAAAGGGCCCGCGCAACCTCGTGCTGGGCGTTGGCCTTGGCCGCCGCGCGCAGCAGTGTATGCGCGCGCACCGTGGGATAAATCTTTTTTTGGCGGCTCAGGTCGAGGCTCAGATTGCTATCCCGCGCAGCCTCTTCCACCTGAGCGAGCATCGATTTCGTGTTGACCCCGTATTTTTTTCGCAGCCGCGCCGCACCGTTAACGCCAGCTTCCGAGACGGATGGATCAAGCAAATATGGGTGAAATCGCAGGGAAAAACGCAGTGGTCGGTCGACGAGGCGCATGGCTGTCTCAAGACGGTGCAGGCCAATGTAGCACCACGGACAGACCACATCCGAGATGAAGTCGAGGGTAAGCGTCTCCATTGTTGTGCAGAGCTAACGCGACTATCGCCATTTTGGCGAGGATTGCTTTCGCGAAAACGATCTTGCCGCGCAAAGTGCTCAGCGGAAACCGCCTAAGTCGGGACAAAAGACGCTACGCATGGCCCGGTGAAGCTTGCGTCTGTGAACGTCGACCTCGACGAAATCCCCAATTATTTCGCGATACATGGGCTTACCCCCGCGGGCCCGGCGATGAGCGCGGTCTACGATCGTGCCGTGGCGCGCATGGTGGACTGGGCTTCGGCCATGAAGCTGCCGCTCACGCTGTTCACGGTGGCGAGCGACCTCTCGCGCGCAGAAAATCGCCGGGTCATCGCCGACGCCGCACGTCGCGGGCACGAGATAGCGAGCCACACCCTTGATCATCGCTACGACCTTGTGCGTCTCAGTTATGCGGATATTTGCACGCAAATCGACGACGCCGCGTCACTTATTCACGCGGTCACGGGCGAACGCCCGCGTGGTTTTCGTGCGCCGGGTTACACGTTCTCCGACGAGATCGCGCGCGTCCTTCTCGAGACGGGGCACGCATACGACTCCTCTGTATTCGGCTGCCCAGCGTATTACATGGCAAAGGCGCTTGTAATGGCGTCGTATTCCCTCATTGGGCGCAAAAGTCACAGCATCATGGGTGAGCCCGAGGTGCTGCTGGCACCGCGGACGCCGTACCGATTGGGAACCCCGTACTGGCGCGAAGGGCAGGGAATACCTGAATTTCCGATTCAGGTGACTCCCCGCATACGCATGCCCATCATCGGCACCAACGTGACCTTGTGGGGCGAGAAGTTTGCGCGCAGGGCCGCCGCCTCGTGTGCCGACGACGCCCTCTTCAACTTCGAACTCCACGGCATCGATTTTCTGGATGCGGATGACGATCTCGAGGCACTGCGCGCGCACCAGCCGGATGTGCGCGTGCCGCGGGCAAAAAAGCTTTCGGCCCTCAGCGCCGTCGTCGAGGAACTGCGCGGGCAGGGGCGGTCGTTCGTGCGCCTCGACGAAGTTGAAGCGAGGCTTTTTCCATAACGCAAAGTTGGCCCGAGGTTTCGCCGACGGTCACTGTGGAAGGCATGAACGCGGCCCCGGGAACTTTTCGCGCAGGTCTTCCGGCGTCTGTCGATCGGGAGGCCGTGGCTTTCGTTCTTTCGCGGATCAGCGGCAGCGGCGTCTCGACGGCCGAAGCGGTTCTTCCCCTGGAAATAAACAGGTCAATCGTGTGGGCCCATGGTGCCACGTGGCTCCAGCAGTTGGCCGCGATCCCCACGGCCGAACGCCTTGAGGCCCTGGCCATGGTGGGCATTCGCCGCGCCCGTCTGCCGTATCGCAGGTAGTTCCGCGCAGCTCCCCGCGGGCCGCGATTCAGTCGAAACCCTTGAGGGCCGCAAGCAGGTTCGAGAGGTTTGTCTGCACACCCATGAGGCTCATGCCCGTTTTCTCGGGCACTTGAATTTCTTCAGTGTTTTCCCTGGGTAAATCCGCGAGAAAGCGGCTCGCCGCCCGTGGCATCTGCCGGCCGCGGACCATGCGCTGGTCGCACCGCGCGAGGTACAGGCGCTCGCGGGCACGGGTCACGCCGACGTAAAAGAGGCGACGCTCTTCCTCGACGTCGGTGGAAATCGCATCGGTCGCCCGGACTTCCAGGGTGCGTTGGTGGGGCAGGTACCCTTCTTCGCAACCGACGAGAAAGACTACCTCCCACTCGAGGCCCTTGGAGCCGTGAAGCGTGGAAAGCGTCACGAAATCACCTGCTTCGCCGTCGTCGTCCTTGAACGAAAGCGAGAGCTGCTGAAGCACCTGCGCGAAGGCCGCTGCCCCGGGGCCGAGTGTTCCTGCGCGCTCCTTTTTTTCGAGAACGCGAAAGAGCCATTCAATGTTGCCCCATCGCCGCTCGAACTCGTTGCCCTTCGAGGTCGTCGTGATGTGTTCGCGAATCTGTGCGGAAGCAACGAGCGAACGCGCCACCACAGACGGCTTCGTGCCCCCGGCTAGAGCGCGGCGCGCATCGACCAAAAGACTGAGAAATCGCTCGGAACCTGTGCGTGCTGCCGCGGACACTCCGTCGATCGACTGGAGGCGATCGAGGGCATCATGCAGCGTCCATCCGCGCGCAAGGGCGTGCGATGCGACGACCTCGAGGGTTGTTTCACCCATGCCGCGAGGCGGAAAATTCACGACGCGGCGAAGACTCAAATCGTCGTGGGGGGCGAGCACAACGCGGAGGTAGGCAAGAACGTCCTTCACCTCCTTCTTTTCATAAACCGACTGACCACCAAATACCTTGTAAACTACACGCTGTTCGCGAAGAGCCTCTTCCAAGGCTTCTGCCAGTAAATTCGATCGGTACAGGATCGCAAAATCTTTGGGTTTGCGGTGGTTGTCGCTGACAAGTTGGCGAATTTCTGCGGCGATCCAATCGGCTTCGGCCTCGGCGCTCGGCGAGATAAGAAAACGCGGGGCGTCGCCACCGAGCTGCGCTGTCGTGAGCACTTTCGGATACTTGCGCTCTGCACGCTTTTCGAGAACGGCGTTCGCGAGGGTCAAAATGGGAGCGCGCGAACGGTAGTTTTGCTCCAGTTTGACAACCAACGCGCCAGGAAAGTGATCCTCGAAATCCGTGATATTTCGCGCCTCAGCGCCGCGCCAGCCGTAGATCGATTGATCGTCGTCGCCGACCACACAGACGTTCTTGCGCGGTCCCACAAGCAGCCGCAGGAGCTCGAGCTGCGCCCCGTTTGTGTCTTGGTATTCGTCCACCATCCAAAAGCCCATGCGTTCCTGCCAGCGCAAACGGACGTCTTCGCGGGTGCGAAGAATGCGGACGACCTCACAGATCAGGTCGTCGAAATCGAAGGCGCGAAAGTTCCGCATCGCCGCCACGTAGCGGGGGTAAACCATGTGCGTGATGACGTCGTAGTCGTCATCTTTTGGCTCAAATTGCTCGGGATCAATGAACGCATTCTTCAGCTTCGAGATGCGCGCAACGATGGCCGCGACGTCGTAAGTTTTGCCCGTGACAAGACTTTTGAGGGACTCACGCACGATGGCTTGCACGTCGCCCTGGTCGTAGATAGCGAAGCGTCCGCCGGCGGCGCTCTCCTCCTTGCGAAGAAACTCCAGACCGAAGGAGTGAAACGTCGACACCGTGAGTTCTTTTGCGGCGCTGGGGCCGTGGCCCATATCGGCCAAAAGCGTCGCGACCCGGTCGTGCATTTCGCCCGCGGCCTTGTTCGTAAATGTGAGCGCACCCACCTGCCGCGGGGGAATTCCCACGCGAAGAAGGTTGGCCATGCGGTGCGTAATGACGCGCGTTTTGCCCGAGCCCGCACCGGCCAAAACGAGCAGCGGCCCGTGCACGTGCAGAGCGGCCTCGCGTTGCGCTGGATTCAGCCTCGCATCAATGGGCGCCATGGTTCATCTTGTGCTGGGCGCGTCGCTTCGGTTGCGCGCCCGGACCACCTGCGTTAGCCGCGCGCGTCATGCACGCCAAGCTTGCCCTCGTCTCTGTGACCGATAAGACCGGAATTGCTGCCTTCTGCCGCACCCTCGTAAGTCTCGGATTCGAGATACTTTCCACGGGCGGCACAGCTTCGCTGCTCCAAAAGGAGGGTGTTCCCGTGACCGCGGTGGAGGCGTACACCGGCTCGCCGGAGGTCATGGATGGCCGCGTGAAGACGCTTCATCCCCGCGTTCATGGCGGCCTTTTGGCGAGGGCTGAAAAAGATTTGGGCGATCTTGAGCGCATCGGTGCACGCCTCATCGACGTCGTTTGCGTGAACCTGTACGCCTTCGACAAGGCGTCGGGCGATCCGAATTCGAGCTACGATCATGTGATTGAAAACATCGACATCGGTGGCCCATCAATGCTGCGATCGGCAGCAAAAAACCACGCGCGCGTCACCGTGGTCACGGAACCAGGCGATTACGATCGCGTGTTGTCGGAGCTTCAATCCGGAAGTGTGACTCTGCGAACGCGCCAAGAACTCGCGCTCAAAGTTTTCGCCAAGACGGCTGCCTACGACGCCGCGATCGAGCGTTGGCTTGCGAAACAAATTCACAACGAAGACCGGCTCCACCTCACCTTCGAAAAGGGCGAAAAGCTTCGTTACGGCGAGAATAACCACCAGGCAGCGAGCTTCTTTCGCGAGACCGAGGCGGTGCAGGCCGGGGAGGCGAGTCTCGGAAAGTTCGCGCAGCTTCACGGCAAAGAACTCTCGTTCAACAACCTCGTCGACGCCGATGCGGCCCTTGAGGCCGCGCGCGAACTGAGCGACGGGCCCGCGGCGGTCATCATCAAGCACCTGAATCCGTGCGGCTTTGCTACGGGCGAAACGCTGGAAAAAGCCCTCGTTGCGGCCTGGGCTGGCGATCCGGTTTCAGCCTTTGGCGGGGTCATCGCCCTCACGCGGCCCGTGGACCTCAAGACGGCCGAATTTCTCAAGGGCCGGTTTGTCGAGATCGTTCTCGCGCCTTCTTTTGAGCCCGAGGCTCTCGCGTTCTTGAAGAGCAAATCGAAAGACATACGTCTACTAGCCACTGGCGAGTTTACGTACGCGCATCCTCGCAAAATCTACAAGCACGTGCTGGGCGGCATGCTCGTTCAAGACCGCGACGTGGCGGTGTGGGAGAAGTTCGAGGGCGTAACGACGAAGCTGTTTCCTCAAGAAAAACAAGCACTTGCAGCGTTCACCTGGAAGGCGTGCAAGCACCTGAAATCGAACGCCATTGCTCTCGGTTACGAGTATGCGCCGGGGCAGTACAGCCTTGTGGGCGGCGGCATGGGGCAGCCCAATCGCATCGACTCGAACCAGAAACTCGCGCAGCCCCGGGTGACCGATTGGTTGAAACGCGAGCGCCCGACCCTCACCGCCGTGGAAGCTCGCGCGGCGATCGGCGAAATGGTGTTGGCGAGCGATGCATTTTTTCCGTTCCCAGACAACGTGGCGGCCTCCGCGGAGTTTGGCGTGACGCTCATCGTGCAGCCCGGCGGATCGATGAAAGACAGCGAATCTATTGCGAAAGCCAACGAGTACGGCGTCGCGATGGCGTTCACCGGCACGCGGCATTTTCGTCACTAAGCGGTCCGCCTATTTGGTGCTTTCGCGTTAGAGCCAGGTCATGGCCGACTTTACGTTCTCCGAGATTCTCCCCCTCGCGCACGACGACGAAACGCCTTTTCGACTGCTGACGCGGGAGGGCGTTTCAAGTTTTGAGGCGCAGGGCCAGACGTTCCTTGGGGTCGATACGGCCGCCATCACGCTCCTGACCCGCGAGGCCATGCGCGACATCGCGCACCTCCTTCGGCCCGCGCATTTGGCGCAGCTCAGGGCCATCTTGGACGACGCCGACGCGAGCGCCAACGATCGCTTTGTGGCCCTGGATTTGCTCAAGAATGCGAACGTCGCTGCGGGCGGCGTGCTCCCCATGTGCCAAGACACGGGCACGGCGATCGTGATGGGCAAGAAGGGCCAGTTCGTCTTCACCGGCGGGGGCGATGAGGCGGCCATCGCGCGCGGCGTCTTCGACACGTACGCGACGAGCCATTTGCGCTACTCGCAGCTCGCTCCGATCTCCACGTATGACGAAGTCAATACGGGAAATAACCTGCCAGCGCAGATCGAGATCTACGCGACCGACGGCGATGCGTACAAGTTTCTCTTCATGGCCAAGGGCGGGGGCTCCGCCAACAAGAGCTACCTTTACCAAGAGACCAAAGCGCTGCTCAATCCGGCCCGGTTGAAAGCATTTTTGCGGGAAAAGATCGCAGGCCTCGGAACGGCCGCATGCCCGCCCTACCACTTGGCCATTGTCATTGGCGGTACGTCAGCGGAGTACGCGATCAAGACCGCGAAATACGCATCGGCCCACTACCTCGACAACCTCCCGACTGCGGGCTCGAAACTCGGCCACGGTTTTCGCGACCTGGAGCTCGAGAGCGAGGTTCTTCAGATGACGCGGGAGCTCGGAATCGGCGCGCAGTTTGGGGGAAAATATTTTTGCCACGACGTGCGTGTGGTCCGCTTGCCGCGCCACGGGGCCTCGTGTCCGGTGGCCATCGCGGTCTCGTGCAGCGCCGATCGCCAGTGCCTCGGAAAGATCACAAAAGACGGCGTTTTCCTTGAGATCCTGGAACGCGACCCCGCAAGATACCTGCCCGAACCGGGCACCGCGGAGCTCGGCGGCGACGTCGTGAACATCGATCTCAATCGGCCGATGGCGGAGATTCGAGCCGAACTTTCCGGCTACCCAATCAAGACACGCCTGTCGCTCTCGGGGTCGTTGATCGTGGCCCGCGACATAGCCCATGCCAAGCTCAAGGACAGACTGGATAGGGGTGAGGGCTTGCCGTCGTATTTCAAAGACCATGCGGTGTATTACGCGGGTCCGGCCAAGACGCCCGAGGGGATGGCCAGCGGCTCTTTTGGCCCGACAACTGCGGGCCGCATGGATGCGTATGTGCAGGAATTTCAGGCGTCCGGGGGCAGTCTCGTGATGCTGGCGAAGGGCAACCGGAGCAAGGCCGTCACCGACGCGTGCGCGCAGTTCGGTGGTTTCTATTTGGGCACTATCGGCGGACCGGCGGCGCGCCTTGCGCAAGACTGCATCAAAAAAGTTGAGGTTGTGGAGTACGCGGAACTCGGAATGGAAGCGGTGTGGCGCATCGAGGTGGTCGACTTCCCCGCATTCATCGTTGTCGACGACAAGGGCAACGACTTTTTTTCCGCCATCGCAAACGAAGGCAAGCATCTTCGGGTTCGCTAAGGATCTCATGAACTACGGTCATTTGCTGGCTTTTGGAGGTGTGGCTCTCCTCGGCGCCTGCGCCGTTCCCCCTCCCCACGTTCCCCCGGGTATCGCCGCTCGTGCCAAGCGAGCAGCGCTAACGTTTCCCGAAACGCGTCGGGGTGCCGATACCGACACGCTGTTCGACGTTCGCGTTGAAGACCCGTACCGGTGGCTCGAAGACAAGGCTTCGCCGGAGGTTGCCGCTTGGACGGACGTGCAGAATGCATTTACCCGTTCGCTCCTCGATTCGTGGGCCGGCAGGCAAGCGTTGCAGGAGACGATTCAGTCCCTCCTCGACACGGGAACGATAGGCATTCCGCAAGAGAAAAAGAGGCCGGATGGATCGACACGTGTATTTTACACGAAGCGCTCTGGGGCCGAGCGGCAGCCGGTGCTCTACGTGCGCGATGGCTTCGATGGGCGCGATGTTCCCGTCGTCGATGTGAACGCGCTCTCGGTTGACGGCACAACCTCGCTCGATTGGTGGGTGCCATCTCCGCGGGGCAATGCCGTGGCCTACGGTTTGAGCGAGGGCGGCAGTGAAGAATCGGTGTTGCATCTTGCACGCATCGACGCCAAGGGCAGGGTCAGCGCCGGCAGCGAAAAGATTCCGTTCACGCGCCACGCTTCGTTGGCGTGGGTGCCCGATGAGACGGGATTTTACTACTCGCGCTATCCGGTGCCGGGCACGGTAGCCCCTGGCGATGAAAAATATTTTCGCAAAATTTACGAGCACAGACTCGGCACCGATGGTGCGGCGGACACGGCGATTTTTGGCGACGGGCGAGCCAAGACCGACAGCCCGCGCGTCGATCTCAGCCCCGATGGGCGCTACGTGGTGGTCACCGTTCACATGGGCTGGCAGCGATCGGAGGTCTACATCGCGGACCGCAAAGCGAAGACGCGAGCCTTCCAAGCGGTGGCCGCGGGAAAGGAAACGCTCTACGACGCATTGGCCGGCGAGGACGCCCTCTATCTGCGAACCAACGATGGCGCGCCGAACGGACAATTGCTGGCAATTGACTACGCGAAACCAAGCATCGAGAGGGCGCGCGTCGTGGTGCCGGAGGGCCGTTCCGCGCTAACTTCCGTCGTCCGCGTAGGCTCCCGTTTCGTTCTTCATCGCCTCGATGGCGCCTCTTCGCAGGTGAGCATTGTCGAGCGCGACGGGTCCGGCGAGCGGGTCTTGAGCCTGCCCGCCATCGGCACCGCGTCGCTTGGCGAAACCGATGACGACGATACGGGTATTCTACACTTTTCCTCGTTTGCGCTGCCTCCGGCCGTGTACCGATTCGACACAAAAACGGGCGCCATGAGTGCGTGGCAAGGCGTTGCGTTAACGAAGCAACTACCTGAAATCATTGTTGAAAAGAGGGAGGCGATTTCCAAGGATGGAACAGCAATTCCGTTCTTCGTCGTGCGCCGCAAAGAGATGCCGCCGGGGCCGCACACCACCATTCTCTATGGCTACGGCGGATTCAACGTCGCCATTCCGCCGTCGTTTTCATCGCGCGCATTGGCGGTCGTCTTGTCGGGCGGCGTGTGGGCGCAAGCCGTGCTGCGAGGCGGAAGTGAGTTCGGTGAAGCGTGGCATCGCGGCGGAATGTTGGGAAATAAGCAGAATGTCTTCGACGATTACCTCGCCTGCGCGCGCGACTTGACGAAGGACGGTACCACCGACGCGGAGCACCTTGTCGCGATGGGAGGCTCCAACGGCGGGCTCCTCGTGGCCGCTGCGGTCACGCAGGCCCCGGAACTTTTTCGGGCAGGCCTGTCACTGGTGCCCCTCACCGACATGATCCGTTACCCACTATTCCGTATTGCAAAGCTATGGATTCCGGAATACGGCGACCCATTACTGCCAGACGAGTTCCCTATATTGTACGCGTACTCGCCCTATCATCAGGCAAAAAGCAGTCGATATCCCTCTATGCTCTTCACAACAGCCGAGAGCGACTCGCGCGTAGACCCGATGCACGCGCGAAAAATGGCGGCGTTGCTCCAAGCATTGCAGACCGATTCCACGCGACCAGTGCTTGTTCGTGTCGAAAAAAACGCCGGGCACGGGGCGGGAAAGCCCACGACGAAAGTCGCCCAAGAGATGGTGGACGAGCTGGGATTCGCCTTCGAAGAGACCGGTTTGACGCCTCTCGGATGGGCAGCGCACTAGAGCCGTTTACGGTCGGCCTGTTAAGAGTGGCCGCCTGCTGCCGCTCCCCCGGGCGACCCCCACCAGCTTTTATGCTGACTCGCCCGCCTCCATGCGGGGTCAATGCGACTGAAAACCGCTCTAGGCGGACGCCTCGGCAAACGCCTCGGCAAACCGGCGCGCGGCAGGCTCTCGCGGTCACGTCAGGTGCGAGGCCCGATAGGGACGTCTGTTCAGGGGCAGGCCAGCTGCCGTAGGAAGATTTTTGCCTGGAGATCTCCATAACCAGCAAGAAATCGACACGAAAAACTGGCGCGCGTTCAGTACTGAACATATGCTGCGTCTCATGACACCGCATGCCATCCTCCTTTCCGCGCTCCACACCCTCACGGCCCGCACCCTTCCGGCCACGGCAAAGGCCTTGTTCGTTGCCTCCGGGCTCGACCAGCTCCTCTTCCAGGCAGCGCTCCGCCGCGTGGCGCGCGATGGCCTCGTGCGCTTTGTGGGGCGGCAGGCGCACTTGACGTTGCCAGGTTTCGCGGTCGCCTCGGCGATGGCCGCAACCGGGCGGCGTCGGGTGAAACTGAGTGTCGTTGTGGCACCTGGGGCAACCACACGCGGAGCGAGCCCTATCGACCCGAGGCCGCGCAGACGCAGCATACAGCGGAAGCCCACGTATATGGTCAGAAATACGAGCACGCCCACCCGGCAGGCTCTCCGATCTCCGGGGACGTCGTAGGCTCCCTGCCCGAAGCGCGAAAACTTCGATACCATCGCTCCCGTGCGTCTCCCCATGTACCCTGCCGTCCTGTCCCTCGCCCTGGCCATCGCCCTCTTCTGCGGGCTGTGCTCGTCGTGCGCGTCGCCCCCAAGTAAAGCCCCCGCGGGCGTTCTTGTGGCCGGGCGCGCCGTCATCACCTCCGACGACGATGGTGTGACTTTTGCGCAAGACAAAGCCGTCGTTCGCCTGCCATGGGCCACGGTGCACCTCGGGTTTGTCGACGAAGTAAAGCGCACGATCAATTACGATCCCTGGGGAATCATTGGCGGAAGCCCGTTGCTTAAGGCTCCTGGGTCCCTCGAGTGGCGGGCCCCCACGGGGCTTGTGCGTTCGGGCACCGGCGTGGTTCTTGACTACGGCGACGGCGTAAGCCTTCGTGCGACCGTGAAGGCCGACGGAGGCAACGACGGGGCGTTCCTCACAGACCTCACGATCAGTGGCGGCGGCCTACGCGTGGCGTTTGTGCGCTTCGCTACCCTTGTTGCCGCGGGCGAGCCCATTTACGGTCTCGGCGAATTCATCGACACGGTGAACCAGCGCGGAACGGTGCGCGCCATGCAAGTCGAAGCCGACGGTGCCACCGAAGCCCCGGACAACAACGCGCGGGTCCCAGTTCCGTTTTTCCAGGGCCCCAGCGGGTGGGGGGTTTTCCTCGATACGTTCCGGCCGATCGCCTTTGACGTCGCGAAAGAGTCGAGCGACCGCGTGACGAGTTACGTGGATGTCGCCTTTGCGGCGGACCAGACGGTGCCCGTACGGGTCTTTCTTGGAGCGTCCAGCGCGGAGGTGATGGCCCATTTTAACGCGCGCGTGGGTAGGCCCGCGCTGCCTCCTCCGTGGGCAACGGGGCCCTGGTTTTGGCGCGATGAGTCCAAGAACCAGGCCGAAGTCGAGGCCGACCTGGACGCCATTCGCCGTGTCGGGCTGGCCGCGTCGGGTTACTGGATCGACCGACCCTATGCCACCGAAGTCAATACATTTGATTTCGAACCCGCGCAGTTTCCGAATCCACGGGCGTTAGGTCCCCGGGCAAATACCCTAGGAATGCGACTGGCTATTTGGCATGTACCGTATTTGAATGAGAAAGTGGAGGCCACCCGGGCGCTCGTGAACGAGGCGACCGTTGGGGCCTTTTACCCCCCCGTGTCGGGGTTCTTGCTTAACCGCTGGGGCAGGCCCATCGATCTCACAAACGAGCGTGCTCGCGCCTTTTGGAAGGGAAAACTGCAGGCGTACGCCGACCTCGGAATAGAGGGGTACAAGCTCGACTACGCGGAAGACGTCGCTCCCGGGCTCTCGGCTGTGCGCAACGAGTGGCGCTTTTCCGATGGCTCCGACGAGCGCACGATGCATGCGATCTACACGGACCTCTACCACGGCACCTACGCGGAGATGTTGCCACCGGGTGGCGGTTTTTTGCTCGTAAGGCGAGGGTATGCGGGCGACCAAGCGAAGGGTGTCGTGGTCTGGCCCGGCGACCTCGATGCGACTTTCGCGATGCACGGCGAGAGGGCGATCGACGGTGCGGAGCCCTATGTGTCGGTGGGTGGATTGCCCGCGGCGTTTCGCGGAGGTCTGAGTCTGGCGGCGAGTGGCTTTCCGCTCTACGCCGCAGATACGGGGGGCTACCGGCATTCACCGCCGGACGGCGAACTCCTGGCTCGGTGGGCCCAAGCGAGCAGTCTTTTTTTCGCGATGCAGATCGGAAATAGCGCGAATACGGTTCCATGGGAGTTTAATGCGGAAAGAGGAATAACCGAAGAAACGCTAGCGATCGTTCGCGCGTCAACCATTCTTTTTTTGCGATTGCACCCCTTTCGCTGGTCTCTGCTGACGGATTACAGGGCCGGCGGTGCTCTTCCACTTGCGCCTCTCGGGCTGCTCGATCCGGCCTTGGCGCAGGAGGAAGAGGAGGTACTGATCGGGGGCGTGCTTCTCGGGGCGCCCATCCTGCACCGCGGGATCCGGGAACGAGACGTTGTGTTGCCAAAAGGCAGATGGCTCGATTGGACCGCGCTCACGTTCCACGAGGGCAGTGTTCATGTGCAGGCCGCGCTGAATACGCTTCCGCTTTTCCAACGTGCCGGTTCCATCATCCCCATGGCGCGTGCAACGGTGAAAACACTGGCTCCGGCCGCCGATCCGTCAGTGGACTCCTTCGCGAACGAACCGGGCCGCCTGTCGGTGCGGGTGGTTCCTGGGGCCGCGGCCTCGTTCAAGGTCTACGACGGCCTCGTGCTGGCGTGGGAAGATGGTGCAGACTGCACCTTTACAGCGCAGGGCGGAACGGGCGCCTGGAAGGGGGTCGATCTGGAGGTGCTGGGCGATGGTCGTTCCGTGCTCGGCATCACAGCCGACGGCGTGGCCCTCGGGCTGCTGGCGGACGACGGGGCCCTCGACGCGTCAGAGCAGGGGTTTGTCGTGAATGGCGCCCGTGTGCGGGTGAAAAGTATGGCCAGGCGCATCGGTGTGTCGCGGGGGCCGTGAGTGAGGTGGGGGAGGGGCCCGCCCGAGGGTCCCGATTCTGTCAAGCATGGACGGGATTCACGCGTCCTCGTCGTCTTCGTTTTCGGGGTATGCCTGAAACAAGCTGAGTGCCATTTGGTCGCGCGTTAACGGGGGAGGTCCCAAGCCTGTCCAAGAGTTGCGCGACGAGATCACGCCGCTAATAGGGCCGCTCCACGAGGGGTTTTCTTCCACCTCCGCATCATCGGGGAGGTCTTCGGCCTCATCGTCGACCACCAGCACCGACGGGGCGCCGGCCGGGGGAAATGGGGGGTAGTCTTCAATTAGGAACACGTCGCCCGCGGCAAGGTCAATGGCGGTCGGGGGCTCGCTCGACGGGGCCCGGGCGCGCAATACCTGCGCAAGGGCGGCGGTTACTTCGGGGGAAGGCCCCACGCCGAACAGGGTTGACCGGGTAACTTTCGCCGTAAAGGCCGCTACCCGCGCTGTTTCGCCCGCGACGCGAAGCTCTTCCCGCGTCGCCACCTCCGCCAACAGGGCCAACTCGCGCGCAGCAACTTCGCCCGCGACGCGAAGCTCTTCCCGCGCCGCCCGCGCCGTCCCCTCCGCCAACAGGGCCAACTCGCGCGCGGCAACTTCTTCCACGTCGCGTCGCGCCTGCCATTCGGCGGCGGTCCATACCCACACAGCACGCGTGTTCGCACGCATCCCGGCGGCCTGGAGGACGAGATTTCCGCTCGGCGGAAAGGAGACAGTGACCTTGTCGGTCGGCTGTCCCCGCCGCGCCGTCCCGAGATTCGCCAGCAGTCGGCGCTCCGTATCGCGGACTGTGAAGGTCGCGAAGAGCTCATCGTCGTCGGGCGTTGAGTCGTCCAGGGCCCCCCACAATTCGAAAGAAAACCCTGGTTCGCCGCAAATAACAACCCGACTTGGGGCGGGGGCCGCGATTGCATTTCGATGCGTTTCCCCGCGAATTGTGACCGTATGGCCGCCAATACCAAGATCGCCCCCCAACGCCAACGACCCAAAACCCACGGTGGCATCGGCCAAGGAAAAGGGCTGAAGTGTGTTCGTCCGTACGGCAGCGTACAAAGAGCGCATGTCGGGCAGCGGGACATGCGGAACGGTGGCCGTCGTCTCTTTCGCGAGAAGCGCGGCGTCGAAAATGGCTGGAAACCAGTCTCGCACGGCGCGTGTGGGAACGCGGGCGCTTTTAAGCGCGAGGGCCAACAGTGCATCGGCGTTCCCGTGGCTGGAGAGGGCCGCATCAATGTGGGACTGCGCCAATTCGAGCGCGGGACGCGTGAGCGCATAGCCTC
>CAMCKZ010000038.1 GCA_945875545.1 Polyangium aurulentum | reverse complement strand
GCTGGCCTCGCGCCCCATCTCACGCGAGCCGTATGGGACGGAATGACCTCGATGGCCGGCGAATTTGTGCGCACGCCAAAGAAGGGTTCCGCCAGCGGACGTTACCGCGCGCGCGCCGACTGGCCGTGGCTTGAGGGCGGTCTTTCGCTCTTTTCCCTCGTCAGCACCGTGGCATCGGTCACGACGGGCCACTGGTTCGCGGCACCCTTCGCGGCCCTCTTCGCGTTCGGTTACGGGTGGGTTGCTACCCTTGTGGCGATGGAGCAGTCGGCCCGCGTTCGTGCCACCTCGCACCTTCGCACGCCGGCTCCCGTGGCTTCCCGTTCGGCGATTGCCGCGCCTGGTCCGAGCGAAGGTACCGAGGTCGCGGCGTAGATCGACGCCAGAAAATGGCGACTCGCCACACGGCTATTTGAGCTTCGCACCCGGTGCGAGTTCAGAGGGCACGGTGGCGAGTTTGAGCGCATCGCTCGGGCCGGAAGCGAGCAGCATTCCGTGCGAAATCAGGCCTTTTCCGAAGTCGCGAGGCACAAGATTGGCCACGACGACGACGCGCCGGTTCACGAGATCTTCGGGCTTGAACGAAAGCGCGAGGCCCGCCACGATCGAGCGCGGCGCGTCTTCGCCGACGTCCACGGTGAGCTTCAACAGCTTGTCTTTTTTGACGACGCGCTCCGCGGTGAGCACCAGCCCGACGCGCAAATCGATTTTGGCAAAATCGTCGTAGGTAATCGGGGCCGCGGCTTGCTCGACGACTTTCGCGTTCGCGGCTGCCGAGGGAGACGGCACTTGGGAAGGCAGGTCCGAAGGCAGTGGGGCGGGCTCGGTCGTCGGGATTTCGGTGGTCACGGGCGCTTCGGTGCGTGCAGGCATAAGTCTCTCTAGAAGGGCCTGGCGCGCGACTTCGTCGAGAACGGGAACGAGAGGGCCGCGGGGCATGAGAGCCTCGCCAGCGGGCCGATGGGGGGCCGCGTGAGGCCATAGGTTCGTGCCGACGATGGGCGTCAGAGGCGCGAGCCCCAGTTGCGCGCGCACTTCGATCGCGAGGGCGGGGGTCACGGGCATCATGAGCACCGAGATGCGCTCAAGGATCGACAGCAGCGTCGCGAGAATCGTGGCGGTTCGCGGCATGTCACCTTGCTTGGCCGTGGCCCATGGCGCCGCGCGATCGACGTATTGATTGGCCAGTTGACCGAGGGCCGCGGTGGCTTCGAGGGCCCGCGTTGGATCGAGCTCGCGCCAGGCTTTTTCCGCGGCGACGACCTCTTTCGTAGCGGCCACATCGAGGTCGTCTTCGAGAGCGGTATTGCCGTGATGCGCGGGCGTCTTGTTCTCAAAAAACTTCGTGCAAAGGCCGAGCGTCCGCGACAGCAGGTTGCCAATATTCTTGCCGAGGTCCGCATCGCGGCGCGTGAGCAGCGCTTCGTGCGAAAAGTCTCCGTCTTGGCCAAACGCCACCGAGCGCAGCAGGTACCAGCGCAGGGCATCGCGGCCGACCTCCCGCGCGAGACGTACCGGGTCGACGGCGTTGCGGAGGGACTTGCTCATTTTCTGGCCGTCGATGGTCAGAAAACCGTGGGCGAAAATGGTCGTTGGAAGCTGCTCGCGCGAATAGCCGGCGGCCAGCAAAAAGCTTGGCCAATACACGGCGTGAAACCGAAGAATATCTTTGCCCACGAGGTGCACGACTTTGGCGTTTGGTGCCCAAAAACGGCCGAGCTCGCCATCTTCGCCCCCGAGCGCACTCAGGTAGTTTGCGAGGGCATCGAACCAAACGTACATCACGTGGCGGTCATGGCCGGGAACAGGAATTCCCCAGGAAAAACTCGTGCGCGACACGGAGAGATCGCGAAGTCCTCCGCTCACAAAGCTAACCACTTCGTTGCGCCGCGTGGAGGGTTGAATGAACTCGGGGCGCTCTGTGTAGAGTGCAAGCAACTCTTCTTGGTACTTGGCGAGGCGAAAGAAGAACGTTGTTTCTTTGAGCTTTTGGACTGGCTTTTTGTGCGTGGGGCAGTGGCCGTCTTCAAGCTCTTTTTCTGTCTTGAACGACTCGCAGCCCACGCAATACCAGTCTTCGTAGGCCGCTTCGTAGAGGTCTCCGCGCTCCTCGACCTTGGCCCAAAGAGTGGTCACAAACTTCTTGTGACGTTCCTCGGTGGTTCGGATGAAATCGTTGTGCGCGATGCCGAGTTCAGACCAGGCTGCGCGAAACGGCGCGCTCATATGGTCGACAAACGTTTGAGGTGTTTCGCCCCGCTCCTGGGCGGCGGTGGCGAGCTTCAATCCGTGTTCGTCGGTGCCCGTCAGAAACCGTGTTTCGTAGCCAAATAGCTGGTGAGCGCGGCAAAGCGCATCGGCAGCGATGGTCGTGTAGGCGGTGCCGAGATGCGGCACGTCGTTCACGTAATAAATCGGAGTGGTGACGTAAAATCGCGCCGTCATGGGCGTGCGGCTACCACGAAATGCGCACGCAGAAACGACCGCGCGTGCCTTCGGCGCCGCGTTTACAAGACCTCGCGAATCGCTGTGGCATAGCGATGCCACGGGGCCCGCTCGCGGCGCGCACTTCGCGCATGCGCCAAGGCCGCGCGCAGGGGAAACATCAGCAGAGAGTCGACGGAGACGCGCAGATGCACGGGAGGCGGATCCGCCGCTGGGCTCATGGCGCGCGCAAGGGCATCGGCGTCGGCGGCGGGGTCAACGGGCTGATGGGGAACGATTTCCATATCGCCGTCGGGGGGGTCGGGCGGCGTGAACAGCGTGGGAATCGGCGACACAAAGACAACGCTTGCACCGCCTTGCACGACCCAGGTGCCCTGAAAAACTCCGCCGACGCCGCCGCCAGTTTCGTGAAACGCCAAGGGGCGCCAGACGAGTGGGGCCTCCAAATCAACCGACATGTCGCCGGAGATGAGGGCCGAGCCCGCGAGGTCGAGGTCGATGGTGTCGCAGGATGCGCAGACCACCCGGTCGATCGCCCAGGGTGCCAGCGCCCTGGATTGTTTCAGCAATTTCTCCGCATCAACGCCGGCGAGGCAGCGATCGCCAACGAACGGCAAGTCCGGAAAGATGCCCTCGGGCACGAGGGTTGCGCCTCTTTCGAGGGCCAAGATTTTCTCGCGACAGACCCCGGTCAATCGGGCCCCGACGTAGGTCACGGAGCCGGGGCGCGCGAAGATGAAAAGCATGCGCCTCCGTGATTCTTCCATCAGTCGCACGATGCCGAGAGACGGAGCGCCATCGACGAGGACCGTGTCGCCGTTTGCCCCACGACGGGCAATCGCCGTCGCGCTGTACACAATCGACGGGTGAAGCTTGACGACGCTTTTCGCGGGCGTGACCTTCGGCTCACCAAGTACCCGGCGGTGACCCCGGTATTTGGGGAGCCGAAAGCTCGCAGCAATGGCCATCAGCGAGAGCGGGAGGAGAAGCATGGCTTCAGTTTAGCGCACCATTTTTTTAAACGTCGAACCGATAGCCGATGCCCCGTACCGTCTTGAAATACTTAGGGTTTTGCGGGTCTTCTTCCAGCTTTGTGCGCAGCTGTTGCAAAAAATTGTCGATCGTTCGCGGGGTGCCGTGGTGATTTGGACCCCACACGCGACGAAAGATTTCTTCCCGCGACAACGCCCGCCCGCGGTCGCGAACGAGGCACGCGAGGACGTCAAACTCGGTGGTCGTGATGTCGACGACCTCGGTGCCGCGCAAAATTCTTCGCGCCGCAAAATCGATTCGCAAGTCTCCGAAGGCAAGCACGGGGCGCGGCACGTCGCCGCCGGATCGCCGAAGGGCTGCGCGAATACGAGCGAGAAGCTCCGCAAGGCTGAAGGGCTTGCACACGTAATCTTCGGCACCGAGCTCAAGCCCGGTGACCTTGTCGATGTCTTCGGTGCGGGCGCTGAGCAGAATCACGGGGGTCGCGATGCCCTGTTTGCGTAGGCCGTCGAGGATCTCGAAGCCGTTGCGTTTCGGTAGCATGAGGTCGAGGAGAATCAGATCGGGGTGCGCGTTCAGCGCGAGGTCGAAGCCGCGTTCGCCGTCGTCGGCCACCAAGACTTCGTAGCCTTCGGCCTCAAGATTGATGCGCAAACCAAGGCCAATCGAAGGGTCGTCTTCGACTACCAGAATGCGCTTGGGCCGTACGGGCTCGGGAGGCATCGAATCGCTCACCCGACCTCGGTACCACGCCCCTTGGGCATGAGGGAACTACGGCCCGCAAGGGGCAGCACGATGCGAAACGTGGCGCCTTGCGACGGAGCGCTGTCGACGGTGACTTCGCCGCCGTGTGCCGTGACGACGTGATCAACGATGGCAAGCCCCAAACCGCTGCCCTCCTTCATGCGCGAAAGACGGTCGTCGATGCGGTAAAATTTCTCAAAAATGCGGCTTTGCTCGTGCCGCGGAATGCCCTCGCCGTGGTCGGTTACTGCGATGCTCGCGAACCGCGCTCCCACGTTGAATACCAGCTCCACCTGCGGCTCCGCGCCGCCGTATTTATGCGCGTTGGAGATGAGATTCACGAAGACGTCCACGAGGGCGGCGCGGTCGGCGAGAATCACCACGGGCTCGGTTCGTGGCTCAAAACGAAAGTGCAAATTCGGGTCGAGACGAATGGGCGAGTAGGCGGCGATGGCCTCGTCGACGACCTCGCGAAGGTCGACCTCGGAGAGTTGGTAAATCTTCTTGCCCGACTGCATGCGGCCCCAGTTCAGTAGGCGACCGATGTGCGACGCGAGGCGGTCGGCCTCCGCAATAATGGCCGCGGTGCACTGGGTGGCGAGGGCCGCCTCACCGGGTTTGCGCTCCATCGTTTCGGCAAAAAGTCGGATCGCGGTCAGGGGAGTTCGGAGCTCGTGACTCACCTTGGAAACGAAATCGGCCTGCAATTCACTTAGTTTTGCCTCTCTGCGCACAAAGGCAAATACCAGAACGATTCCCGTCGTGAGCACGGCGACCAAGCTCAACATCAAGATGCCCAAAAGGAGCGGGTAGACCGCCCTCTCTTGCACCAGCACGACGATGCCGAGCGACAGCAGCAGGCCCGTCGGAACGATGATGAGCGAGACCAGCAGCTGCACAATGCGCCGGTACCCCACGCGCCCACCAATGCGCGGGCCGCCTCGGCGAAGAACCGTGCTGTCGTATCTGTGTGTATTCTGCATGGAACTACTCGAGGGCTTTCAACATGCATGCGATGGGCGCAGGCTGGCCAATCCACAGCTCAAACGCGAGGGCACCTTGCCGCGCCAGCATGCCAATACCGTTGGCGTGGCGAATGCCGTGGGCTCTCGCGGCGCTCAGAAATGGCGTCTCCGCGGGCACGTACACGACGTCGAGGACCGCGCTGCGCGACGCGAGAACGGACCAGGTGACGACCGCCGCCACGCCCTCTCCCGGGGGCCCGCCGTGCATGCCGGCGCTGGTGGCTTGAACGACGAGGGAGAGGCTCGCGTCGGAGGTCGCGTTTGCGGCAAAAGGCTCCACGCAGAGCCTCGTTGAAGCCCCGGCACCATCGAGCAGTTGCCTCATTTGTCCGAGGAAATCTCCTGGTTCTTGAGAGTCGCACACGACGGACCGCGCCCGGATCACAATCTCGCCCACGCGCAGATGGAGGGCCAGCGCGCAGATGGCCGAGCGTGCTGCGCCGCCACTTCCGATGACGAGCGCGCGAAGCTTGGAGGCGTCTTTCGCGAGCTCCGGGGCCAAGGTTGAAAGCTCCATCGCGAGGGCCGGCGCGTCGGTGTTGTGGCCCACCAAACGCCCCGAGTCGTCGCGAACAATCGTGTTCACCGCCCCCGCGATGAGCGCACTTGGCGCGAGCTCGTCGAGAAACGGAATCATCCGCGTTTTGTGCGGCACCGTCACGTTGTAACCGTGAAAATCTCCGCGGCGCAGTGCCTCGATGCGCGCGCCAATCACGTCTGCGGGCGTGGGCAGCGCCTCGTAAGTGTGGGGCAAGGAGAGGGCGCGATACGCACTCTCGTGCATGTGGGGACTCTTCGAGTGGCCCACCGGATCGCCGATGACCGCGAAGCGTTTGGAGCTCACGGTGACTCCGGTTCGCCGGCGGCCTCGATGCGCGCTGTGAAGGTTGCGTCGGCGGCGCGAATCGTTACCTGAGTGCCAACGGGGGCATTCTTAACACTTCGTACGGCGCGGCCATCGGGAGTTGTGACCAGGGAAAAACCACGACTTAAGATGGCCAGCGGACTCAGCGCATGCAGCTGCCCCGCGGCCTTCGCCAGTCGTTCACGACGGCCCATAAGCGCACGCTGCACGAGGGCGATTGCGGCACCGTCGGCGGCGGATAGGGCGTCGCGGCGAGGCGGCAACATCCGCTCCGCGAGGCGAAAGAGACGCACCTCAAGTTCATGGGCGCGCCGCTGTTGCGAGGCTAGTCGCGTTGCCGGGTGTTGCGCGTGGAGGCGCGTCGTCAGGTCGTCCACGTGGCGGCGTTCGCGGCGCAGCAAGTGATCCACGTGCTGCCGCATCGCACCCTCTTGCGCATCAAGAAGGCGCTCACCCTCGCGCACCCTCTCGGTCACGCGCTCGAGGGACGCGAACACTTGCCCAAGACTCTGTTGCGCCGCCTTCATCGCCTCCTTGTGACCGCGCCAAAGCCGACGCTTCAAATCCACGTGGCGTTCGCGGCGGTGCAACGCCGAAGGGATGCACACTTCCGCGGCTTGCGACGGCGTGGCGGCGCGGAAATCGGAGGCAAAATCCACGAGTGTGACGTCCGACTCGTGCCCCACCGCCGTCACGACGGGTTTCGTGCAGAATGCAACCGCACGCACCACGCGCTCGTCGTCGAAGGCCGCGAGATCTTCGGCGGAACCGCCGCCGCGCCCAAGAATAATCACGTCGACTTCGACCACCGCGGACAACATCGCAAGGGCTTCGATGATCGCGTTTGCCGCCGCGGGCCCTTGCACGAGCGTTGGGGCGAGGAGCAGCCGGGCACCGCCGCGAGCGAAAGCAACCTTGCGTACGTCGTGAACGACTGCCCCCGTGGCCGACGTGACGATGCCGACGACGCGAGGGTCGGTGGGCAAGGCGCGCTTGCGTTTGGCCGAAAAGAGCCCTTCGCTTTCGAGCTTGGCTTTGAGCCGTTCGCGGGCCTCAAGGAGGGCACCGCGGCCGTGCGCACGCACGCCATCGACGATGAGCTGGACCTCGCTTTTAGCAGCAAAAAGACTGGCTTTTCCGTGCACGGCAACCTGCGCGCCGTTGGCGATAATTGCCCTGTCTTCGCGGCTCACGTTGCTCGTGGCCCAGATGCTGCACCGCAGGCAGTCGGGGGCCAGGGGATCGCGAAGTGTAAAATACATGTGTCCCGTTTTGGACGCGGCGCAATCGCGAATCTCGCCCTGGACCCAAACCCCCTTGGCGCCGAAGGTCGTCTCGATGCGCGACTTGACGTTCGCGTCAAACGCCTTGACGGAAAGCGGCATGTCGCACGAGCTGCCGGGCACCGGGGCCACCGCTTCGCCCGAGGGTGCGGGTTCCTCGGACTCGCCGAGCCCCGACTTCTCGAAATGCGAAACCATAGTGGCGATGAAGCCTACGCGCTTTTCCCTCGGGCAGGCGGGCTTGCGGCGTTCGCGATTCGATCCCATCGCGTTTCGCGCTACAGGCTCGTTCATGGTCAAAATGCTGCACAAAGTGCTGATCGCGAACCGTGGCGAGATCGCGATACGCGTCATGCGAACCGCTCGCGAGATGGGCATGCGCACCGTCGCTGTCTTCTCCGAAGCCGACCGCGGCGCCCTCCACGTGCGCATGGCCGATGAGGCCGTCTTTATCGGGCCATCTCCCGCTTCTGAAAGCTACCTCTGCGGCGATAAAATTCTCGCGGCCGCCAAGCTCACAGGTGCAGACTGCATTCATCCTGGTTACGGTTTTTTGAGCGAAAATGCTGCATTTGCCGAAGCATGTGCGGAAGCGGGCCTCGTGTTTGTAGGGCCTCCGCCGTCCGCGATGCGCGACATGGGCTCGAAGACGGCGGCGCGCGAAAAAATGGCGGCGGCGGGGGTTCCGGTCGTTCCCGGGGCTTACGCGCAGACGATCGAAGACGCGCTCGCGGGCGCCGAAATCATCGGGTACCCGATCATGCTGAAGGCGGCCTCGGGCGGGGGCGGCAAGGGCATGCGCCTCGTGAACGAAGCGCGCGAAATGCCGTCGGCGTGGGAGCGCGCCCGGAGCGAAGCCAAGAAGTTTTTCGGCGACGATACGGTCTATTTGGAGAAGGCGATCATCGCCCCGCGCCACGTCGAAATACAGGTGATGGGCGATCAGCAGGGCAACGTCGTTCACGTGTTTGAACGCGACTGTTCGATTCAGCGCCGCAACCAAAAAGTGGTTGAAGAAACCCCGTCGCCCGCCGCCACGCCGGAACTCATCGCGCGCATGGGTGCCATCGCCGTGAAGGGTGCCAAAGCCGTGGGCTATTTCAGCGCGGGTACCTTTGAATTTCTGCTCGCCCAAGACGGCAACTTTTACTTCCTCGAGATGAACACCCGGCTCCAAGTTGAGCACCCGGTCACGGAGCTTGTCTCCGGCCTCGATCTTGTGCGCCTCATGTTCGACGTCGCCGCGGGCAAGCCGCTCCCCTTTGTGCAGAGCGACCTGACGAGCCGCGGCGTGGCCATTCAATGCCGCATTTACGCTGAAGATCCGGCCACGGGTTACCTGCCGTCTCCGGGCACAATTCAGGAATTGCGGACCCCGTCCGGCCCCGGCGTGCGCGACGACTCTGGCGCATACGCTGGCTGTACAATATCAAGCTTCTATGATCCTCTCGTGTCGAAGCTCTGCGTTTGGGCCCCCACGCGCGAAGAGGCTGTGCAGCGTATGCGTCGCGCATTGGGCGAGTATGTGGTGACCGGTATCAAGACGAATCTGGCCTTCCACGAGGCACTGTTTCGTCACCCGCTGTTCGTCGCCGGCCACTATGACACGGGCTTTCTGGAGCGCGAGAGCGCGAGCCTTCTCGCCCCCGCCACATTTGCCGCCGAAGACGAAGAGGCCGTGGCGATAGCCCTCGCGGTCCACAAAGCGCGCAGCGATCGAAAAGCTGCCGCGCCGCACGAGGGAGGCACCACGGGCGCTTCAAGCCCATGGGTCGCCGACCATCGTGCGCGGCTGTGGAGAAGCTGACGCGCTGCAATTCTGCTCGAATCCCGCGCGCTTGAAGTTTTCCGCCCTCTGCGCCCATCGCCCATCGATGGTCCTGTTTGCCCTCGAAGCGGGTCCTCGCCCATGCGAAGAGCCCGTTTTTCTGCCTCTCGTTCCCGGAGCTTCGCCTTGCCTTTTTGCGTCGTGCCCAAGCCGCGTCTCAGCGCGCTCCTCGTTTGCCTGCCGGTCCTCGTCGCGGGCTGCGGTGGGAGCTCGCCGGAGCCAAAAAAACCGGCGGCACTTCTCTTGTGCGACGCGGATCGCGACGGCGTGGCTGGCGCGTCCGACCGAGCCCTCGACCGCCTCGCGTGGAGCGATAAGAGCGGAGCTGTGTTCCTCGCGAACATCGACGACGACGCGCAGCGTTGCCCCAAAACCGCCGCCACCGACGACGCCCTCGCCGCGTGCAACGATGCCGCCGACGCGGTCGTCAATGGCGACGACGACGCCCTCGATCTCGCACCCCTGCGCCTCTCCGCGTCCGACGCGCCGGCGGGCGGCACCGTCGAACTTGCGGCAAGCCCGTCAACCGCCCCCCATTTGCGCTTCTTTGTCAAGCGAAATGGTGTATTTGGCGAAGAAGGGGCTGCGGCCCTGAGTTTTTCCACAGAAGAGGCCGGTGCCGGAGTCGACGTGGGCGTCGAAGGACTCGACATCGTACGTGACGCCAGCGTTTGGGACGGCTTCGTCGACGTGTCGCTGACCTTGAAAAACGCCGCAGCCGAGGTCCTTCACGTGGACACCGTGCGCATGCGCGTGGCGCCGGTCTTTCTCAGTCATCACCTGCAGCACGCGGAGAAGACGTTCGCCACGAAACTCCCACCAGCCTTCGACGACGGTTCGTCCGCGGCGTTCTGCCGAGACGTGACCGCGGCGTCGAGCGCGGCGGGCGTGTCCGGGGGCTTCCAGTCCATCACGGCCGACGAGCAGTGGGCCCAAGACTTCCTCGACATCGGCTTTGCCACCATGCCAATAGCAGGGGCAGGGGCAGGGGCCACGCAGCACGCGATGCGCGTCTACATTCGTTCCGCCAACTACAACATCGGCACCAACGGCAAGGTGAATGTCAAGTACCCGCTGCGGGTCGCCGGGCGGGCGGTTTTCAGTCAATTTAGAGGCAAAGACGTGGCGGGCCTTCAGCAGTACGCGCTCGGAAAAAACCTCGATAACGACAGCTACGATTCCTTCGGAAATACGGAAACTATTCCGCCCCACACCTTTGCCGGAAAGAGCTACCCGCTCGGGCGCATCGTGCGTGGTGCCACCGCCACAGACTTTCCCGAACCATCGTTCACGAAGATGCTGGAGAGCCAGGGGTTTCAAGACCCGGTGTACATCGACACGAGCTGGCTTTACGTCGGGCACGTGGACGAGACCGTGAGCTTCATCAAGGCCACCGGTCCGCGTGGCTGGAAGGTGCTCTTGGCCGATACAGCGCTGGGCAAGAAACTGCTCACGGACGCCGTCGCGGCGGGCGCGGGTTCGGTTGCCATGTTTGTAGGCCAAGATTGGTTCGACGACGCGGGCAAGGCGGTGCCCGCGCGCACCACGATTTCCGCTGTCCTTGCGGACCAAGACGTGATGTCGATGAGCGCCAATGCGGCCATCGCCGAAGAGCATCAATGGGAGCAGCTCAAGGCGGCGGCGGGGCTTACCGCCGACGATATGCTGCGCGTTCCGGCAATTGATCAGCCCGTCGACGGAAAAGCGATGGCGTATGTGCCAGGTATGGTTAACGGAGTCTACCTATCCGATACCGTCTTCGGGGCACCCGAGCCGCACGGTCCCCTCGTGGGTGGGCGAGATCCCTTTAAAGAAATGTTCACGTCCACGCTGGCCGCCGAAGGGATTCGGGTCACTTGGATCGAAGACTGGAATCTCTATCACGCGCAGGCGGGCGAAGTGCATTGCGGCTCGAACGTTCAACGCGCGATTCCGTCGTTCAAGTGGTGGGAGCAAGCTCGATGATGGCCCGGCAATTTTACGTTCACGTCTTTTCCGTTTGTCTCTTGGCGAGTGCCGCAGCGCCCGCGTCGCCGGTGCCGATGGCGAGCTTGTCCCCGGCGGCCGCGCGCAATATTGACGCCTTCACGGCGAAGGCGCGAGCTGCGAATCCCCAGATATTTCGCTCGGTTTCCAAGCTTCGCGAAGAGCTACCGGGCCTCGCCCGCAAAGCCCGCGGCGGCAAAGTCAACGTGCGTGCGCGTCTCGTGGCGCTCGGCCCCGAGGCCTTGCCCGCGGTGCTTTCCGAACTTAAAGATGGGGCCGCTCCCGCGGTCGGAGACCTCTTGGCGTCGACCAACACGTCGTGGGTCATCGGCCTTCTCGAGACCGCGGGGCACTGGTCCAACCCCATCGCCGTTCCCGTGCTCGAGAGCGTCGCGACGCAGCCCGATGGTTCCGCGCCCGTGATTGCCGCGGCGATTCGGGCCCTCGGCGAGCTCGGCACGATGGGCTCAGAAGACGCGGAAAAACGGCTCGAAGAAATCTACGGGCGGCGGGCAGGCGCGATGCCCGAGCTCATTGAATCGTTTGGGTATTGTCGTCGTATTACGATGGCTAGATTTCTATTGGGTACCCTGGAAAGTGCCTCAAATGGTCAGGGTGAGGCCCAGCGCAACGGGCTCGTGAAGGCCCTCGGGCAGGTGGCTTCGGGCTGGGTTTGGGAGACCGCGAACCTCGCAAAAACCGGCGAAGGAAACGACGTGCGACGCGCCGTCTTCGATGCGCTCGTCCAGCGTTATTCGCACGCCGATGCGGCAGCGCGCCGCGTTCTCACCGATGCCCTTTGGCTCGTGGATCTCCCGGACGGCGTCACGCGGGTCAAGGCCCACGGCACGAAAAACGGAACGGACGCAGCGGCTCTCACGGAGCTCGCGAGCAAGCTTGCAAGCAGTCCGCTCCGGCGTTGAGTCGGCGCGTGGTGTTCTTCCGTCGACGGCCCGTTGTCGAGCGCGCGGCGGGGTACTTTCTTTCGTCGCGCCGTGCTAACGGGTCGACGCCATGAGTGACGCGACGCCTGAAGTTGCCCCTGGTTTCACGGGATTTCAAGGTGCCATCGAAGCCATCGCCCTGGGCTTTCCCGCGCGTTTTGAAGGCGCCGCTTCCGAAGCCGCGCTGCGCGAAGAGAAAGCGAAACTCCTCGGAAAAAAGGGAGATCTGACTTTTGCGCTCAAAGCCATGGGCGCCCTTCCTCCCGCCGAACGCAAGGCCGCGGGCGAGCAGGTCAATGGTCTTAAGGGTGCCATTGAGGCGGCCTTCGAAGGTCGCCTTCGCGCCATCGCGGGCGAGGCTCTCGCAAGGGAGTTGTCGGGCCCGGCGTACGACCTCACGTTGCCGCCGCGCGTCGCAAGTCCGCGTGGGCACAAGCATCCCATCGGCATCGTGCGCGACGAAATCGTCGACATCTTTCGCAGCCTTGGTTTCGCCGTTCACGATGGCCCCGAGGTGGAACGTGAAGACTACAATTTCACGAAGCTCGGGTTCCCGCCCGACCACCCCGCGACCGACATGCAAGACAGCTTTTGGACGACGAGCGGGCACTTGCTCCGCACGCACACGAGCAACGTTCAAGTGCGCGCAATGCTTGGAAAAGTCCCGCCATTTGCATTCGTAGCGCCCGGCACGGTGTACCGCCGCGACAACGAAGACGCGACCCACTTGCCGCAGTTCAATCAGCTTGAGGCCTTCCTCGTTGATCGCCGCGTCTCGTTTTCTCACCTGCGCGGCGTCCTCGCCGAATTTGCCGAGCGCCTTTACGGCCCGGGCACCACCATTCGCCTTCGCCCAAGTTACTTTCCGTTCGTCGAGCCCGGTGCCGAAGTCGATGTGCGTTGTGTATTCTGCAAGGGTTCTGGATGCAGCACCTGCAAGGGCACGGGCTTCATCGAGATTCTGGGCTGCGGAATGATTCACCCGGTGGTCTTCGAAAATTGCGGAATTGATCCGCAAGCGTGGACGGGCTTCGCCCTGGGCATGGGTCTTGAGCGCATTGCTTTGCTCCGCTACGGCATCGAAGACATTCGGTTGTTGGTCGAAAACGACCCGCGATTTCTCAGTCAATTTCGCTGAAGGTACTTCCCATGAAGGCGTCCCATAAGTGGCTCCGTGACCTCGTTCCGGCGCTTCCCGACGACCCGGCGATCATCGCCAAGGCGTTCACCAACGGTGGCCTTGAGGTCGAGGGTGTTCATTGTTTTGGCGCCGCCAGTGCGCACTGCATCGTGGTGCGCGTTGAGGGCTTCGCGCCGCACCCGACCCGCAGCGGTCTTCGCCTTGTGACCGTCTTCGACGGTGCAGGAACGCGGGTCATTGTTTGCGGCGCTCCAAACGTGCCCGAGCCGGGCGGCCTCGTGGTGCTCGCGCCTCTCGGTGTGGAGCTGCCCGCGGTGAGTCTCACGATTGCGCCGCGCGCCATTGGGGGCGTCAGCAGCGAGGGGATGTTGTGCAGCGAAAAGGAGCTGGGCCTAAGCGACGAGAGCGAGGGAATCCTGGTATTTGCCCCAGATTTCGCCGTTCCAGGCACCGTCTTGGCGGCCGCGCAACCCTGCTTCCACGACTGGATCTACGAACTCTCCGTCACGCCAAATCGTCCCGATGCCTTGGGCCACGTCGGCCTCGCGCGGGAACTCTGTGCCCTTCTCGCGATTCCTTTCTCCCTCGCCATTCTTTCGAGGCCTGGCTCCGAGAGCCATGTGCGCGAAGCCCACGCCGCAGACGCCAACGGCGCCATCGCTCTGCGCATCGAGGCGACCGAGCGCTGCGAGGCCTACGCGTACGCCCTGCTTGAAGGTGCGGTCAATGGTCCGTCACCGCGCGCGTTGCGCCTTCGGCTGCAAGCCCTTGGCTCCCGATCCATATCGAAACTCGTCGATGCCACGAACGAGGCGTTGCTTCTTTTTGGCCATCCGGTTCACGCCTTCGACAGAGACAAACTAGCAGGAAATTCCCTGACCGTTCGCGTTGCGCTTCCGGGCGAAACGTTGGCAGGCCTCGACGGCGTGGACCGAACCTTGAGTGCCGACGACCTCGTGATCGCCGATTCGAAAGGTGTTGCGGCATTGGCCGGTGTCATCGGCGGGTCGCTGTCTTCGGTCGATGCGGGAACGTCGCGGGTGGTCCTCGAGGTTGCCGTTTTCGATGCACGATCGGTCCGCCGAACTGGCCGTCGCTATGCCCTTCACACCGATGCGTCTCATCGTTTCGAGCGCGGGATCGACCCGTCCGACACGAATGAAGTACGTGTATGGTGCATGCATCGCATGGGCGAGTTGACGGGGGCGAAGGTCGTGGGCGTCGGGTCCGAGGGGGCCTGGCTGCTGCCACGGCGATCGGTCACCTTGCGGCATGAGCGCCTGGAACTCGTCACGGGCGGCCCGGTTCCGTGGGCCGAATCGCAGCAAATTCTCGAGCGTCTCGGGTTTGAGTGCTCCGCGAACATTCCTCCAACCGGCGCTGAAACCGCGTCGGCGACCTACCAAATTCCGGCCCATCGCCCCGACTGCAGCCGCGAAGAAGATCTCATCGAGGAGGTGATGCGCGTGCGTGGCTTTGATGCGATTCCCGCGGAGCTGCCCGCCATTCGTCCGGCTGCCGAGGTCGATGGTCGGGAGCGTTTTTTTCGCCGCCTTCGCGAGGCGGCCGTCGGGGCCTCCCTGTACGAAGCCTGCTGCTACGCGCTGACGTCGCCGGAGAAACTGTCTGCCGCCAAGGCGCCGCCGGCCATCGTGGTCCTTCAAAATCCGCTCCACTCGGAGCGCAGTGTGCTGCGCACAAGTCTCCTTCCGGCCCTCCTCGACAACCTCGCCATGGCGCGCCGCAAAGGCGAGCGCGACGCCCGGCTGTTTACCGTGGGTCGAGTGTTTTTGCAGGGTTCCGGCGATCTTCCCGCAGAGCCCATGTGTTTTTGCGCGGTCCTTAGCGGAGGGGTTTCCGCGTGGCTCACGAAGGGCGATAACGTCACCGTGTGGGACGCCATCGGCCTCGCCGAATCGGTCATCGATCGAACCACCGGTCACCGCGTGACGGTGCAGGCGCGGGTGCACGACGTTTTTCATCCCCGCGCCAGTGGCGATTTGGTGATCGGCGAAGTGGTTGTGGGCCGCTTTGGGCAGCTCCATCCCCTCGTGGCCGATGCGTTCGACGTGGGGCGCGAGACGCTGATTCTCGAACTCGACGGAGAGGCGCTCTGTGCCCTTCCTGCCCTTCACGAAGCGATTTTGCCGCTACCGCGATTCCCTGCAAACTACAGAGATGTGGCGCTGGTCGTGCCTTCGGCGGTGGCCGCAGGAACACTCGTCACGGCGATTCGCGAAGCGGCTGGAACCCTGGCAAAAGGCGTCGAATTGTTCGATCGGTACACGGGCACGCCGATTCCCGAGGGGCATGCATCGCTGGCATTTCGCGTCGTCTACCGGGCAGACGAACGAAGCCTGACGGACGCCGAGGTTGATGAGCGTCACGGAAGCGTGCTGAAGGTCATCCACGAACGCTTTGGAGTGGCGCAGCGCGCGTAACACAGGGCCGCAAGAGCGCTTGGGAGAGGGAAGGGCAAACGTGAGAAAAGGAGACAATCTGGAGCCCTGGGGCACCGTAGGCGAAGCGCTCGCAACCGGGCATTTTACTGGATTTTATCGCATTCAGGGCAGTCTCTCCGGCCCTCTCGTCGCCGAGATTTTGATCGATGATTTCGCGCGCATTCCAAAAATCGTCGAGGTCTTTCGGAGCCAAGCCTTGCGGTGGTCTTCGGTGCGCCACCCCGCATTGGCAACGCCCGTCGGAACGGGCAGGCTCGACGGAGGAAATCCCTTCGCGGTGGTCGAGGCCATCGACGGCATTCCGCTCACGGCTTACTTGGCGCAAGGCCAGCGTTTTCCCTCGGATCTCATCGCCGCTCTGTTGCAACAGTTGCTTGAGGCCTTGATCCCGATTCACCGCGTGGGGCTTTCGCACGGTGCCATCACGACGAGCCGCATCACGCTGGTGCGTCGCGACTCCGGCAGCTTTGCGGCGCGACTTCGCGGCTTCGGGCGGCGCGCGTTGGCCTCCGAGGCTGGCGCCGATGCCTTTGATGCGCTCAGTCGACTCGACGCGGTGTCGTATGCAAGCCCCGATGTCGCCCGGGGCGGTGCCATCGACGACGACGCGGATCGCTGGGCGCTTGCAGTACTTGCGTACGAATTGCTCACGGGCCGGGCGCCCTGCGGCGGGCCCACGCCGTTTGCTCGCTACCAAGCGATTGTTCGCCACGCGTCGGCCATCTCGCTGACGTTGCCCGCGGAGGCTGCGGCGCTCGGCGACTTTTTTTCGATGGCTTTTGCACCAAAGCGCAACCAGCGTTTTGCATCCACCGAGGGCATGCTGGACGCCCTTCTGCAGTCGGTCACGCCGAGGTCCGTCGCGGTGCTCGGCGACTTGCCGGCGTCGATCGAACCGCCGACGGTGGCACCGCCCTCCGCCCCGACCTTGTTGGGCACGGCCTATGCGCCGCCGCCGCCTCCGTCGCCCCGCATGCCCGCGCCCACGCAGGGAGGAAAATTGCAGGGGGAGCGGGCCTCGAAGGCGGGCCTTGAGAGTACCCTCAACAGCGATGCGCCGGCGGAAGTTGTGGCGGCCTTGCTCGCGACCCGGGGTCACGGAGGCACGCTGCGATCGGCCCTTCCTTCCACGCTGGAAGTTGAAGAGGCGATGGCGCATCGTTCGTCATTTTCGGCGAGGGTTCGGCCGTGGCTGAAGCCGCGCGTCCTGATGGCTTTCGCGCTGGGTCTTTCGTGCGGTCTCTTTCTGGGGGTATGGCTGCTGCAAACGGTGCTGCGTTGACGTCCGAGCTGCCTCGTTTCTCGTCGTCGGCCCCGCCTCCGCCAGCCCCTCCAATTTCGCCCCCAGCCACCCTCGCAGGGCTCCCGCAGTTGCCCATCATTGCTCATCGCGACGCGCGCGCTCTCTTGGTTTTCCTGCTGGCGTCCGCCGCCGTCGCAGACGGACTCGAGCCCGCGCTGCGGGGCCTTGGAGCGGATCGCGTCGTGCGTTGGGCGGGTTTGCTCGGCGGGTGGCTCTCGGCGTTCGCGGCCTTGCTCGTGCTCGGATCTCTCGGTTATTTGCTGCTGCGAAGCGTCCTGGTTTCCACGGCTTCCCTCGCAAGATCGGTGCTTACGGGGTCGACGGCGGTGGCCGTGGCCCTCGCTGTCACCATGCTTGTCGGAGGGCGTGCGGGCGGCGCAGCCTACGTATTGATAGGGGCTGTTGTCGCGGCCCTCGTCGCTTCCCGCGCCATCGTTCGCGGAGGTTTCGGTTTCGGCCTCGAGGCGGGGGCGGCCATCGCGTTCGGCCTGAGCACGTACCTCGCGTCGCAAGCCTTTGAGACCAGTGGTCTTGTGCTGTGGGCCGGGGCTCGCGCGGCGGCGACGCTCGCGTGGCTCTTGGTGCTCTTGCAGGTCGGCGGTTTGGCGCAAAGGGTGGGGCGAGGGAGCCGCGCAGCCCTGTTGCTGGCTCTCAGCGGCGCCGTAGCGCTATTTTTATTGGCCGGGGCGGGTCGCAGTGCGTCCGATGCTTCCATCGCGGCCTTGGCCCATCGGGCGCTGACCCAGGGGCCTGTGTCGGTGGTGCCATTTTCGCTTGGTGGCCTGCCCCACATGTTGCCGAGCGCGGCGCGCATTTTGGGGTGGGCCGCAGTATTTGCGTTGCCGGCGTCGGGGTTCGGCGGGGTTTTCGTGGCCGTATTTCTGTGCGATCTGCCCGCCCCGTTGGCGGCGTTGGCTATCCTTTTCGCGTGTCAACTCGACGCCAGCGGATGCGACGATGCGCGCGCGGAAAAGTGACGTCCACGCGGACCGCGCCGTGCCCATTTCGCATGGCGTTCGCTTGCCAAACCCGCGTTCGTCACCTACGCCTCGCGGGACGTGACGACGACCGTATCCGCCGCTGAACCAAGCTTCCAGGCCCCATCGCGCCAGGCTTCGGGCCGTATGGGCGCCTTCGTGGAGCTCACGAAACCGCGCATCACGCGTGCGGTTCTCACGACCGGCGCAATCGGCATGGCCCTCGCGCCCGGGCGTATCGATTTTCTGAAAGCTGCCTTGGCGCTTTTGGGAACGGTGTTGGTGGTGAGCTCGGCGAACGTCCTGAACATGTGGTGGGAACGCGCCACCGATGGGTACATGGCGCGCACCGCCGATCGCCCGCTGCCTTCCGGGCGCCTCGAGGCAAAAGAGGCGCTGGTATTCGGTTTGGCTTTGGGCCTCGTGGCGATTCCGGTGTTGCTCGCGGTCAATCTGGTCACCGCCGGGCTCGGGGTTGTGGCGTTGACGAGTTATGTTCTCGTCTACACCCCGCTGAAAGCTGTTTCGCCGTACGCGCTTCACGTCGGTGCGGTGCCCGGCGCCATTCCGCCGCTCATGGGTTATGCCGCCGTCGCAGGCCGCCTTGATGGCGTGGCGTACGCCCTGTTTGGCGTTCTATTCCTGTGGCAAATTCCTCATTTTATCGCCATCAGCCTCGTGCGCGGCTCTGAGTACGTGCAAGCGGGTTTGCCCGTCTATGGCATCGCGAAATCGCCTCACGTCGTGCGGCGTACGGTTGCACTCTACACCTATGCCACGGTGGCAGCTTCTTTCGTCCCGTACGCACTTGGGGGCTTTGGCCTCGCGTACGTCGCCATAGCGGGCGCGTTGGGCCTCGTCTTCATCGTCCTCGCGCATCGCGTGAGCACGACCAACCTCCCCGCCGCACACCGATTTTTTCGAGCGTCCATCGCGTACATTGTTCTTGTGTATGGCGCTCTCTTTCTGGGGCAAAACGCAGCATGAGCGAGACGCGAACGGCTGCCAGCGAGACCCGAGGGCGCATTGCTATTGTTCTTCTCGCGAGTGCCGCGGTCGGGGCGGCCTTCACCGCGGCCTGGGCGCGCACCAAACTGATTCACGCGCCGATGCCGCACATTGCCACCTTGCCAGCGATGGAATTTGTGGGGCACGACGGCTCAAAAATCTCTCTCGCGGACTTCACCAGCCACGTGACCGTGGTCGATTTTGTCTTCACCCGGTGCACGAGCTCGTGCCCGCGCCTTTCGGAGCGCATGGCCGCGGCGCGCCAATCTCTCGATGCAGACGTCAAGTCGGGTCACCTTCGCTTTCTCTCCATCAGCGTCGATCCGGAGCACGACACGCCGGCGGTACTCAGCGTATTTGCTGCAAAATACAAGGCTGATGCGCCAGCCTGGCGCTTTGCCACGGGCCCCGTCGACGACCTGGAACGCGTCGTGGTGCAGGGCTTTCGCACGGGGCTCGCGCGAGGGGCGAAGAGCGCCGAGGTCGGCGATATTGTTCACGGCGAAAAGTTCATCGTGGTCGATCGCCACGGAGACATCCGCGGGTTTCTGTCCACCGAAACGGGCCACGACGAGAAGGCTCTCGTCGAAGAAGTGCACCGCCTCGTGGTTTCGGGCGAGTAACGGCGGCGGCGTTGGTGCCCGCAGCACGGGTCACCGAAGTTTCGCTTAATGCGGGAGCTCGGGCCCGCTCGATGCGGCAAAGTCTGTGGCCTCGGGCCCCGCGGCGATGGCGTCAATACGCCGTTGCAGCGCCGCACACACATCGATGCTGCGCAGGAAAAAACCAGCGTTTCGACTCTTCAAAAAGTAATCGCCCTCGCCGTTCGAGGTGCCCACCCAGCACTGCTCGCCGTCGGCTGCCACCGCCTTGCCGTGAATGACCCGCGCGAAGGGAATCGGGCCGGAACTGTGCGGCGCAATGGTGACGACGCGCACCCGCACGCCCACGTGCTGAAGCGCCGCGAGCGACTCGCGATGTTTTCCCGTAGCCGCCCAGCTCGACACCACAAGAGTGACGGCGACGCCGCGGTCGGCCGCTCGTCGCAGCGCATCGTCGAGGGCGGTCCACGTGCTGCCATCGCGCATATGTGTTCCGTATGACATCAACTCTATGGTTAACGTACGCTTTGCTTCGTCGATAATTCGCTGAAGTTCCGGCCAGTCCCAAGGGGTGCCCTCCGGGAGCCAGCCCCGTGGGCTCGCACCAAACGCCGCGTCAACGGCACCTCCATTGAATGCAAGATGCACGTACTTTGCGACGGGCAAAGTTTCTGTAACGGCGGGTAGCTGGTCGTCGGCGAGGGTCATGTCCATTCCCACAAGCGCGTGCACGTGTTCGGCGAGGGCCTTGTTCGCGACGAGAACGCCGAGTTCGTGAATGTGCTCGAGGGACCGCCAGTCGAAATTGGCGCTCCCAACCCACGCCTCCACGCCGTCGCGGGCCATCATCTTTGTGTGCACGATGCCGCCCGTCGTGGCGGATCGATCGCAGAGGCGCACATCGATGCCTTCCCTGCGAAAATGCTCGGGAATGATTGGGTATTGGCTAAGAAATACCTTTTCGAACACGGCTCGCACGTGCACGCCTCGGCGCCGTGCGCGGACGATGGCCTCAACGATCGGCGTGAGCCGCGACGGCGGTGCATCGGAGGCGTAAAAGAATGCGAGATCGAGGCGAGTCCTCGCGCGATCGACGAGCCCGAGCCATGCCGCATCGGTGGCAAGAAAGGGCGAGGGAGCGAGGGAACTTTCGCTGGGCACGCTTTCGGTTAACGAGACAGAGCCTTCCAAGGCCAGCGCCGGCGCGCGCGCTTCACGGCACGCAGCGAGCGAGAGAAGCGCGGGGGCAAGCAAAACTGCGCGGAAAGGGTGCATGGGCGTGGAAGGCACGTTAAACCGCGCGGATGGTCAGTTGGTTGTCGATGGCGGAGCTTGTGGCGTTTGCGAACAGTCCGCGCGGCCCGAAGGATCCTCGCGTGGAACACGCACTTCCCCTCGCCGTGAGCGTCGACGACTTCGACTTTCACGGGCAACGCGACGGAAAGCAGTTTCGTTCGCTCATGGATGTGGCCCGCATGCTGCCGTGGATGGGCGGAGCGCGCGGCGTCTCGCTCGTAAGAAAAGGCTGGTCCACGCAATTGGGTGCAGTCTTCACGCAGTTTGCGCGGCCTCTCGACGAAAAACAGAAATTTCGTCTCACCACCCAGCTTGTGACCTGGGACGACGCCTGGCTCTATTTTGTGCAGCGCTTTTGCGTCGCCGATCAAACGCACGCCACGGTTTTTTGCCAATTGCGCTTTGAGCGTTCGCCGGAGCACCCCGTGCTCACGGAAGAATCGCTCGCGCACGTGCAAATCGAAAACGCCGCGGCACCGCAGCCCGACGATGAAATGCGCGAATGGATAGCGCTCCACGGAATTGACGCGGAGCGCGCTTGGAACCTCGGGTGGAACTCCGTGTGCGTTCCGTAAAGTGCTGCAAAACGCCCACGATTCGCGCGCGTTACCGCGTGTACGAACGGGCGTTCTCAATCGCGGCGGTCGTCATGCGATCGGCCTCCACGGGGTCTTGCCAGCGACGCTGAATCGTTGTGCTGAGCTGGTGCAGCGGGTCGAAGTAGAGGAACTGCTGCCCCGGTTTTACAGAAGGTGCAGTATACACGGAGATGCCCGTCTCGCGGTTGTAGTACTCGTAGGAGTGCGCGTCGCGCTTGCCGCCGCCGCCCGGGGCATCAACGACGAACATCGGGGTGTTGAAGCCCGCCGTGGAACCGCGCACGTGCTTCTCGATGAAGAGTGCGGTGTCGAGGCTCGTTCGCAAGTCTTCGACGCCGTGAACGAGGTCGTGGAGGTACACGTAATAAGGGTGCACATTCACGTGCCCGAGGCGCTTCACGAGGAGCGTCATGGTGTCTGGCGAATCGTTCACATCGCGCTGGAGCACCGTCTGGTTGCGGACCGTAATGCCGCGCTCAAAGAGGCGGTTCATGGCGCGCTGGGTGATCTCGGTGATCTCTTTTGGATGATTGAAATGCGTGTGGAGTACAACCTCTTTGTGAAGCTTGCGCCCGCGATCGACGACGCGCGAGAGGGCTTCAAACCATGGGTCATCGGTCAAGATTTTCATGGGCATGACCGCCGGGCCCTTGGTGGCAAAGCGCATTCTTCGCACGTTCGGCATGTCGAGGAGGGCGTTGCCGATGTCTTCGAGCTGTTGGGCGCGGAGCTGGTACGCGTCGCCGCCGGAGATGACGATGTCTTCGAGCTCGGGCCGCGATTTGATGTACTCAAACGCCTGCCGCCAGCGCGCCTCGTTGGCCTTTAGGCTGACTTTTTCCACCTCTTCGGTGTCGACGCCCACCGCGTACGAGCGCGTGCAAAAGCGGCAGTAAACGGGGCACGTGTCGAGGGGAAGAAACAGCGCCTTGTCTTGGTAACGGTGCGTAAGGCCGGGCACCGGCGCGTCTTCTTGTTCGTGAAGCGAGTCAAGGGTGAGCTTCGGGTGGTTGGCGATGAGGCGCGAAGCCACGGGAATAAACTGAATGCGCAGTGGGTCTTCGTAAGGCCGCGACCAATCGATCAGCGACAGCAAATACGGGCTCACCCGCACGCTCATGGGTGCCCTGAGAAAGCCTTCTTCGACGTCGCGAAAGAACTCGGGCGACACGAGGGTTTGGAGCGCCTCCAAGAGTTTGGAAGGCTTCGTGATCGTGTGTTTGGCCTGCCAATTGTGGTCGAGGAACGACGCATCTTCGACCGTCGCATACGCGGGAATACGTTGCCAAAACGGCCCGCTCAAAAGATCGCGATGCACGAGGGAAGCCGGATCGACTGGGGGCTTCTTCGGAACGATCGGGCCATTTTCGACGGCAGCGAGGGGAAGGCTATGCATGGCGCACGGCTTGCCACGTCTAAAGGCTCTCGGCAATTCATCTTGCGAGGCATTTTCCAGCATCGCAACGCAGTGCGGCGACGGGTTCCTGGCCCGCGCACCTCGCTCTAGTCGCCCTTGCCGGGGTAGCGCGCGAGGATGGCCTGGGCTTCGCTGCGCACCGCATCGATCAAGACCTGGGGCCCCAGCACTTTTGCGCTGCCGCCGAAGCGCAAAATCCAGGGGATGACGTTGGCAAGATTCGCCACCACGAAACGAAAGCGCACGCCGCCGCCCCGACGCGAGATGCCCACGAGCTGCGACGGATGCACGAACGTGTGCCGAATCTCTTCGGTGCGGCTTGCGTCAAAATCGATGGTCACGACCTTGTCGCCGACCGTTTCTGTGAGGCCAAAGTGACCATCGACGTAGCGGGCGACCTCGAAGTCGTTGGGAAGAGGAAAAGTTTCGCCGGACAGGCGCGAGACCGACTCGAACGCCTCGAGGGGACGAATCACGATGGCGCCGAATGCGAGGAGAAGACCAATGATCGAGATGCCGCCCTGGTGAATAACCACGGCGTAGGGATGCAGAACGCTGCGGACGACGACGCCCTTCGCGTCGGAAAGAACTGCGTCTACGGGCGTAAGATTTGCCGCCGCCAAAAAGAGATCATCCAAGCAAGCGGTATGTGCAGGATACACGCGATGGGGCGGTGCCAAATGGATGAATCGGTCTTCGAAACGCGAGTCGCTGCGGACCTCTCCGCGCACGCCTCGCTTGGTCGGACGCTGCGCGAGTTTGAGCAACTCGCGGTTCACCCCCTCGACCTCGTCGGCGAGCGCAGAGCCTTTCAGCGGCGCGAAATGCGGCTTGGTGGAGAGGAGCGCGTAGGCGTGCGTGCGTCGCATAACGACGGCTCGCGATTGCTCGCTCGGCTTGATGCGCCAGCGCCAGGCCTCGCCCTGAACGGGCTCAAACGACTCCAAATCGAGGGCGCGGTGAAGCTCAGGGAGGTAGCGGCGCACGGTGCGTTCGGAGCAACGGAGCTGGTCTGCAAGCTCTTCGATCGTGATGCCGCCGGGACTCTGTTCGAGCGCCTGGCGCGCGCGGTCAAGGCGTTTGGCCTGCACAAAAGTGCCCCGCGGCCTGCCCGCGGCGGCCTGCTTTTTTGCAGGTAATTCAGGGCGCATCGGGCCTTCTCGCTGCCGGCGGTTTCGTCCGATGCCAGAGGTCACTGTGGCGCTCGTGGCACGCGACGCACGCCGCGCGCGCGCCCGGCATGTCTCCGCGCCGCGCAGCCTCGGCGCCGTCAAGGGCGATGGAGTTCCACCCGGGAAAACCCTCGGGCGCAGCCTTGGCGAGGGCCGCGAGAGCCTCACTCAATGGGAGCAAATTCGATGCGCTCAGCGCAAGGTGCGGTGCGGGATGGCCCGGAGGCAACGCGAAATTTTTTGGCGGCGGCGCGCCATTCGCAGGCGCGTTCGCATCGGTGTTCGCAGGCGCGTTCGCATCGGTGTTCGCAGGCGCGTTCGCAACGGCGTTCGCATCGGTGTTCGCATCGCGACTGGCCACGAAGAGGAGGGCCGTTTCACGCTGCATCGCGGCCCGGTCTGCGGGCACGAAGACGGATTTCTCCTCTGCGGAACCTTTCGTACAGGAGCTTAGGCCTCCGAGCAGAAGAGCCAGCGCCAAGGAACGAAACGTCGGGTAGAAGCTCGGGGTCATGGAACGATCGTTTGTCGAAATCATCGCCGCCAAGCGCGACAAGTTGCCTCTTTCGCGCGAGGAAATCCAGCGCTTCGTGCGCGCATATTGCAGCGGAGATGTTGCGGATTATCAGATGAGCGCGTGGCTGATGGCGTCATTTCTGAACGGACTCAACGACGACGAATGCGTGGCGCTCACCCAGGCCATGCTCCATTCGGGCACGGTTATCACCCTCGACGACGTGCCCGGCCTCAAGGTCGACAAGCATTCCACCGGAGGGGTCGGCGATAAAGTGAGCCTGTGTTTGGCTCCCATCGTGGCAGCAGCGGGCGTGCCCGTACCGATGATCAGCGGTCGCGGCCTTGGGCACACGGGCGGAACCCTCGACAAATTGGAAGCGATCGCCGGTTTTCGTACCGACTTACCCATTGGTAAATTTCGAGAAATCGTCCGCGACGTGGGGGTGTGTCTGATCGGCCAGACGTCCGACCTAGCACCGGCTGACAAGCGAATTTACGGGCTTCGCGACGTGACGGCTACGGTGGAATGCATTCCGCTCATCGTCGCATCCATCCTTTCCAAGAAGCTCGCGGAGGGCATCGATGGCCTCGTGCTCGATGTCAAAGTCGGGCGGGGCGCTTTCATGTCCACGGAAGAAAAAGCGCGGGCACTCGCCACCGCCCTCGTGCGCGTGGGAACGAGCGCCGGAAAAAAAGTAGTTGCACACCTCACGCAAATGGATGACCCCTTGGGCATCGCGGTAGGCAACGCCAACGAGACGCAAGAAGCCATCGAGGTTCTGCACGGGCGAGGGCCCGCCGATGTGGTGGCGTGCACCGAGCTCTTGGCCATCGAGATGATTCGCATGGGCGGAAAAGCGGCGACCGATGCCGAGGCGCGAAGGGTTATTCACGAGGTTATTTCCTCAGGAAAAGCCGCGCGATGTTTTGAACGAATGATCGAAGCCCAGGGCGGCGATCCGCGCGTCGTGGCCGACCCGTCCCGCCTCGCCGTGGCGAAAGAGGAGGTCGTGCTCCGCGCTTCGTCGTCGGGCTTTGTGCAAAGCATTGACGCGAAGGCAATTGGGTTCGCGAGCGTGCTTCTCGGTGCCGGGCGGCAGCGGGCCGAAGACGTCGTCGATCACGCGGTGGGCATCTCGGTCTTGATCAAGAGCGGGATGGCGGTGACTGCCGGAGATGCGCTCGCAAAAATTCATGTGCATCATACAAGTGACGCGGACAAGGTTCTTGGGCGCATGCAGTCTGCATACGTTATCGGCGACGAAAAACCCGACGTGCGCCCCCTCCATGTGGCGCGCATCGAGGCGTAAACGAGGCGTACCCGAGGGCTGATCGCGGCGTAAACGAGGCTGAAAAACGGACTAGCGAGGGTCGGATGGAGCCGGTGCGGTGGCGCACCAGGCCGACTCTTTTTCGCAGGCGCGCGCGTAGAAAGTCTTGGCTTTTTCCACGTCTTTGGGCACGCCGAGGCCCAGCTCGTAAAGCCGCGCCAACTCGACGCAACCTGCCCGCGACTCGCTCTTGCAGCCGATCTCGAAAAGCCGGGCCGCCGCATCGACGCGCACCGGGACTCCTTCGCCCGACTGGTAGGCCCGCCCGCCGCTGACGCACGCAAAACCGTTGCCCGACATGCAGGAGCGTTCAAAGAGTTCGACGGCCTTTTTTGCGTTGGCACCGACGCCCTTGCCCTCGCGGTAAACCTGGCCCAATTGGTTGCACGCCACCGGCTCTCCCGAGGCGCAGGAACGCTCATAAAGTGCGGCGGCTTTGCCTTCGTCGCGCTCGGTGCCGATGCCAACTTGGTAAAATTTTGCCAGATGGGTGCAAGCTTCGCCGCCCTGCTGATTGCAGGCCTTTTCGTAAAGCTCTTTGGCCTTGGCGTAGTCTTGCGCCACGCCGCGCCCACGCTCGTACGCCAGGGCAAGATGCGTGCAGCCGAGGCTTGATGAAGCGACGCAAGCCTTCTCGAAAAGATCGAGCGCCTTGGCCTCGTCTTTCCAAACGCCCCTGCCTTGCAAGTGGCGCACAGCCAAGTCGGCGCAGGCGACGCCGTCGCCCTCGTCGCACATGCGGGTCACGACCACAGCTTTCGCGCCTTCTTTCGCCGCCTCGTCGCCGCCTTGCACGGTGGGTGCCTGGCTTGCGGGCAAATCAGCGCAACCCGCCGCAAGCAGCGAAAGCGCCAAGGAGAAAACCGGTGGGGCGGAAACCTTGAAAAGACGCGCGCGAATCATGAGCACTCCATGGGGGCAATGAAACCACGAAAAGGTGTTCCTGTCGACGACTCGACCGACCGACCCACCTAGCCGACGATGTGAACGCGGATGGTGTTGGTGCTGCCCGACACGCCCATCGGCGCGCCGAATACGATGACCACGCGCTCGCCCGGCGAGGCCAAACCCGAGGCCAGGAGATCCGCGGTGCACCAGTCGACGAGGCGATCGGAGTCGGTGATGTTGGGCATTTCGCGCGGCAGTACGCCCCAATACAAAGCAGTGCGCCGGAGCGTTCGCTGGTTTGGAGAAAAAGCGATGATGGGCATCGGCGGGCGCGCAAGACTCACGTTGTGCGCACTCCAGCCGCTCTCGGTGAAGGCAATGATGTACTTTGCACCTATTTCGCGCGCGGTATTCACGGCACCGCGCGCGACGGCTTCGGGAATCGCGGTGGCGCGCGAGGCATGTTGCGGAGCCTCGGTGTACGGTGACGACTCGGCCTGCAAGCAGATGCGACTCATCATGGAAGCTGCAAGAAATGGGTAGTCGCCGCTGGC